>JAZNEM010000001.1:0-22807 GCA_045588595.1 Eubacteriales bacterium
GTGTAAACGGTGTCGCCGTCCTTCAGGCCAACGGAAGCGATAATGTAGCTCTTCTCGCCTGCTTCATTCTGCAGAAGTGCGATATACGCGCTTCTGTTGGGGTCGTACTCGATACCGATTACGGTTGCGGGAGCGGTGCCCTGTCTCTTGAAATCGATAATTCTGTACTTGAGCTTGTTTCCGCCGCCCTTGTGGCGAACGGTGATTCTGCCGTAGCTGTTGCGTCCGGCGAACTTCTTCTTAATAACGACCAAGCTCTTTTCGGGAGTAAACTTCGTCAGCTCCTCGAAGGTCGGCACCGTCATATGTCTTCTCGACGGTGTAGTCGGCTTAAACTTCTTCGTAGGCATTCTTTCTTACCTCCTACCATCAGTTAAGGCCGTCGAAGAACTCGATGGTCTTGGAATCAGCAGTCAAAGTAACGATTGCTTTCTTCCATTCGGAAGTATATCCGAGGTGAACTCCGAGTCTCTTGGGCTTTTTCTTCATATTGATCGTGTTTACAACAGCGACCTTAACGCCGAACAATTCCTCAACCGCTTTTGCAATCTCAGGCTTTGTTGCGTCAGCTGCTACCTTGAAGGTATATTTCTTCTCAGCGAGCTTATCCATGCTTGCCTCTGTGATGATAGGCTTAATGATGATATCCTGTACCATTTTCATTATGCGTACACCTCCTCAAGCTTTTCGATAGCCGCGCGGGTCATGATGACCTTCTCAGCCTTAAGCACCTCGTAAACGTTGATGGTGCTTGCAAGAGTTGCGGTAACACCGGGGATGTTTGCGCAGCTCTTAACTACGAACTTGTCAACAGCGGGAAGAACAACGAGCGCGCTCTGCGCAACTTTTGCGGTTCTTTCCTTCCAAGTTCTTTTCTTAGTCTCAAGAAATACCTTCTTGGTTTCCTCGTCCTTATAACGAACGACTACTTCCTTCTCGCATCCAAGAGCCTTGAGCATCTTAACGATCTCAGCGGTCTTGTAAGCTTCCATCTTGATCTCGTCAACAACAACGAGCTCACCGGCAGCAACCTTAGCGGAAAGCGCACTGAAGAGTGCAACTCTCGAGGTCTTCTTGTTCATGTCGAGACGGTAATCTCTGGGCTTCGGGCCGAGAGCAACACCGCCGTGAGTCCACTGAGGAGCGCGAGTCGAACCCTGACGAGCTCTACCGGTTCCTTTCTGTCTCCAAGGCTTCTTTCCGCCGCCCGAAACTTCGGTGCGGGTAAGAGTGGACTGAGTGCCCTGTCTCTGATTCATGAGATAAGCTCTAACTGCGGCATGGAGGACTGCAGTATTGATCTTAGCTCCGAATATTACGTCGGACAATACGATCTCACCGACTTCCTTGCCGGTCATGTCCATTACTTTCATATTAGGCATTGTGTGTTTCCTCCTTCCGCTTATGCTTTAACCGAATCGCGGATGAATACAATACCGTCCTTGGCGCCGGGAACAGCACCCTTAATGGCGATAAGATTCTTTTCGGAATCGATTTTAACAACTTTGAGATTGAGAACCGTTACCTGCTCGTTACCGTACTGACCAGCCATCTTCTTGTTCTTGAAGATTCTTGCAGGGTCAATAACGCCCATAGAGCCGGGCTGACGGTGGATAGGACCAGTACCGTGAGTCATTCTGAGGTGGTGGTGATTCCATCTCTTGATTACACCCGTATATCCACGACCCTTCGTTATACCAGTAACGTCGACCTTGTCGCCTATGGCGAAGGTATCGACAGTAATAACGTCGCCTGCGTTGATAGCGGATACGTCATTAAGACGGAACTCCTTGAGATGCTTCTTAAAAGCAACTCCTGCCTTTTCGAAGTGACCCTTTTCAGGCTTGTTCAGATGCTTCTCCTTAACGTCGTCGAAGCCAAGCTGAACTGCATTGTAACCGTCGGTCTCAACGGTCTTCTTTTGTGCGACTACGCACGGACCTGCTTGGATTACCGTAACCGGAATAACGTTTCCGATTTCGTCGAAGATCTGAGTCATACCGATCTTCTTTCCGATAATGCCCTTGTTCATTTTGTTTTTCCTCCTGTAAATTATTGGTTGACTGACAGTTTCTGTCGCCAACATGACTTACAAAGTTGCCGAACTGTAGGTTAGTAACAGGTTAATAACTTGCATCGGCTGTTATCTTTGTTTTGTTGATGTTTCGAAGTGCTTGATTAGATTTTTACTTCGATCTCAACACCTGCGGGAAGCTCGACACTCATCAATGCGTCAACAACCTTCTGGGAAGGCTTTACGATATCGATAAGTCTCTTGTGCGTGCGCATTTCGAACTGCTCACGGCTATCCTTGTACTTGTGTACCGCGCGGAGAATCGTTACGATCTCTTTCTCGGTAGGGAGCGGAATAGGACCCGAAACGGTTGCGCCGTTTCTCTTCGCAACTTCCACGATCTTCTCTGCCGCAGCATCGATGAGAGTGTGGTCGTAACTCTTGAGTCTTACTCTGATTTTTTCCTTGACTGCCACCTGTTTTTACCTCCTTATAAAATTTGCCTGTCTGCATGCGCTTCCTTTCCCGTCATGCAAACCGCATTTCAGGGGCGCGAAACTCTCAACACCGTGCCGTGTGTTTCTTTTGTGTCCATTTAAAAATCCGAAATTGCCTTCACATCAGCATCTGCGGGGGCCACCTCGGCGGAACATAAGGATCGCACGAAGCCAACCTTAATAGGTCAGCAACACAATGATAAGCGAATCACTTTCGCCCGATTGAACGGACATACTCGGCGAAAATTACCCGCAAATTAGTCGGATCTGCGGCAACCTCTCGCTTCATCGCATATCAAGCCTTATAATTATACCATAACTTTTTTCATTTTGCAAGATTTTTTTATTTTATGTGTATAAAAAAATTAATGAATTTTTCGATTATTTTTTGTCAATTATGCACAAAAGCACAACTTTTTTAAGCTTTCCCTCCGCAAAAGAAATCGCTTTATGTAATTTTTGTTTTTTCAAAGGCAGCTTTTTACCCCCTCGGGCTTTCGAAGTTTCCTTCCTTTTAATTATATATAATATATGCAGCAAAGACAAAAAGGCAAAAGCCTCAAGACACGCTTGACTTGAGGCTTTATTTTTTATTGATTTTTAGGCTCTTTTTTGCGAACACGGAAGAAAAGCGACTTTAAAGCTTTGGCATCAAACGGGATAAGAGGATAAAGATATCTTCTCTTTCCGTTGATCGTACTGTTCGTCGCTATCAAAACGCCAATAAGAACGACTCCCGCCGCGAATCCCCATATTCCAAATATAGCCGTAACGATAAGCAAAAGAATTCTCATGAATTTTATAGCATATCCAAGCTCATAGCTTCTTTGAGTGAAATTCGCAATAGCAACAAAAGCCATGTATAGAATGACCTCGGGAATAAGCCAGCCTATTTCCACAGCAAAATCTCCGAGAATAAGACCGCCGACCACCGAAAGCGAATTATTAAGCATATCAGGCGTATTCAAAGAAGCAAGGCGCAAAGCATCTATCAAAAATTCCGCCAGCAAAAGCTGAACTATCACAGGCAGCTGACCCGTGTCATTGGGCAACGCAAAATGAAGCCATGTGGGCAAAATAGTCGGATAAAGGAGACAGAGATACCAAAGCGGCGTGATTATGAGCGTCAAAAGAAAAACGATATGTCTCATCAAACGAATATACGTGCCTGTAAGGGGTGGAAAATAAAAGTCGTTCGATTCCTGCATGAAGTCAAATATTGAAGACGGAAGAACCATAACCTGTGGACTGTTATCTATAAAAACGAGAACACTGCCTTCAAGGAGCTGCGCCGCCGCCGCATCGGGTCTTTCGGTGGTGCGTATTTTTGGAAAAGGATTGTACCATTTAGTCCTTATAAGACATTCCGCAAGAGATTGATGCCCTACGGTCAGCGCGTCTGTGTCTATTTTTTTGATCTTGCTATTCAATTTCTCAACATAATCGAGATCGGCTCTGTCCGCCATATAGCAAACGACTACGTCCGTCTGCGAGTCTTTTCCCACCGTGATATAATGCATCGTCAAGGAAGGGTTCCTTATACGCCTACGAACAAGCGCGGTATTGAAAATCAAAGTTTCCACAAAACCGTCTCTTGGTCCTCGCATGACCCTGTCACCCTCGGGCTCTTGAGTTTCTCTGGCAGGATACGTGCGAGTATCTATAATTATAGCACGTTTACCAAATTTACTTCCCAGAACAAGCGACGCACCCGACATTACCATCTGTATCATAAGGTCAACATCCTCTGTGATATCAGTCTCAACGTAAGTCACATGAGAAAGTACAAAATCATCCGCGGTATTCGGAAGCCCCTTAAGAGAAACAAAATAAAGCATGAGCTTTTGCATAACAGCGTCCTTAACAAAGCCGTCAATATAATAAAGTGTCAATTCATCTTTCCCTATTTTAAGTTTTTTATTAAGAACGTCAAAGCTTTTATCGACCCGCAATATCTCATCAATAAACCGCACGTTGTCGTTATAATCTTCACTCAAAATACGCATAATTATCTCCTTTCAAAAGGATAATTCAAGCTTTATTATGCGTATAAAAGTTAAGCTCTATACCTCAACTTTGCCAAATCAGTAAAAAATTATATATAATTTTATATCACAAAAGCTCTCGGCATTTTTCAAAAAACGCCGAGAGCTTCGTATCGTTATTTTGTGTTTTTCATCACTTTTGTGTTTTCTTTTCCATTCTCTTTTTGCGTTGTTGTCTGCACCATATTCCCATGGTTAGAGAATGTGGCATGCACTTCATTCCAAAAATTTTCATGCGAGTAGCAAATCCGCATATTGAAACATCTTTTCCTTTTTTCATATCATTCAAAGCGCGTGAAACAACGTCAGAACTGTTATAAAAACGGTCATAGTAGACTACCATTTCATTTTCATCTTCGGCGCGATCCATAAATTCCGTTCTAACCCAACCGGGAGCTACCGCCATAACGCGAATGCCACGATTTTTAAGCTCTATATTCAGAGAACGCGAAAAGCTTAAAACATACGCCTTAGTCGCCGCATACACGCTAAGATACGGAACAGGCATAAAAGACGACATTGATGCAAGCTGATATATCTTTGCGCCTTCACTCATATAAAGTAAGGTTATAAGGGTGATTTCGGTCAAAGCCTTAGCGTTAAGGTCTATCATGCCTATCTGCTCAAAATTAGTTATCGTCTCGGCATGACCTATTCTTCCATATCCGGCGGCATTGACAAGAATACGCACGTCGGGATTCGTATCTATCAATCTTCTTTTGTATTTTTCCACATCTCCGTCATCGGTCAGATCGAGCGACATCGGCACAACAGGAATTCTTATCGTACTTTTCAGTTCCTCAAGGCGCTCAGTTCTTCTGGCTATTACCCAGATCTCATCAAGCTTTTCACTATTCCCTATGCGTTCGGCAAACTCTCTGCCCATTCCGGAAGAAGCCCCCGTAACTATTGCAATTTTCATCATTCACCTCATATAACGATATGTATGGGAAGCCCTTGTGAATATTTTATATCACACTCTCCACACACCAGTGGGAGTAAATATTCGCAACATTCGTCAGTAACATTATCTTTTTTATCCGTCAAATATTCATCGGGGACGTATTTGGTTTTGTTTGCAATTTCCAACACACATTTGGGTTCAATATTACAATTGTAATCCACAGAATCCTCACGCACAAAAGTCATCATTACCCCACTTTCGCCACGTACCGCCGCAACAACTGCCGCTTTTCCTATTCTCACCGATTCCGTAATATCGGTCAACGAAATAATATGCCCTGCACAACGTTGAGGTAGATTAAGCTCTACCGAACGAACCTTACAGCCAAATCTCTCCCTCACCATATTCTCAAGAACCTTTCCCGTTCCTGAAAGATACTTATGTCCAAACACGTCAACGCTTCCGCTCTGGCTTCCTTCTCCAACGTATCTTCCGTCTGCAAATCGAAGTCCTTCCGAAACAGCTATTACCACTCCCGATTTTTCCTTAAATAAGTTTTCAATATTATTGAAAAATAATTCGGCGTCAAACGGACATTCAGGAAGATATACGTGATCGGGAGCACAACCGTCAACTATTCTGCCAATAGCAGAGGAAGCAGTAAGCCAACCGGCGTCACGTCCCATTATTTCCACAATAGTTACCGATTTTTGAGTATATACCGAACAGTCTCTTACTATTTCCCTAACAGTAGTAGCGATAAATTTAGCCGCTGAACCAAAGCCTGGGGTATGGTCTGTTCCGACAAGGTCGTTATCTATCGTTTTCGGAACGCCTATCAAACGTATCTCGTATTGATTCTTCTTTGAATATTCAGACAATTTTGCGACCGTATCCATAGAGTCGTTTCCGCCTATGTAAAAGAAATATCTTATATCGTTCTTCCTGAATACCTCAAAAACCTTTTCAAATACTTCGATATCCTTAGGATCTGTTGAGTGAGGGTCAGGAAGCTTCTTTCTACAGCTTCCGAGAGCCGCCGCAGGAGTTTGCTCCAATATTTTCA
This sequence comes from Eubacteriales bacterium, assembly GCA_045588595.1. Taxonomy (GTDB): domain Bacteria; phylum Bacillota; class Clostridia; order Oscillospirales; family CAG-272; genus HGM12713. The sequence continues at coordinate 6,527 of JAZNEM010000001.1, forward strand.
ATTTTTCATCGTCTGAAGCAAGATCGTTCAGTAAAACGAGTCGCTCACCGAGCAATCCTTCTATGCCATTGCGCATGCCAAAGATCTTTTCTATACAAGAAGCCTCAAAAGCTCCTCTTATTACACCCGAAAGTGTAGCGTTTATCGCCGCGGTAGGACCTCCGGATTGTCCTATTACTGCGTTACCATTCAATATTTTTTTCATAATTACTTATTCCTTAACTCAAAAATTCGATATATATCGTTTATATTATTATTGTACCATAAAATCCTTATTATGTCAATCAAAATGGACTTCCCTTATCGGAATTATTCGTTTTTCGAAGCATAAAATTCAAATAAGCGCATTGTCGTTAATAAAACGGCAAATTTATGCGCCATGGAGGAATCATGGTCGGCAATATTTTCAGTATATTTTCAAATTTTCTTCATCTGATACTTGGTATCGGAACGCAAAAAAGTTTTCCCCCTCCTCTAGAGTCGGAAAGAGAAAAGCAATATTTCAAAGCAATGGAAAACGGTGATACACATGCGCGGGAGCAATTGATATTGCATAATCTTCGCCTTGTATCACATATCGTGAGAAAATATTACGCATCCGCAAAAAACCAAGAGGACCTTGTGTCGATAGGTACGCTCGGACTTATAAAGGCAGTCGACACATTTCGTGTATCAAACGGCGCGCGCTTTGCCACCTACGCCGCCCGCTGCATACAAAACGAAATACTCATGCATTTCCGAGCGCAAAAAAAGCTTTCCGCAGAGGTCTCCGTTAACGACACCATCGATATCGACCGCGACGGAAATCCATTGACCTACATTGACGTAATAAGCTGTGACGAGGATATCCCGCTTGAGATAGGACGAAAGATATCCGCCGAAAAGGCTCTTCGCTTTGTTGACACCGTGCTTGACGAACGAGAACGGCAGATAATAGTAATGCGTTACGGACTTGGCGGCGCAGATCCTCTCACTCAAAAGCAGGTAGCAGAGCTTTTAAAAATATCTCGCTCTTACGTCAGCCGCCTTGAAAAGACGGCACTCGAAAAATTGGCTTCGGCTATGGGGATATGATAAAAATAAACGGTCTTATAAGACCGTTTATTTCATAAACTTAAATCTATTCCTTAATCTAATAATGTAAAACGTTATCAATCTTGTCAGCGCTATGTCGTAAAGAACGAAAGCGAGCTCAAAAAGAACAAGAGTTAACGCATATATCAGTAAAGGCTCGTTTGCGTTAGGCATCAAAAGGAATTTAACGAGCAAAAAGAGTACGATAAGCGAAACATTGAATATAACTTCCTTTAACAGCCACGCTATCGGCTTTTTGAATCTTTCAAGCTTTTCCTTGATTATCGGATAATAGCCAAGGAACACAACGTACATAAACGCAGGTGTTTTGTTTGGCAACAGTATGAGCGAAAGGACGCCCGTAACTGAAAACACGAGCCACGGAGCTGCTCCGCCGTATTCAATAACGGCAAATATACATAGCAGAGAGGCAAGTGCCGCCATAGCGATATCCATTACCTCTATGACCGATCCAAGCAAAAGCAACACGACCCCGAGAGCGCAAAGCATGGCGCAAGCGGTCAATCTTTTAGTATTATTTTTCTGTGCCATTTTGAGCACCTATCAGCAGCAAGAAATAAGGTCTCCGCCGCAGCACTCGCAGCAACAGTCCGCGCAAAGAAGTCCCGAGCATATATCGCAGCCCGAACATCCTCCCGATCCCGAAGTCTGATATCCGCCGCCATAGCCATTTGCGCGAGAGCGAAGTCTCTCCTGTGCCGCTCTGTACTCGCGGTTATAAGGATCCATTGAGCAAGCGGTGTCAAAATATCGCTGCGCGTCAACGTATCGGTTGCGCTTTATCATAACACAACCCATAAGGAAATGCCATTCTGCAACTCTGTCACCCTCGTGTACCTCATTAAGAAGCCTCTCTGCTTCTGCATCATTGCCCATATTGAGCAATCTTCTTATCTCATTATAGCGAGGATTTCCCGAAGCAGACGAAGAACCCGCATAAGAGCCTCCGTAATTATTGTTGTTATATCCGCCTTGATTACCCGTATATCCACCGTTTTCACGCTGATTTTTTATCTCCTCGTAAGCAGCGTTAACTTCCTTCATCTTCTCACTCGCAAGGTCGGCAAGATCGCTGTCGCGGTATTTGTCGGGGTGATATTTGCGCGCAAGATTGCGGTATGCTTTCTTTATTTCTTCATCCGTTGCATCGGGTGATACCCCGAGCACCTTATATGGATCAGTCATCTGTAAGTCCGTCCTTTCGGTTTTTTCGTTTATTTTTTTCACCTGTACCGCAAAGTATCTCTCTGACCTTGGCGGGACATCCGATATATAGTATGTTACAAATTATATTCTGTACCATCTCATTGTCAAAATCTATAAGATCAATAGCCGACTCTACGTCACACAATTCGTTTTTAAGAGCGTCCTCCATAGACGCAAGCGATTCTTTTTGGGGCATTCCATCGTAAAGCAGGAGAAAAGGATTGTATCTTTTCTTTTTTGCGTCGTCCTCAAGGTCGTCGAGCGCATCTATTATATATATCCACTTGCCAACGCCTTTACCGACAGCAGATGCAATACGCGCGTCGTGATCTTCAAGTCCATACGATACTATATCCGCAAGAATATCTCCAAACACTTCGGCAGGCGCATCAACGCTTGCCATTTTCTGTGCTTCAAGCTCGGAAAGCTTACGAAGATTTTGCGCGATACGCAAGTCAAGATCAGAGAGTCCCGCGCGGAGTGCCTTTTTACGAGCGTGTTTCACAAATGGCTTTACAAGTATAGCACGTAGCTTTTTCATTCCCTTTTCATCGGCAAGATCGTCAATTATCTTATGATAATTCAAAAGTGCCGCCGCTTTTGCGCAATATTCGAGTGCTGGATTTTGGCGCATTGAATTTCTTTTCTTTAATGGGTGAGCCAAACAACGCTTTTGCTCAAACGATACAGACACCTTTTCCATACCTATCCTGAACATTGCCAAAAAAACGAAATCGTAATTAAGCGTCATACGCGAGCACTGTCCCGTGCATTTTCCCATTGAGCGACAAAGACCGCAATATGCGCCTCTATAATATTCGTACTCCTTAACCTTCAGCTCGGGACTGTTCACCTTTACATATCCAAACACAGACGAACACCTCCAAAAAGCAAAATTTAGGACACTATTCATTTAATGATATCGCAAACGAGAGAAAATTACAATACTTTTTTGTAAACATTTTTAATAAAATGTAAATATTCACATGTTTTTTCAAAAAATATGTCTTTTGAAAGAAAAAAGACTGCTTTTCGGCATTGCTTTGCCAAATGAAACAGCCTTTTTATAAATTTTATTCCTCTTTTAAAACGACCTGTGCCTCAAGGCAAACGTCACCTGCAGTATTAAAGGTTCGAAAATAATACATTCCGTCCTTTTCACAGCCGTTAATGGAAATAGTATCCTCAAATGCCGCCTCTCGCAAAAACGAAAGCGTCATGCCCTTGATCTTTTCTATCTTATCAATTGGCATGTGGTCGCATAGCATATCGGGATATCGCGTATTATTCATATGCATATTATTATCGATATCCGAGTAAAGTATTTTTTTCGTACCCAACTCGCAAAGCTCTCTGTCAGTGGGCAGCTTGAATCTTTTCGGCAGATCAAGTTCAAGTGCCTCCTCATCCTCAAACTTAAAGCCACAATCCTCTACGCGACAAATAGTCTTGTTATTGATATCAACGAGTGCCCATACCGTATGCGCTTCGGCTATTACCTCTTCTCCGCGCAATATTCTGAAGCATCTTATAAACGAATATCCCTTTGACGAGCAGGTCCACGTTTGAACGTCTATTTCCTCATATGCGCGAAGAGGAATATACACAGAAAGGGATATTTTGCTAAGGATAAACGCAAGCCCTCTGTCACTGCGCAAATTGCCAAGAGAATAACCGCCGAATGCTACATGTGCGCTTGAAGTCTCCTGCATATAAACGAGCAATCTTGACAGACGCACAGCGCTATCAATGCCTGTATCATGCCAATTTGTTGTGTAACGTCGTGTAAATTTCATATTTGCTCCATTATTACCAATTTTATTTGTTATAAAAATGATATCACAAAATAATGAACATTCTGGGGCAAAAAAGAAAATATTTTTAATTATTTTTGGTTTTTAAGATATCGTATTCCCGTCCGCTGTCGATGCTACCGCTCCGCTTTGCTGTGTTGCGGTCATAGAAGATGCTGTAGGTGTTATACCGAGCGTCTGTCCAAGTCCAAAGCTTACTGCTATTGCGGCATTCACCTCATTCATCATTGCGTCATCAAGATGTCCCATCTTCTCCTTGAGTCTGCGCTTATCAAGCGTTCTTATCTGTTCCAAAAGTATTACCGAGTCCTTTGCAAGTCCAACCTTGTCCGCATAAACGTCAATATGGGTAGGCAAACGAGTTTTGCCCATTCTTGAAGTGATAGCCGCCGCGATAACGGTAGGACTGTAACGGTTACCAATATCATTCTGAATTATCAAAACGGGACGAAGCCCGCCTTGCTCCGATCCGACTACGGGACTGAGATCGGCATAATAAATATCTCCGCGTTTTACGCTCATTTCATTTCACACTCCAAATACTGTTTTTCCGTACAAGTATATTTTTACCGTGACTTCACCTTCTTAAACACGGATACAAATATTTACGGGTGGAATTTTTAGCCTATATTGAAGAGCAGCCTGCTTTAAAATCAGTGTTCCCTTCAACAACAGTATATGAAGATAGAAAGAGCCTTGGCAAACCCAAGTTTGCCAAGGCTGAATTATTTTATTATAATTATGCTGTTTTCACAACACCGTTAGCGGTAATATCTATCTGAACGTTTATAAGCGCCGCCAGAGCCACTATGGTCTTATCGAAATTAGGATCTGCCTTTTCCTCCGCACTTGCGCTCTGCCACTTGCTATTAAGGGCATCAATAAGGGAATCAACCTCATCATCATTCAAGACTCTTTCAGAGTTTAAGGGGTCCATTTGAGGAGTATCACCATCGCCGTAAACGTGGTCGATTATCGTCTGAGTTACGATCTGAGAATCCATCATCTCGTTTACGTACTGCTCTGCAGTAACGCCCGTAGCGCTTTCCTCTCCAAATACCGATTCATGAGAGCTATCTATATTCATAGCCGTATTAAGAACGTTGTTTACCGCTACAGTTTCCTTATCGAGCTGCTCATCGGTCATTCCTTCACTCTTTGCGTCAGCAAGACCGCCAAGCATATTAGACATCATGCTTGATGCCGGCTCTGCGCTCTTTTCAGGAACACCGTTTTCTTTCATAACGGTAGGGGTAGTAACAGTCTGCACGGTCTTTGCGGTCTCGGGAGTAATGTCCTTCAAAAGCGTACTGACCGCCTCTTTAGAATCTCCCTTATTGGATACGGTCTGAAGCACATCGACCGTCTGACCGAGTGTATTCATTTGCGATGTATATCCACCCTTCTTTGATCCGCTATTGATCGAATCCGCTATTTCGGTAGCTTGGATATGATCAAATCCAACGGTCTTGCTTACCTTGTCAGACTGAAGAATAGCCAAAAGCAAATTGCCCGTACAACCCGATCCAACCGTTTCGGTCTCTGCAAATGCGTCAAGTACAGGACCTAACTCCATAACGGTATTTACTGTGTTGTTGCTTCCCTTGAGCTGATCGGAAAGAGTTACTACCGAATGCAATGCCTTTGCAAGCTTTACTGCCTCTACCGCTTTGTCGGTTATCTGGTGATCCTTAAGGTTTATATCAACGGCGGTAACGAGCACGCTCTTTTCAATAAAGTCATTTTCAGACAAGATCATTTCCTGCTCTGCAAGCCACTGTGTCATATCATCACCGTTTGCGTCAGCAACAGCGGCAGCCTTCGTATTATCGTCAGTTACCTTGATACCATACTTGTCAAAGAGCTTTTTGTATTCGTTCTGAGCATTTGAGATAGCTTCTTCGTTGGAAGGATCTGTTCCCGCATCTATCTTTTCAAGATCCGCAAGAAAATCCTCATACATACCGTTCATATCATGACGGATCTCAAGAGAATTACAAAGCACATCTACACCGTAGTTCATAAGTCCGCCCACCATTCCGTCAAGATGGTCGTTGTCAAGAAGCTCGAACAATATTTTTTGGGTAACGTCTTCGTTTTCAAGAACTGAAATAAAGTTGCCCTTTATATCGTCAAAAGCTTCTGCTTCAACTATACACGCGATAATATTGGCGATAGTATGAGCGTCCTTTTTAACAGTTTCAGTATTGCTATCGTCAAAGGTCGTATATATTTCTTTTGTAAGTCCCTCCGAGTTTTTACCCAAAGAAGGGGCATTGATACCAGCAAATTTTTCGCCCTCGCTCCAACTTTCCGAAGCAGAATCAAGAAGCTCAGCAGCGGCTGCGGGAAGGAATTTGGTTTCTTCAAACGCATCTCCAACCTCGCGAACAACACTTGCCGCTTCAGCTCGGTCAACATTATTATCATTTACTGCATGAACGGCTTTGCCGATAGCTGTAATAAGCTTTGTCTCCGTCGTCAAATTAGATTTCTGACCCGCAAGTTCATATCTTGTCATGTTAGCGACTAAAAGATCCCCGCCCAATTTCTTTACTGCCTTAGTTCCCATGTTTTCGGAAACAGCATCTGTGACTTCCGCGGCAACGGTAACTATCTCATTATCGCTTGGTATCATCATCATAACACCGTTAGCTACCGCAACGTAAGCCGTCAAGGGTGCTGCCAATACAATGAACAAGCAAAGTGCGGAAACACCGCCGAGAGCCGTACCTAAAAGACCGCCATTTTTGCTTTTCAAAAGTGCCTTCTTGGAAAGCTTTTTACCATTGGCATCAATAGAAACGGCTTTAATTTTATCGCTGCTAATCATATACGCGATAGAAGGTACGAACAGACCGATTATACCGCGAACGATCGCGAAGATCAAATAAAACAGTATGGGTGCTAAAAACATTGCAACAAAAGCGCCGATCAGTCCGGAAGCCGACGGCATAGTGCTAAAAGCAGCTGAAATATCTTCGGGTAATTTGATCAATTCCTTTGATATCAAGCCACCCAAAGCTTTTCCTATAAAAGCAGAAGCTATAACCGCAATAATTGCGGAAACAACGACGTTTGCAAGACGCAAAGCCGTGTATTGCCATGCACATTTTCTTCCCTTCATCGCTCCGCCAAAAACGGTAAGTGCCATCAATCCAACAACAACACCTGTAACTATTCCAAAAATCATGTGAAAAACTCCTTTTTTATTTTGTACGATGTATACCTAAAAAACGATCGATCATTTGTCAGAAAGCTTTCGATAATCGTCAGCAAGAATAGCGCATATTCCAATTGTACGGTACTTCCCTTTGACGAGCATAGATTCTTTTCTTAAACCTTCAAAAGTCATTCCAAGCTTATCCATAACGTGCAAAGACGCGTCATTTCCTTCCATGAACTTCGCCTCTATCCTGTGAAGTCCTATCACGTCAAAGCCAAAGCTCAAAGCTTCACTTGCCGCCTCCGTTCCGTAACCCTTACCATGAAACTCAGGATTCAAAACATAACCTATCTCTCCCGAATTATTAGGTATATCGATACGTGTAAATCCGCAAGTGCCTATCATTTTCCCACTCGCTCTCTCAATAACTGCCCAATCGTAAAAATCCCCCGCATCATAGCGCGTCTCTATATACTTAAGATACTCTCGCGTATAAGATATCGATTGATGCGGAGACCATAAAAGATAGGTCGTTACATCTTCTCTGTGCGCGTAATCAAACATATCTGCCGCATCGCCAACACGCATCGGACGCAAGATAAGTCGTTCGGTCTTTAGCGTTGGCATATCCGAAAAAATTTTATAAATTTTTTCGCGTTTCATACTCGCATCTCCCTTTTTATATCAATAAGCGAAACCATTACATTTTAATTATAATACAACCATGAAAAAATTTCAAGTGTTTTAGGAAAATATATTCATATAACGTATATTTTTCCGCATTTATTATAAAAGATCCGAAAATCTTTCTATCTCAATTTCCGTATGAGGCTATTATCGAACCCGCTATTACCTCGCCTATACGTCTATACCCCTCGGGAGATTTATGTACCTGATCGGCATTATACGGATAAGGCGCGGGGTGTTTATATTGCGTTATTCCCGTATATTCCTCAAGAACGACCTTACCGTCTCTCCACTGATAATAAGACTCTCCCTTTACGTAGCGTATACGCTTATCACTTACGGGATAACCCTTTTCATCGAGACGGTAGGGAGAATACGGCGAGGGTGTTTCATTTGACTCAAAGCTGAATACGTTCCAAGTATGAGGATTTATACCTGACGTATGGAAAAGATCACATACGGGTATCGCATTTCGTTTTGCGACTTCTATCTGAACATTTGCCATGTTCTCAAGCGATTTTCCCGAACCCTTTCCGCCTATCTCACCGAATCCGTCAACATCTACCCACGGATATTTACCCGAACAATCAACTGTAACGATAAGCAATTTACAGGTAAGGTTGTTTGCCTTACCAAGCTCCTCATAAATTCTGTCTATGCAGTATTGCATCATACCCGCGATAGTTTTGTCTCCTCCGCTTTGGGCATATCTGTCGCCCGCTCTTCCTATAGCCGTGTGTCTGCTGTTATATCCGCCAAACAAAACGATAAGATCCTTATCGGCTACGTCCTCTGCGCAAAGAGGGCGCAGTACTCCCGACGCGTCGGTGTAGTTGTCGTATTCGCCGCCAAGGCCCTTGTCTCCGTCGACCATAGCGATAAGCCCTATACCGCCTTTACAGTGATAAAAGGTCTCTATTCCGAGTATTTCCTTTACGACCTCGGGATAAACACGTCTTGCCGTAAGAGAATCTCCTATAAACAATACTTTTTTACCCTGCCATGCGCCGTATGTCTTTTCCATTTTTAAGTCTCCTTGTAAAATTTTGATTTATTCAATTCATTATAACACCGCAATAAACTAAAGTCAATAAAACTTTTGCTTTTTCATTTGATATTTTTGTTTTTTCTGACTTTTTGTATTTGACAAATTTTTTTCATTATGATATAATATAAATAATTATATGTATTTCAATATGTTGCGAGGATAACAAATGCCAATAAGCGACAAATATCTTGCTCTCGTGCAAAACGTTCTTCCGGTTTTATTGGATAATACGCCGAAAGCTCACCGCATTTCATCACGTATTTTCAACTGTCACGGAATAGTATCTTTCATATGCGGAAAAAGACGTTTTTCAGATATGTTTGACATATCTTGTAAAACGCTAAAGCTACCCGAAACGAGTGAGAAACGACTCATAGTCGAAGAGCTTATCGAGTTTGCAAAAACATATTCGGATATGCTTCCGGTGCTTATCCCATGCTCCGAAAAAGCCGAAGCTATCATCCTTGAGTTTACCGAGAAGCTTGAGGCTCATTATATAATAGCCGACCCGAACGTTTTCAAGGATGCCTCTCCCATCGAGAACCTTGTTCGAGCTCTTGAAAATTCCTAACAAAAATCAGAAAGGTGTTGATAATTTTGGATAATATGACGCTCGGTATCCTTGGCGGTCTCGGACCTATGTCAAGCGTATATTTTTACGAGATGCTTACAGCCCATACCCGTGCAGCAAAAGATCAACAACACCTTAATATTATAATATCCTCACGCGCAAACACGCCTGACAGAACCGAATATATATTGGGAAAAAGTACGGAAAGTCCTCTGCCTGCTATGATAGAGGAAGCACAACGCTTGGAACACGCGCAAGCTGATATGATAGCTATCCCCTGTAACACCGCGCACTGCTTTTACGAAGGAATATGCGACAGTGTAAATATACCCATATTAAGCATTATATGCATGACCGTCGAGTTTTGCCGCTCACTCGGACTCAAAAAGGTCGGACTTTTGGCAACCGAGGGAACGGTGACCTCTCGCGCATATGAAACGGCTCTCAAAGAGGTCGGGATAGAATGTGCTATTCCCTCCGAAAGCGGACAAGCAATCGTGTCAGATATCATTTACGGACAGATAAAAAAAGGGCTTGCTCCTAATATCGACGCATTTTTAGAAGTCGTCGATGAGCTTCGCACAGACGGATGCGAGCGAATGATACTCGGTTGTACCGAATTATCCTTGCTAAAGCGCAATCATCTACCGGGTAACGACTTTATCGACTCACTTGAGGTGCTTGCCCTCTCGGCAATACGCCTTTGCCAAAAAGAACCAAAAAATTTCGACGCGGAGCTAATGTCGTTTTCTGTTCCGCCTATCAATACTTTTGATCATAGATCGTGAAAGGAAGCAAGTTATGCTGTTAAGTGAACTTTTAAAATCCATTGATTACAATGGTGTCATAAACCGTTCGGGACTCGACCCCGAAAAAATCGATATTCTTTCGTTGAGCTGTGACTCGCGAAAGGTCTTTGACGATTCTATGTTCGTATGTCTCCCCGGTGCTGTTGCGGACGGTCATGCCTTTGCAAGATCCGCATACGGAGAGGGCTGCCGCATTTTCGTTGTGGAGCGAGAAATAAAGCTCGAAGACGATGCGTTCATAATAATAACCTCCGACACAAGAACTGCTTTCGCGCTTCTTTCCGCAAAATTTTTTGGAAATCCCGCAGACGAAATGACGATAATAGGTATTACGGGAACAAAAGGAAAGACTACTTCCTCCCTGCTTATATACGACATTCTCAATAAAAACGGCATACCTACGGGTTACATAGGCTCGAACGGAGTTTTCTTCCAAAACACACGATTCCATACCGTAAACACCACACCCGAGAGCTATGACTTGCACATGCACATGAGAAAGATGCTAGACGCGGGAGTTAATACTCTTGTTATGGAGGTCTCCTCGCAGGCTCTCAAAATGGCGCGTGTTCACGGCATAAAGTTTGATATATGCGTATTCACGAATCTTTCTCCCGACCATATAGGAGAATTCGAGCACCCCGATTTTGATGATTATAAGAACTGCAAACGCTCTCTTTTCAACGATTATGGTGCAGAATATATAGTTTACAACGCTGACGACGAGTACGGCGAGGAAATGGTAGCCTCAAGCAGAGCGGATAAAACGAGTATCGCGGTTCATAGCGAGAATGCAGACCTTTGCGCTGACAGGATCACCTATTTCCGCTCTCCAGGTACGATAGGAGTAAGCTTTGAATGTACGGGACTTGGAAAGACCTTTCCCGTCTCTCTCTCATTTCCGGGTGAGTTCAGCGTATATAACGCCCTTACGGCAATAGCCGTATGCTCCCGAATGGGTCTCGCACCCGAGGTCATCTGCGACACGATGAAGGAAACGCGTATAAAGGGGCGCTTTGAAACGTATGAGCTTCCAAACGGTGCAACAGTAGTTATCGATTACGCGCATAACGGAGTCAGCCTCAAAGCCGCGCTTCAGGGCTTGCGTACCTACGAGCCGACAAGACTTATCTGTTTGTTTGGTTCTATTGGTGGACGCACGAGAATGCGCCGCGCAGAGCTTGGTCTTGTTGCTTCTCGCGATGCAGACTTCTGTATTCTCACCTCGGACAACCCCGACAACGAGCCGCCTGCGGCTATCATAAGTGAAATAGCATCTTATTTCACCGCCGGCTCTTGCCCTTACGTTGCTATCCCCGACAGAAAACAGGCTATCGAATACGCCCTTTCTCACTCCGAAAAGGGTGATATAATCCTGCTCGCCGGCAAGGGACATGAGACCTATCAAACCGTCTGCGGTGTCCGTCTCGATTTCAGCGAAGCCGAGATAGTTTCGGATTACGCTCATGAATTTGCAAATGAAAATCTTTCTTAAAATTAAAACGATCACAGCTCTTGCGAATACGTCATTGCCATAAAAAAGCGGAGAACTTCTGCCTCGGGTTCTAAAGGACAGTCAAACATCCGATATGGATTTATTTCCGTATCGGATGTTTTCATTAGCATTACCACTTTTGGTGGTGAGTAAGTGCGCACTTACAGGCTAACAAAAAGCCTCCCTTGTGTAAAGGGAGGTGGCACGGCAACGCCGTGACGGAGGGATTGTAATAGTTAAAATTCCACCAAAAACAATCCCTCAGTCAGCTTCGCTGACAGCTCCCTTTGCACAAGGGAGCCTCTGGCTGTAACCGTTTGTCTTTCTGTTGAATTATTGTAAAAACTGTCCTTCAGAACCCAAGCCCTCAATTCTCCGTCTTTTTATTTCAAAAGGAATGTTAATCCTCTTTCTCGATCGTATCTGCGAAACGGAAGCCCGCCGTTTCGCTTACGGGAAGTGAGAATACGAGCGCGTGAGCCTTGGAATCGACTCCCGCCTTCAGCATGATAGCCTTCATAATATCCTTTTTCTTATCAACGTTTGAAACGATAAAGACTATTTCTTTCTCTTCCGCAAGCGTAACTCCGAGAAACTTTTCAGCTCCTGCCACAGTACCTTTTGCGCGAATAGTCGTTCCGCCCCTCGCGCCCGCCTCTCTTGCTGCGTCCATAACAAGATCGGTATAGCCCTTTTCATATATCGCCATTATAAGCTCGTGTTCTGATTCGTATTTCATTTCAGTTTCCTCCGTTTCGGGAGCACGCTCCTGCCCCTCGGTAAAATATTCAAAGGTCCGCATTCCGCCGATTCCAGAAAGAGCTACTGCCATAGCAACTCCTCTGTCGGGAAGATCTATCTTCATTTTGTTGGTAAGCAACCGCTTGATCTTTCTCATAGTACTTCCCGTTATTATCGAGAAAAGCATCGTCTTTTCCGTCTTTTCTATTCCCAAAAGGCTCAAGGTCTTTTCGTGCGCAGTGCCGTTACACTGCGCTGAATAGATAAGCGAAACTCCGTTTTCACTATAAAAATCTTCGTATTCTTCTGTATCGTCACGCTTTACTATCGTTATCCAAAAAAACAGATCTTTCATTTATCTACCTCCGTTAAAATTCAATGATGTCGTCATCTGAAACAGGAGTTGACGTATTTTCAACAACAATAGGCTCTTCTATAACGTCCTCGTCCGCAAGAACCGCTTTTGCTCTGCTCTGCTTTATTCTGAAAATAAGTCCGAGTACCTGTATAGCTATAAGAGGTGTCATAGCTACCATAGCAACAACGCCAAATGCGTCCTCAACTATATTTCCGCCCACTGCCGTACAAGCACCGACAGCAAATGGCAACAGGAAGGTCGCTGTCATAGGACCTGAAGCCACTCCGCCCGAGTCAAATGCGATAGACGTGAATATGTCAGGCACGAAAAACGTAAGCACCAACGCTATCGCGTATCCCGGAATAAGTATATAAAGTATCGGTATCTGCAAAAGCACTCGCAACATAGCGATACCTACGGAAATCGCAACACCGAACGAAAGTGCGAGTGAAAGCATCTTTCCGGGTATAGCACCCGCAGTCTCGTTTTCGACCTGCTTCGTAAGAACGTGTACCGCAGGCTCTGCGGCAACGATAAAGTAACCTATAAGCATACCGAGCGGAACTATTATCCACTTGAAATCGGTATCCGCAATAGCCTCTCCAAGATAATTACCAATGGGCATAAATCCTACGTTTACACCTGTCAGGAATATAACGAGTCCGATATACGTATAAACTACACCGACAAGTATCTTTCCAAGTCCACCCGACTTTGAGCCACCGCTCAACGCGCGGAAGATAAGGAAGAAGATAACTATCGGACCAACGGCTATAGCGACCTCCTTCATATAATGAGGCAAAGCCTCCACAAAGGTCAAAACTATATCGCGGGAGTTCTGCAACGCGGGAGCGTCGTACACAGACGGCTCTGCCTCACCGCCACCCGTAATAAGTCCGAGTATCATGACCGCAAGTATAGGTCCTACCGAGCATAAGGCAACAAGTCCGAACGAATCGTTGCTTCCGTCATCTGAACGGATAGACGCGACGCCGACACCGAGAGCCATTATGAACGGCACAGTCATAGGCCCTGTCGTTACTCCGCCCGAGTCAAACGAAACGGCAAGAAAATTTCTCGGGATAAATACCGCAAGTATAAATACAACCAGATAAAAGCCTATCAAAAGATACTTCAAACGCACGCGGAAGAGTATTCTTAAAAGCGCAATAACGAGCATTATACCAACGCCAAGCGCGACCGACAGTATCAATGCGTAGTTATCAATAGATGTCAACTGATTGGCAAGAACGGTCAGGTCTGGTTCGGAAATAGTTATCATAACCCCGACAATAAACGAAACAAGAATGATGACCCATACTTTTCTCGTAGACGTCATTTTAGCACCGACGTATTCGCCCATAGGCGTCATTGCAGTCTCTGCGCCGAGAGTAAATAGACTCATTCCGAGTATAAGCAATACAGCACCGATAACGAATGACAAAAGCATTTCAGCCGTTACGGGAAAAAACGTTACAAGTAAAAGTAACACTATTGCCGATACGGGAAGAACTGCTGATAGCGACTCCGATATCTTTTCGCGAAGTATTGTGTGTTTGAAAAGCTTCACGGCATATTCCTTTCCTATTAATTAAAAAGCATTACTTTTATCATTATACCATACGATTCTAATAATATCAATATATTTCCCGAAAAATTCATCATTTGCCTCAAAACGAATTGACAACACAATTTATGTGTGCTATAATATTTTTGATTATTATTAAAAGGAGGCATATACATGGACGCTCTTGATAAAGCCATACTCGTCTGCCTCTCGGAGAATGCGCGAATGACGGCATCGTCTATCGGAAAGCGTGTAAGACTTTCGGTATCCTCTGTTATCGAACGCATAAAAAAGCTTGAAGAAAGCGGAGTTATCGAAAGATATACCTTGCTCATAAACAGCGAAGCGATAGACCGAAATACAGAAGCGTATTTAGAGGTAACACTTGAAAACACTTCGTACGGTGAAAGCTTTTGCGCGCTTGCTTGCTCTGTTCCCGAAGTACTTCGATGCGACCTTATGGCAATAGAATACGACTACCTTTTGTTCGTAAATTGCGAAAGCGTAAATGCGCTTGATGCGTTGAGAACAAGGCTATCAAGTCTTCTCGGAGTAAAAGGAATACGAGTACGCCCTGTTATTCACAGACACAAAAGGAGCATTTCTCCTCTTTTTTGAAACTGATAAAGCCGCATAAAAAAAACTGTTCCATCATAAGCTTTAATATCAAAAACACTATTGAAAGGACTTGGTTTAACCGAATATGGAAAACCTCGGCTATTACAACGGAAAAATAGATCTGATCGAAAACATGACCGTGCCTATGAATGACCGTGCCTGCTATTTCGGAGACGGCATCTTTGAGGTAGCGTATACAAGAAACCATAAGCTCTATTCTCTATCTGAGCATATGGACAGACTTTATACAAGTGCGAATAAGCTCGGCATAAAGATCGCAATTTCAAAAGATGAGTTTTCTGCTCTTCTGCGCGACCTTGTTTTGCGCGTTGATTCAGATGAACAGCTCGTATATTGGCAGGTAAGCCGAGGAACTGAATTTAGAAGCCACGCTCCTCTGCAAGAGCATTCTGCTAATATTTGGGTAACTATCCGTCCAATGAAGCTAAAAGACAGTTATCAACCCATGAAGCTCATTACCGTCGAAGATACACGTTTTCTCCACTGCGACATGAAAACGCTCAATCTTATCCCTACCGTTCTCGCATCTATCAAGGCAAAGGAAGCGGGTACGGAAGAAGCTGTCTTCCACAGAGGCGAATACGTTACGGAGTGCGCCCATTCAAATATTGCTATCATACGTACCGACGGAGCGGTTCAAACAGCTCCCGCTGATTGCAAGATCCTTTCGGGCGTTGCCAGAGCACATATGCTTGATTTTTGCCGAAAATTTGATATTCCCATCATCGAAAAGGCGTTTACGGTAGAGGAAATGATGAACGCCGCCGAGATATTTATTACATCGTCGGGTACGCTTTGCCGTCCCGCGTGTGAAATAGACGGTGTCAAGGTCGGCGGAAAAGCTCCCGAGCTTTTGAAAAAGCTTCAGGACGCGCTTGTCGGAGATTTTATTGAAAAGACGAATTGAACAACATAAAAAGCTGAATAAAAAACACCGTGTCTGTCACACAGTTGTGAAACAGACACGGTGTTTTTCTTATTGATCTTTTTTAGTATGACACACATCACTCATAGCGCAGCCGCCGCAAGAGCAGCCACAGGAGCAAGAGCTCTTGCCTTTTTTCTTGTTTCTTACCATATTGACT
>JAZNEM010000002.1:0-10199 GCA_045588595.1 Eubacteriales bacterium
CCTCACGAACTCGTTGTCGGTATCATCGCGGGCGGAGACAGCGCGATAAGAAAAGCCGTCGAGGGCGCGGAGGACAGCCGCGAATATGGATACTCGAACATTTCAGCGTACGACCTTTGCGAGCTTGACAGTGTTGTCGGAATTTCGGTCGCCGGCGGCGCGCAGTACGTTCTGGGCGCATTTGACAAGGCGAGCGAGGTCGGAGCGTTACGCATATCTCTTTCCTGCAACGAGGATACTCCCATAGAAAGAGCCGCCGATATCACAATAATAACCGATACGGGCGCGGAGGTCGTAACAGGTTCAACGAGAATGAAAGCGGGAAGCGCGCACAAGATGGTGCTCAACATGATATCGACTGCCGTAATGGTCAAGCTCGGTCACGTTTACGAGAACATGATGATAAATCTTCGCCCCTCGAACATCAAGCTCCGCGACAGAATGATACGTATCTTGCGCGAGATAACTGAGCTTCCTTACGACGAATGTGAAAAACTGCTTGAAGAACATTCTTGGGTATTGAGATCGGCTGCCGAGGCGGCGCAAAAGGTAGACAAATAATGCTAAAAAGCAGTATTGAAAACAAAAACGGCAAGCCTATCCTTTTAATTGAAGGCAAGTCTACGTCAGCTATGGCGTATACAACGTATTTCGAGGAGCGAAGTCGATACGAAGATTTTGTTAATGCAGGATATCGCATTTTCTTTATCAACGTATCTTTCACGAAATCTCCCATAAACAGTTTTACAGGCTTTACTCCATTTCGAAAGGGTGTTTTTGAAGATCCGGAAAAACCTGATTTTTCGGAATTTGAGGACGCGGTATATAAAATATTAGACAAGTGTCCCGAGGCTATCATTTTTCCGCGAATATACGTCAGTATGCCGAAATGGTGGCTGGAATCCCATCCTGATGACGTAATTCCTACCCAAAAAGGCGGATATAGAGAGGCTTTGTTTTCCGATACGTTCAGAAAAGATGCGGGAGAGCTTCTTGTTAAAATCGTCGCGCATATTAGATCGGCTGATTATTCCCATCGTATCGGTGGTTGGCAGATATGCGGCGGTCTTACGCAAGAGTGGTTTCATCACGATTCTCACGGTTCGCTCGCGCCTGCCGCTAAAGAACCGTACAGACGTTGGGTAAAGGATAATTTCGGCATTGATAATGCGGAGTTGCCAAACAGTGAAGATTACATATGTGACGGCAGAACTCGCCAGAACATTGAGAATGCAAAAAGATATTCTTTGTTTTGTAATGTTGAAGTCGCAAAAACTCTTGAGCAGTTTGCTAAGATCATAAAAGAAGAAACCGATCATACGCAAGTGGTTGGCGCTTTTTACGGATACGCAACTCAAGCTAACGGAACACCGCTTTTCGGAACACACGGTTTGCGTGTTCTGCTCGATTCGAAATATCTTGATTTCTTTTCCGCTCCTAACGCTTATACGGAAAATCGCAAATTCGGTATAGATTGGGCAGATATGATACCCGTTGATTCTGTAAAGCTTCACGGTAAAATGCCGTTTATTGAATGTGATATACGAACGTATTTAACTACGAACATAACCGAGGCAAGACCAAATGATTATCCGAAAGGTATATATAGCGGTGCTTTGTGGGCAGGACCTCCTACGACGGAGCTTTCTCGCGAGGCTTTGCGCAAATGCTTCTGTCATCAGTTGACTAAAGCATCGGCGGTATGGTGGTTCGATATGTGGGGTGGTTGGTATGACGATCACGTGCTTATGGAGGCTCTGGCAGATATGAAAGAGATATATGACGGTGCAGACTTTGACAACAACGCTCTTTGCCCAGATGTCGCTTTCTTTGCAGATGAACGAGGCTTTTCTGAAATGCTTATCAAGTCACCTCAAATAAAATCCATAGAAAAAGCAAGAACAAATATGGGAAATATCGGTGCGCCGTATGATTTATTTATGGTCGAGGACGCGGATATTGCACTGAAAGATCATAAAGCTGCCGTGTTTGGAATGTCGATCCCGTCCGACGAGGGTATACGCGCAATGAAGCTTTGCGAAGAAAAGGGTATCCCATATATTACGGCAACGGAAGAGCATTGTGTTTTAAGCTCGGACGAGATACGTGGTTTTCTTGAACAAAACGGCGTACATATTTACACAAAAGAAAACGACGTTGTGTACGTCGGAAACGGATATATTGCTTTACATTCTGCAACAAAGGGAAGAAAAGCCTTGAATTTGCCAACGGTTTGTAAAATTAAAGCTGTTTTTGGCACGGATATTCCCGAACAAACGACGTCTGTTGTCGAATTTGAATTAGAAGAAAACGCAACTGCTCTTTTTTCGGTTCAAGCAGAATGTTCTTTAAATTAAATTTGTACTGACAATATCAATAAGGAGAAAAAACATGAAAGAATTAGATCAAAAGCTTCACCCCGCGATACTTGAGCGCAAGCGCATCGCTTCTTGGTGGCTTCGCTTTGAGGATCTTAACTGGCCGAATCCCGACGCTCACGACCGCATAAAGAGACGCGCCGAGGCTATGGCAAAGTCCAACGCCACCACCGCAATGATATTCGGAACGCATTTCCGTTGGGATTTTTTGCCCTATTTTACCATATTGCACGACTACATCGCGACAGTTGCCGAGGAGCTCGGCAAATACGGTCTTGAGGTCTTTGACCACCACTCCGTAAACCTCATTCACCGTTACAGCACAAGAGAGGAGATGCGCCACGTAATTCTTCACAGCGGTCCTCATCTTCCTTTCTCGCCCTCTTGGGAAGCGGCGGCATCTTGGGAATACAACGGAAGCCGTTTGAACAGTTGGCGCATGATAAACGTCGAAACGCGCGAGCCGCTTTGGTATCCGCAGTACGCTTCGGAGGGCTTTTGTATTCGCAATCCCGATTACAAGGACGCATATAAGAGCTATCTTACAAAATTGATAACAGAGACGGGGATCAAGGGCGTTTCCTGTGATGACCCGATGCACTTCATGCATTACCGTTCCTGCGCTTGTCCTCATTGTCTTGCTGAATTTAAGCGCCGCACGGGACTTGATTTGCCGCCTGTTTCCGACCAAAGCTTCTGGGGCAACTGGGAGAATGAGGCTTGGAAAGCGTGGATAGACATGCGCTTTGACGCGGCAGTTGATTTTTGGGAGCATATAAAGCCCGTATTCCCCGAGGGCTTCCGCGTGACTACCTGCGGAGCGAACAGCGCGGCGGCAAAGGCGAACAGCAGCGCAAATGACGCTCGTTGCTTCCTTGCGGGCGGTAACTACGTAAACCTTGAGATGTCGGGAAATACTCCCCCCTACAAGCACGACCCTGTGACTTGGAACAGACCTGTCTCCGAAAGACTTATAACCTCGTCGCACCACAGAGCCGCCGCAAAGGAAAAGGGCGTTCGTTGCTTCTCGACGGGCTTTGCTTTCGTTGAGGAGACGGCAAATATCGTCTGGGCAGTGAACAAGATGCTCGACTCTGACGCTTGGATATCGACCTTGAAGGATAGACTCGGTCTGCCCGAGCGTATTCTCAAAACTCTCCCAAACGAGAGCGACATAGTAGGCAAAGCGTTCGGATATGAGAAAGAGCACCCCGAGCTCTTTATGGGTGACCACGTAGGTCAGCTTGCCATTTACTTCTCTTATGAAACGAGAAAGCACTCCTATTTCGGAAATCTTGAAAAAGGCTATTACAAGGATTACAGTACGACTCTTCGCACACTTTTCTCTAAAGGTATAAGCCCTCATACAGTCTTTGATTTCCCGACCGACACATCGGATTATCCCCTCGTGCTCTTACCCTCTGCGGCTGTTATGACCGACAAAGAAAAGGCGGCAATGGAGCTTTACGTCAAAAACGGCGGTGTGATCATAGCAACAGGGCCTTGCGCTTACCCTTTGTGCAAGAACGAATGGAAGCTTCCCTCAAGCCCTGCGCTCACCGACTATACCGATTTCTTTAATAAAAACCCAGACACTCCCGGAGCTACGGGCGCGTGGACAAACAAAAATACCGTTCCGCCTTCAAAAGAATCAAAGGAGTGGCAGAGCGTTGCGGAGAGAATATACTACAATCCTCACAGAATAAGCGACGGCGAGATAACCGAAAGTTTCCTTACGCTTGTCAACAGATTCATCACGCCTATGCCCGTCAAGATGATAGATTCAAAGGGGTATCTCGTTACGATGTTTGAGTCGGACGACGCGATAACTGTGCATCTTCTCTCGGAGGACTACGACACCGATATCGACCACGAGCTTGACGATATGCGTTTCCACAGAAGCCGTGTGAATTTCATCAACAAGGTCGAGCCTATCGGCATTACCGATGTCGTAAAGCTTGAATCAAAGCTCGCTCCAAAGGTCTACACGCCCTTTAATGAGGAAGCGGCAGACATCAGCGAAGAAAACGGAGTATTTTCTATCCGTCTGCCCGAAAAGACAGCGTACGCTATCTTGAGATTTGAGAAATGATTTTACGAAAAAAGAGCAAGAATAGAAGGTCTTATCCTTTTACTCTTGCTCTTTTTGGTTATATGTTTGACAATTTGTTTTTTGCATATATAAATGGCAATTTGTTTGCTTCAAATTTTGATTTGAGAATATAATTATTTGAAAAAACGGAATATCTCTTCAAACCAAGCTTATACAACGGAAAAATAAAAGGAAAATTTCGTAAATTTGACGCAATATTTCCGCGTACCCTCTTGTAAACTCGATAATTTTTTGATATAATAATAAGGATAAAAGAAAATTTTGCACAGAAAGCCGGTAATAAAGACATGAATGAAAAATTTTATATCACAACAGCAATCGCTTACGCTTCAAAAAAGCCTCACTTTGGAAATACGTATGAGGCTATTATGACCGACGCTCTCACGCGCTGGCGCAAAGAGATGGGCTACGACGTATTTATGTGCACGGGAACTGACGAGCACGGTCAGAAGATAGAGGACCTTGCGCGTGACGCGGGCATCACACCCAAGGCGTACGTTGACGGTGTTGCGGGTGAGATCCGTGAGCTTTGGGACAACATGAACGTCAAATACGACCATTTTATCCGCACGACAGACGATTATCACGAGGCGGCTGTAAAAAAGATGTTCACTCGCTTCTACAATCAGGGCGACATTTACAAGAGTCGCTATGAGGGTTGGTACTGTGTGCCCTGCGAGTCGTTTTTTACAGATACGCAGGCGGTAGATTGCAAGTGTCCCGACTGCGGACGCCCCGTTGAAAAGGCAAGCGAGGAGGCTTATTTCTTCAACATGAAGAAGTATGCTGACAGACTCATGAATTACATCGAGGAGCACCCCGAGTTTATCGAGCCCGAGAGCCGCAAAAAAGAGATAGTAAACAACTTTCTCAAGGCGGGACTTCAGGACCTTTGCGTTTCGCGTACCTCGTTCAGCTGGGGTATCCCCGTGGATATAGACAAGAAGCACGTAACTTACGTTTGGCTTGACGCTCTTACGAACTATATCACGGCTATCGGCTATGACCCCGACAAGAGCTACGAGGAGCAGAGCGAAAAATTCAAGAAATATTGGCCCGCGGACGTTCATATAATCGGTAAGGATATCATTCGTTTCCATACTATCTACTGGCCTATATTCCTTATGGCACTTGACCTGCCCTTGCCTAAAAAGGTATTCGCGCATCCGTGGTTCAACTTTGGTATGGACAAGATGTCAAAGTCGAAAGGAAACGTTATCTACGCGGACAAGCTTGCGGAGAAGTTCACCGTTGACGGTGTCAGATACTACGCGCTTGCCGAGATGCCCTACGCAAACGACGGCTCTATCACCTATGAAAACGTAATTAAACGCTTTAACACCGACCTTGTTAACAACCTCGGTAACCTTGTAAAGCGTACACTTGATATGCAGAAGAAGTATTTCGACAAGGTCATTCAAGCACCCACCGCAAAGGACGCGCTTGATGACGAGATAGTCTCTGCTTGCGTCAAAGCATACGACAAAGTCGTTGAAAATATGGAGGGCTACCGCATAGCAGACGCTCTCGACGAGATATTCGAGATGCTCTCGCGCGCGAATAAGTATATTGACGAGACAACTCCTTGGACACTCGCAAAGGACGAAACGCAAAAGGAACGTCTCGGAACAGTTCTCTATACGCTTCTTGAGGCTATCCGTTGGGGCGCTGTTCTTTTGCACCCGTTCATTCCCACAACCGCTGAGGAGATACTCTCCGAGCTTAACACAGATGCTTGCGGATACGCGTCTATCGGCAGCGCAGACCGTTTTGGCGCGCTCAAGGCAGGTGATTCCGTAAAGGATTCCAAGGTTCTCTTCGCGCGTATGGATGAGGCAAAGGTCCTTGCCGAGTTTGAGGCAGAGAGACAGGCGCAGATAGCGGCGGCAGAGGCGGCTAAAAAGGCGGCTGAAGCTCCCGAAAAGCCTGAGGGCTGCGCTCTTATCGGAATTGAGGACTTTATGAACGTCGAGCTTCGCACGGCTAAAGTTATCTCTTGCGAGCGTGTGCCGAAGGCAAAGAAGCTCCTTCTTATGAAGCTTGACCTGGGTTATGAGACTCGTCAGGTCGTATCGGGTATCGCGAAATTCTACGCACCCGAGGATATGATAGGCAAAAAGGTCATCGTCGTCGCTAACCTTAAACCCGCAACACTTTGCGGTATCGAGTCGCAGGGTATGATCCTCGCAAGCGGCGAGGAACAGGTCCGCGTAGTTTTCCTCGCGGAAGATACACCTCTTGGCGAGAGAGTTAGATAAAGGACGCGACTTACTTTCTTTTAAAAAAGAAAGTAAGCAAAGAAAACTTCCTAAAAGTAGATTATGAATAGCCTTGATGGCTATTAAATAAATTGCAAGAAATTTTTTGAGGGGAGTTTAAGGGGGACTGTGAGTAAATCTTAAAAGATTAACTCTCCAAAAAAGTCCCCCTCATCGCATCCCATCCACGTCCCAAAAGGAGAAATTATGAAAATTTGTGTTGTTGGCTGCGGAAGATGGGGTTCACTCATTACGTGGTATCTTGACTCTATCGGTCACGAGGTAACGCTTTACGGCAGACCCTCGTCCGAGCACATGAAAAGATTTATAAAGGAACGAAAAAACGACCTTCTCTATCTACCCGAAAGCATTGTACTTACCACAGATATAAACGCCCTGAAAAATGCCGACGTGATAATAATATCGATAGCCTCGCAGGCTCTTTGCTCCTTTATGAAGCAGATAGCATCGCTCGGTATTGAGAATAAAATATTCGTTCTTTGTATGAAAGGAATCGAAATAGGCACGGGAAAAAGACTTTCCGAAATAGTCAAGGAAAACACGTCTCAAACAAACGCCGTTGCCGTATGGCTGGGTCCGGGTCACGTTCAGGAGTTTTACCACGGAATACCTAACTGCATGGTCATTGATTCCGAGAACGAAGAGGTCAAGCATCTGCTCGTAAACGAGTTTTCAAGCGAGCTTATCCGATTTTATTTTGGCGCGGACCTTATCGGAAATGAGATAGGTGCGGCGGCAAAAAACGTTATCGGTATCGCCGCGGGTATGCTTGACGGCATGAAGCTTGCTACTCTCAAGGGTGCGCTCATGTCAAGAGGAACGCGCGAGATAGCAAGGCTCATCAAAGCCCTTGGCGGAAACGAGCTGTCCGCTTACGGACTTTGCCACCTCGGTGATTACGAGGCGACCGTCTTTTCGAAATTCAGCCATAACAGACAGTTTGGCGAATCGGCCGTGAAAAAGGAAAATTATGAGCTTTTGGCAGAGGGATATTATACCGTCAAGGCACTCGTCGAGCTTGGTGAGGCGTACGGTGTTGACCTGCCAATATGTAAAGCCGTCTATTCAATACTCTGGGAAGGTGCTGACGCTTCGGAGGAAATAAATGAGCTTTTCAGAAGAAGCTTGAAGCAGGAATTTTAGAGGACGCGGGGATACGTTCGACCCTTTCTTGAAAGAAAGGGTCGAGCCCCAAAGAACTTCCCTAAAAAGTATTTTTTGTGTAGCCGTTATACTTATATACACACAACAAATTTCAATCAAACACGGGAGATATCATGTCCGAAAAAACATCTTCTACGATACTCGATTGCAATGGAATGATCGACTCTCACGCGCATTATTTTGACAAACGATTTGATGCGGAAAGCGATGGTGCTGACCGTGTCCTCTCGAGTGACGTTTTCGGCAGAGGCATATCCGCAGTCATTAACGTCGGCACGCGCAATGAAACGAATCTTCTCGCGATCAAGCAAGCCGCAAAATATGAAAATATGTTCGCAGCCGTGGGTATTCACCCCGAAGACGTGCAAATGCCCGATGTCGACCTCGACACCGAGCTTTCCTCCCTCTCTTCCCTGCTCGAAAATGCCAATGATCGCAAAAAAAATAAGATAGTCGCCCTCGGTGAGATAGGACTCGACTATCATTGGCAGCCTGTCAACAAGCCGCTCCAGCAGAAATGCTTTGATGCCCAGATGGAGCTTGCGAAAAAGTTAGGTCTACCCGTTATTATCCATGACCGCGAGGCGCATGGCGACTGCTTTGAGACGGTGCTTCGCTACCCCGACGTGTGCGGAGTCTTCCACAGTTACAGCGGAAGTCCCGAAATGGCGCTTGAACTCGTAAAACGTGGCTGGTATATCTCCTTTTCGGGCGTTCTGACCTTTAAAAACGCACGAAAGACTGTCGAGACTGCCGCGGCTGTTCCCCTCGACCGTATCCTCATCGAAACCGATGCCCCCTACCTCGCGCCCACGGGATTTAGAGGTAAACTCAATCATTCGGGTCTTATGGGTGTCGTAGCCCAGACCCTTGCCGATATCAAGGGGATTTCGCTCGAAAAGGCAATATCCGCCACCGCTGACAATACAAGAAGATTGTTTGGTTTATGAGGACGCGGTTACTTTCTTTTCGCGAAAAGAAAGTAACCAAAGAAAAGCAATACAAGAGGTTATTTATAAATACCGTTTGGAAAATTTTAAATTGTTTGTTTTTTAGGACAGTCGAGGACGCCTGTCCCTACAGAGTTAAATGAAAATTGAACGTTTTTCCGTCGCCTTACGGCGAGTGATATACAAACGATCTTCTCAATACCTTGTAGGGACAGGCGTCCCCGACTGTCCGTTTATTCAATTAAAGGTTTTATATAAAACTTCTTTTGGGAAGTTCTTTGAAGGTGTGGAAACTTTCTTTCAAGAAAGTTTCCACAAAACGCGTCTCCACGCGTCTCCACGCGTCTCCTTACATCTTGGATATCTTAACGAGTCTGTCGTAGCAGGTCTGAAGAAATTCCTCGTGGGAAAGGTCTTTGTATCTTCCGTATCTGCCGACCTCAAGGGTAAGCGAGCCTGTATAATTATACTCATCGAGCTTTGCCATCATTTTAGCGTAATCGCAATTACCATCGAACGGGAGGATATGGATATCACCGTCAGCCATTTTATCTTCGGGTCTGCCGAAATTATCGTGGATATGAGTACAGAGCATCTTCTCTCGGAAGATATCTGGCCAGCAAACCGTTTCGGTATAGCAATGCTCGTGACCGTTGTCATAGCAGAAGCCGACGTTATCCATATTTTCATAACGATCGACAAGAACTGCGAGGTTGCCGACCTTACGAAGATTCTCAAAAGCTACCTGAATACCCTTATCCTTTGCGTAGAGGACTATTTCGTCATAACGCTCAAGACCGAGGTCATTGACCTGCGGCGGAAGCCAACCGCTCGACACGTGCGTGATTATCATAGGGATATCATTAGCGGCACAAGTATCGACGGCTTTTTTCATATCGTTGAATACAGTTAGATAGTCAAGTCCCGGCAACCACATAGCGTTGATATTATTAAAAGAAGCATGAACGAACTCGCACGTAAGCCCGAGCTTATCTCCGCGTTCAACGAGCGCCTTTACCTTTTCGCAGTCGTCGGTGGGAGTAAAGAAGCACTCAAAGCCAACGTTTTTAATAAGGTCGAGCGTATCGACCTCGGTTATCGTTCCGTCTCTGAAACAGCTTGAAGTCATACCAAGCTTTCTTTTGATCCTGTTTTCCATTTTTGTTCTCCTTGAAAATGTATTTGTATTTTATAATTTCAAAATTATTTCCGCCACGTCGCAAGGCGTTTGCGCGATAAAGTCCGCGCCTGCGCTTGACAATTCCTCGTGCGAGCCGTAACAAGTCGGATCGTAGCCATGTCGTTCTGTGAGCCA
>JAZNEM010000003.1:0-5651 GCA_045588595.1 Eubacteriales bacterium
AAGTTTTTTGAGGGAGTTTGAGGGAACTTTTTTTCAAAAAAGTTCCCTCATCGCGTCCTCCCCGATAACCCGCAATTTGTTTGAATATCGGCTATTTTATGAAAAAAGTTGCAAATATGTTATAGTATGTTTACAAAGCTGTATTTTTTATGAAAAATAAATGTATTATAATATAAAGTAAATTGTTTTTTATATTACAAAGGAGAAAATGTTGATTTTATGATAAAAACTCTCGCGAAAAGTGTGCGCGAATACAAGATATACGCTATATTAGCGCCTATATCGGTCGCGCTTGAGGTCATAGTGGAATGTTTGATACCGCTTGTGACAGTTAAATTTATCTCTATACTTAACGCAGTGCCCGAGGGTGAAAAGCCTGATATGAGCCTCATACTCAAATTCGGATTCATACTTCTCGGAATGGCAATGCTATCGCTCATTTTCGGTGCTTTTGCGGGTAGAATGGCGGCTGTCGCGTCCTGCGGATTCGCAAAAAATCTGCGTCACGACCTCTATTATTCTATCCAGCAGTTCTCGTTTTCAAACATCGACAAATTTTCAACAGCGGGACTTGTTACCCGTCTTACGACTGACGTCGCAAACGTTCAGATGTCGTTTATGATGATAATCAGAACGGCGGTGCGCTGCCCGTTGATGCTTGTCGTGGCATTGTCCATGGCTATTGTTACGAGCCCGAAGATGTCTGCTATGTTTGCGGTCATTATTCCGATACTCGCGATAGGTCTTTTCCTTGTGGTAAGAGGTGCTATGCCGATATTCAAATCGGTGTTTAAGAAATACGACAAGCTCAACGAATCGATACAGGAAAACGTTGGAGGCATGAGAGTTGTC
This sequence comes from Eubacteriales bacterium, assembly GCA_045588595.1. GTDB lineage: Bacteria > Bacillota > Clostridia > Oscillospirales > CAG-272 > HGM12713. Next base: position 853 of record JAZNEM010000003.1, read on the forward strand.
AAGGCTTACGTCCGCGAGGACTACGAGCAAAAGAAGTTTGAGGCGGCAGCGGAGGAGGTAAAAAATGATTTTACCAAAGCCGAAAAGATCTTGGCACTCAACAATCCTCTTATGCAGCTTTGCTTTAACCTCGTTATGCTTTCGGTAAGCTTTTTCGGTTCACGCCTTATAATAGGCTCAAAGGGAGCAGATCTTGACATTGGCGGCTACTCCGCGCTTATGACCTACGGAGCGCAGATACTTATGAGTCTTATGATGGTATCTATGATAATCGTTATGATATCAATGTCTGTTGCGAGTGCGCAGAGACTTTGCGAGGTCCTAAAAGAGGAAAGCTCTATAAAGAATCCCGAAAGCCCCGTGACCGAGGTCCGCGACGGAAGCATTATTTTTGACCGTGTAAGCTTCAATTACTCGGCAACCGCTGAAAAGAAGGCTCTTTCGGACATAAGCTTCTTTATCGCGTCGGGAGAGACGGTCGGTATAGTCGGAGGTACGGGAAGCGGAAAGACGAGCCTTATCCAGCTTATCTCACGTCTTTACGACGTAAGCGATGGCTCTGTCAAGGTTGGCGGCGTTGACGTTCGCGACTACGATATAGACGTGCTCCGTGACCAAGTCGCCGTTGTGCTTCAGAAGAACGTACTATTTTCGGGAACTATAAAGGAGAATCTACGTTGGGGAGACCCAAACGCAACCGATGCGGACATGGAGCGCATCTGCCGTCTTGCGCAGGCGGACGAATTTATACAGAATTTCCCCGACAAGTACGACACCTACATCGAGCAGGGAGGTGCTAACGTTTCGGGCGGACAGAAGCAAAGACTTTGCATAGCACGCGCGCTTCTCAAAAAGCCGAAGATACTCATTCTCGACGACTCGACGAGCGCGGTAGACACTCGCACGGACGCGCTCATAAGACGCGCCTTTGCCGAGGAGATACCCGATACCACGAAAATAATAATCGCGCAGAGGATCTCTTCTGTTGAGCACGCTGATAAGATAGTCGTTATGGACGGCGGACGTATCGAATCTATCGGTACGCACGAGGAATTGCTCGAAAAGAGCCCCATTTACCGCGAGGTATATGATTCTCAGGTGAAGGGAGGAAGCATGAATGAGTAATCAGGCAAAAGCAAACGATATGAAAAATTTTAAGGGCAAGCCCCCGAAGCGAAAGGGAATGCTAAAGCGCATTTTGAAGCTTCTTTTCGGTTACTATAAGCCGTTGCTTATCGTCGTTATCATATGCATACTTCTTACGTCTATCGCATCGACTGTCGCGAGCCTGTTTATGAACAGATTTCTTGAGTATATCAATCAAGGTCTTAAGGAGGGACTCCCTGCAGTAAGCCGCGGTATAACTCTTTCTGTCCTTACGATGATATGCATTTACATCGTCGGACTTATCGCAAACTTTACCTACACGCGACTTATGGCGATAGTTACGCAGGGCTTTCTTAACAAGGTACGCGGAGATATGTTCTCAAAGATGCAGAAATTTCCGCTTCGATATTTCGACACTCACCCTCACGGAGATATCATGTCGCATTATACGAACGATATCGATACGCTTCGAGAGCTTGTGTCTAATACCCTGCCTCATTTCTTGAACTCGGCACTCATCATTGTTTTCCTTGTTATAAACATGGCTATATTGAGCATTTGGATGGAGCTTGTCGTGTTCCTTGGCGTTATCGCTATGATATTGGTTACCAAAACGGTTGGCGGACGAAGTGCGCGTCACTTTATGGGAATGCAGCGTTTTATCGGTAAGACCGAGGGCTTTATCGAGGAAATGATGAACGGTCAGAAGGTCATCAAGGTATTCTGCCACGAAAAGCAGAGCGGAGAGGACTTTGACAGAGTCAACGGAGAGCTTTGCACCGAAGCGACAAAGGCGCATCTTTTCGCAAATATACTCATGCCTATAATGGGCAATATAGGAAATATACTTTACGTTCTGCTGCTCTTTACGGGAGCAACGCTTATAGCTCTCGATGTTCCGAACCTTTCCCTTTCGGGAAAGCTTATGTCACTGGCTGTTGTTCTTCCTTTTCTCAATATGAGCAAGCAGTTTACAAACAACGTAAGCCAGCTCTCGCAGCAGATGAATACCATCGTCATGGCTATGGCGGGCGCACACAGAGTGTTTGAGCTTCTTGACGAAGAGCCCGAGGTCGATGACGGTTACGTAACGCTCGTGAATGCAAAAGAGGTCAACGGAGAGCTCTGTGAATGTGAAGAACGCACGGGTATCTGGGCGTGGAAGCATCCGCACTCCGCTGACGGAAGCGTGACTTATACTCGTCTTATGGGTGACGTTAGGATCGAGAACATGGATTTCGGCTACACGCCCGAAAAGATAGTGCTTCACGATATAACGCTTTACGCAGAGCCCGGTCAAAAGGTCGCCTTTGTCGGAGCTACGGGTGCTGGAAAGACGACTATCACTAACCTTATCAACCGTTTTTACGATATCGACGACGGAAAGATACGCTACGACGGTATCAATATCAATAAGATAAAGAAAGCCGATCTGCGCCGCTCTCTCGGTATAGTTTTGCAGGATACGAATCTCTTTACGGGAACTGTAATGGAGAATATCCGTTACGGAAAACTTGATGCTACAGATGAAGAGTGTATCGCGGCGGCGAAGCTCGCGGGAGCGGATAGCTTTATTACCCGTCTGCCAAAGGGCTATAATACTCTGCTTACGGCAAACGGCGCAAACCTTTCTCAAGGTCAGAGACAGCTTATCTCGATAGCTCGTGCCGCTGTTGCCGACCCGCCCGTAATGATAATGGACGAGGCGACCTCGTCGATAGATACTCGTACCGAGGCGATAGTTCAACGCGGTATGGACGCGCTCATGAAGGGAAGAACAGTCTTTGTTATCGCGCATAGACTTTCGACCGTTCGTAATTCCGACGTTATTATGGTTCTTGAGCACGGTCGTATCATCGTGCGCGGTAACCACGAAAAGCTCATTGCCGAAAAGGGTAAATATTATCAGCTTTATACGGGAGCATTCGAGCTGGAATAAGGACGCGGGGATGCGAGGACGCGGGGGATGCGTTTTGTGGAAACTTTCTTGAAAGAAAGTTTCCACACCTTCAAAGAACTTCCTAAAAGAATTGCACCATCTAACGATATACAATTATTACCCCCTGCAATGCTTTCTTCTTTGGTTACTTTCTTCTTTCGCGAAAGAAGAAAGTAACGTAACGCCTCCCGTCATGAAAGGAGCTAGTATGACAAAAGAATATTCACTTGGAATAGACATAGGCTCAACTACGGTAAAGACAGTTTTAAGGGAAAACGACACAGTCGTTTTTGAAAAATACGAGAGACACATGTCGCGCGTACGTTTAAAGACGCTCGAGATGCTTGCAGAGATGCGCCCGATACTTGAGGGCAAGGAATTTACCGTAGCGCTTTCGGGTTCTGCGGGACTTGGGCTCGCAGAGGCTTGCGGTATTCCTTTCGTACAAGAGGTATTTGCCACGGGCGAGGTCGTAAAGAACCTTGAGCCTGATGCTGCCGCAGTTATCGAGCTTGGAGGCGAGGACGCGAAGATAATCTTCTTCGAGGGCGGAACGGACGAGCGCATGAACGGAACGTGCGCCGGAGGTACGGGCGCGTTTATCGACCAAATGGCGACGCTTCTCGACCTTGACGTTGACACTATGGACAAGTTAAGCCTTGACTACCGACGCATCTATCCTATTGCTTCGCGTTGCGGAGTTTTTGCCAAGACCGATATCCAGCCGCTTCTCAATCAAGGAGCGCGCAAGGAGGACGTTGCGGCGAGCATATATCAGGCGGTGGTAAATCAGACCATTGCGGGACTCGCGCAGGGAAGAAGCATACGCGGAAAGGTGCTTTTCCTCGGAGGACCTCTTTATTACTGCCACGGACTTCGCGCGCGGTTCAAGGAGACTTTGAAGCTTCGAGACGAGGACGCGGTATTTCCGGAATACGCTCGCTTTGCCGTTGCTCTCGGGGCATCATTCTTTGCCCAAAAGCAAAAGCATTACGTAACGCTTGACGCGCTCACGGATAAGGTGCGCGCAAGTCTTTCTACGGCGGTCAACACGAACCGCTTGCCCGCGCTTTTTGAGACCGAAGCGGAATACGAGGAATTTAAAGACCGTCACGCAAAAGCGGACGTTAAGTACGCGGAGATAGTTTCATATTCGGGAAAGGCGTATCTCGGAATCGACTGCGGAAGCACGACGACGAAGATAGTGCTTCTTTCGGAGAATGATGAGATACTTTATACATATTACAATTCGAACAAGGGCAATCCCGTGCAGATAGTGCGTGAGCAGCTGCTTTACATATATGACCTGTGCGGTGACCGTATAGAAATATGCGGAAGCGCGGTAACGGGCTATGGAGAGGAGCTTATCAAGAACGCTTTCGGTGTTGATGTTGGCGTGGTAGAGACTATCGCGCATTACACGGCGGCAAAGTTCTTCTTGCCGAGCGTTGATTTTATACTCGATATAGGCGGTCAGGATATAAAGTGCTTCCGCATACGCAACGGTGCGATAGACAGTATCATGCTCAACGAGGCTTGCTCATCGGGGTGCGGTTCGTTTATCGAGACTTTCGCAAAATCTATGGGATATTCGATAGAAGATTTTGCGAAAAAAGGACTTATGAGTCCTGCTCCCGTGAATCTTGGAAGCCGTTGTACCGTATTTATGAATTCCTCGGTGAAGGAATCTCAGCGTGACGGTGCTACCGTGGAGGATATTTCTGCGGGACTTTCAGTCAGCGTGGTAAAGAAC
>JAZNEM010000004.1:0-3409 GCA_045588595.1 Eubacteriales bacterium
ATATTCACCCTTGACACTTTAATATACTTTATGTTATAATATTATATAAGCGATTTGGTATCGTTTTTTATGCAAAATAACGTAAAAATAAGTAAAAAATAAAGAATTTAAAAAATTAAGGAGACAAAAATGAAAAAATTACTCGCGGTATTTCTCGCACTTATGATGATCCTTTCGGTTTCCCTCATGGCTTGCTCTGACAAGAAGGAAAATGAGAACAACGAAGACGAAAACGAAAATGAATTCGTTCCCAGCAACAAAGATACCACCGGTACAACTGCTGCAAATGAAGAGGAAGACCCCGATACAAACAAAGCTCCTGTTACTAACACTTGGGTAGATGAATCAGGTACGGTCTACGTTCGCGCAGACGGCGTTAATATCCGCGCTTCTAACAAAACCAACGCTACCATTATCGGCAGAGCTAATTTCGGTGACGCTCTTCAGTATGAGGGCTTCAACGACCAATGGTACAAGATAAAGTTTAACGGCACTACCGCATACATCTCAGCGGCTTTCGTTATCGGTAACCAGAACACCGTTACCTTTGAGGAGCACGCTACTCTTAAAGAAGGCACGGCTATCAAGGTAGCAGAGGGCAAGACCTGCAACCTCCGCAGCGACCCCGCGGTAGCAAACTCTACTCTTAAGGGTTCTATCGATGCTTCCAAGACCGCGAACGGTGAGCTTACTATCGTTAAGATAAACAAGACGGGTACTTGGGCAGAAGTTCGTTTCAAAGGTACTGACATTGAGAAGCATCCCTACACCGGAGACGAGAAGCTCTACTGCACGACCGAAGTCATCGCAGAGCTTGTCAACAGCACCGTATCTAATCCTCACGGCTAATATTACATAACCAAAAGGCTCTCGCATGAGAGCCTTTTTTCGTACACTTTTATCTTTTAGACGTGTACTTTTGTCTTTAATTCGTGCATTTTTTTATCTTATATTGAAAGACTCATTGAAAACGTCTTTTCAAAATGCTATACTAAATCAAGATAGCATTTTTATTATATAGGAGAAACAAAGATGAAAGCTATTGTAAACGGAAAAATAATTCTTAAAGACCGCATACTTGAGGGCTCTGCCCTGCTCTATACCGACGTGATAGAGGGTATAGTTCCCGCAGATAAAATACCCGAGGATACAGAGATAATTGACGCAAAGGGCGGCTACGTTGCGCCGGGTCTTATCGACCTCCACATTCACGGATATCTCGGAAAGGACGTATGCGACGGAGAGAAAGGATCTATACGCACCATCGCGGGCGGCATCGTAAAAAACGGTGTTACGGGATTTCTTCCCACGACTATGACTGTCGACATGAAGGTCATTCGCAAGGCTCTCGCGGTATGCCGTGAGCTCAAGGAAGAAAGCAAGCTTTGGAACGGAAGCGCGATACTCGGCGCTCATGCCGAAGGGCCTTTCATCAGCGAGAGCAAAAAGGGCGCGCAGGACGCAAAATACATATTAAAGCCGAATGCGGAGTTCGTTAAGGAATACGCGGATATAATCAAGATAATCACACTCGCTCCCGAGACCGACACCGAGGACTTTTCCGCTATCCGCGAGATAACGAGAGATACCGACGTTGTTATCTCTATGGGTCACACCTCGGCAGATTACGCTACGGCAATGAAGAGCACCGAGGCAGGAGTTAAGCACGTAACGCATCTCTTCAACGCGATGACTCCTATGGCGCATCGCGCACCTGGGGTAGTTACCGCGGCATTCAACTCCGACGTCACCTGTGAGCTTATCGTGGACACCTTCCACGTAGACCCATGCTTTTACGACTTGCTCTATAAGATAAAGGGCAGAAAGCTCTGCTTTATTACCGACTGTCTCCCCGCGGGCGGACTTCCCTATGGAGAGTACACGCTCGGAGGCACGAAGATAGTCTACCGCGACATCGTTTGTCGCCTTGAGGACGGAACGGTTGCGGGAAGCGTTCTGCCGCTCAATAAAGGCGTTTGGAACGTTTATACAAATTCGAATATTCCGCTTCACGAGTGCGTAAACGGCGCGAGCCTCAATCCCGCTGCCGCCATTGGATTAGACAAGACCAAGGGCTCGCTCGACGTTGGCAAGGACGCGGATATAATTATCACCGACGCTGAATTTAACGTAAACAAAACAATTATAGGAGGAACTATCAGATATGAAGCTTAAAGTACCCGCAAAACTCGACCCAAAATTTGCTCCCCTTTCGATAGTCTGCCGCGATATGCGCGAGGCTACGAAAAAAGACGGACAGGATATAATTATCGCCGTAGAGCGAAACAACGGCTACACGACGACTTATAAGACCCGTATCTTTTGCGACGGAACAGGACACGATGAGGAAAATTTCAAATTCATCGAGCGTCTCGTTAAGTCTTTGCTTTGGGTAGCGGGCGGATACAAGGTAATTATCGCGGGCAGCGAGACTGTGGGCGCAAGGATACGCGAGGCTTTCTCCCACGGCGGACTTCGCGACTTTGACGTTAAATTTATGGAAAGAGTCTACGAACAGCCTTTCTCTGTTGAGGTAGTTTCTCTTGAAAACGCTCCCAAGGATAAGTCGTCGGCGTCCCCGATAGGACGTCACCTCGACGGCTGTCGGATCGGCTTTGACGCGGGCGGAAGCGACCGCAAGGTCAGTGCCGTTATCAATGGCGAGAGCGTTTATTCCGAAGAGGTCGTTTGGTTTCCAAAGACTAATTCTGACCCGAATTATCACTATGAGGGCATTCTCAACGCAATGAAGACCGCGGCATCTCACATGCCTCACGTTGACGCTATCGGTGTATCGAGCGCGGGCGTTTATATTGACAATCGCATTATGGTCGCTTCCCTCTTCTTAAAGGTAAGTGACGAGGATTTTGACAAAAAGGTCAAAAATATGTATATCGACGTTGCCAAGGAAATAGGCGAGAATATTCCTCTTGAGGTAGCTAACGACGGTGACGTTACCGCTCTCGCGGGTGCTATGGACCTTGACGATAATTCTGTTCTCGGCGTTGCGATGGGAACGTCCGAGGCGGGCGGATACGTTGACCCCGACGGAAACATCACGAGTTGGCTCAACGAACTCGCGTTCGTTCCCGTAGACTTCTGCGAGGATGCAATGATGGACGAATGGTCGGGCGATTACGGCTGCGGCGTTAAGTATTTTTCTCAAGACGGCGTTATCAAGTGCGCTCCTTGGGCGGATATCGAACTTGACGAGAGCCTCTCTCCCGCGGAGAAGCTCAAGGTGGTTCAAGGTCTTATGAAGGACGGAGATCCGCGTGCGGCAGCTATCTACGACACCATCGGCGCGTATTTCGGATACGCTATCGCATATTATACCGAGTTTTACGATATAAAGCACGTTCTCATTATGGGACGAGTTACCTCAGGTGAGGGCGGAACTATCCTCCTT
>JAZNEM010000005.1:0-1718 GCA_045588595.1 Eubacteriales bacterium
GAAAAGAGTCCTGCTCGTGCTATTGTACGCGGGATTTATCGTGGGATGGTTCTTTTTCGGCCTTTTGACTAAAATATTTTTGCCCCTTCTGGCGTTTATCCCCATCTCCACCTGGCTGTTGGTGTTCGCCACCTGGCGGTACGTCAATATCGAGTACGAGTACGTGGTCGAAAGCGGTATCATCACATTTTCCAAGATATATGGCGGAAAGTCGAGAAAGAGGATACTTGAGTTTGACATTAGTGACGCCGAGCAGATACTCCCCATCGACGAGGGGGCGACCCGTGCCGCGCTTGACCGATTTGATCCCCGTCGGGAATACAGCTTTGCAAAAAGTGAGGATGACCCCGACTCGTACGTTGCGCTCTGCACCGATGAGGACGGCACGCGCCTTGCGATCTCCTTCACGGTAGACGACAGGCTGATAAGAATCATTAAGCTCCGCAACGCCGCCGCTTTTCGGAAAAGAGAAGGAACGGCGCACTGATTAACAACCGCGGCGCGCTCGGCATATACTGTGAATACAAGTACGCGAAAAGGAGAGTGCGCCAATGTGTAACAGAAAGCTTCGACGTGTGATCGGTCTCGGCTGTGCGGCTTTGGGACTTGGGATACTTATGTCGTATCTGCTTCCCGGATTTGTCTTAGCGTTTGCCGAGGCGATAGCGCTCAGCGTGGCGGGGTTTTTGCTGTTGAAAAGGTGACTTTCGCGGCAATAAATCGGGAGCGAGGTGTGACGGTGAAGATAATCATTATGAAATCCCCGGGTATAGTTACGCCATTTCTCAGGCGAATATTCGGGATCAAAAAGGAGAAGAAAAGATAACGCCGACGGCTGTCGGAAACATATCGGAAAAAAAGGTCTGCCGAGGGAAAGGGTGAGGTTCTTAGCGGAAAAATCACCTAACTCCCCTACGGATAACAAAATTTGAATCGCAGAAAACAAAGATTAACCCCGGCAGATTTTACATAAGTCTGCCGGGGGTGCTTTTTGATAAATATAAATTATGGATTTATGCTGCCGAAGGTTAGTATAGTGCCAAGAGATCGTCAATTACCTTGTCAACAGAAAAGCCGTATTTGTCAGCTATTTTAATAATATCCGAGTGGCTTTGCAAAGAGAGTTTGTTGCGGCAATCTATGATATCAATTATTTCTTTTACTAACTTCAAATCTTGAATATATTTTTCTTTTTTGATTCGTTGAAGTTCTTTATTAATCTCTGCTATCTCCTCTTCAGTTTTTGGAGATAAATCAAAGATAATCGGTTTTGGATTTTTCTCCCAGAGTTTATTCGATACGATTTGGCTGATATCCTCTGTTTCCTTGGCATAAAGATAGCATTCTCCTTCGTGCGTTATAGACTCAAAGAAAACAGTTCCGTCATCTCTATAAAAAGTTAAATTTTCGAAATGAAATAGCTGTTTCTCCTCCTCCCAAAACCAAGAAAAAATACTTTTCTCTTTCTTTAGCAAGTCACACATCTCAGTGCACACGGTATAATATCGCTTGTCAGATCCTGTCACATACGATCCGATTTTGCTTGTAACCTTCCGGTATGTATTATCACGCTTGATCAAGTATTTTTGTATTTGCAACAGATATTCTGCATTTTCGTATTGTGGATATATATCAAATGAAACGCTTGTGCAATACCGACTGCAAACATCTATCAATATGCGATAGTTCTCTCCCTCAATATCATATTCATCCCACCC
>JAZNEM010000006.1:0-4810 GCA_045588595.1 Eubacteriales bacterium
CATTTTCTCTCTTGCCTCGATATCGGTCTGACCGTTATCATATGCTCTGGGAAGATATTTGAAGATGTTCTTGAGTGCCTGAAGAGCAAGTCCGTCGGTATAATCGGTTGCGAGCATAGCCGCGTATGCCTCAACTGCGTGAGTAACAGCGTCGATACCGGAAGCTGCGGTAAGTCCACGGGGAGCGGACATATGGAAATCGGTGTCGATGATCGCCATGTTGGGAAGAAGCTCATAGTCGGCAAGAGGATACTTAACGCCCGTCTTTTCGTCGGTAATTACCGCGAAAGGAGTTACCTCAGATCCCGTACCTGCGGAGGTAGGAACTGCGATGAAGTATGCCTTTTCACCCATCTTGGGGAAAGTGTAGACTCTCTTACGGATATCAATGAATCTCATCGCCATATCCATGTAGGCTGCTTCGGGATGCTCGTAAAGAACCCACATCATCTTACCTGCGTCCATAGCAGATCCGCCGCCAAGCGCAATGATAGTATCGGGCTGGAACGCTCTCATCTGAGCCGCGCCTTCAATTGCGTTAGCAAGCGTAGGATCGGGCTGTACGTTAAAGAACGTAGTGTGCTGAATACCCATCTCGTCGAGCTTATCGGTGATCGGCTTCGTGTATCCGTTTTGGTAAAGGAATGTATCTGTTACGATAAACGCCTTCTTTGCGCCTCTTACAGTTCTCAATTCATCGAGAGCTACGGGGAGACAACCCTTCTTAATATATATCTTTTCAGGTGCTCTGAACCAAAGCATATTCTCTCTCCTTTCGGCTACTGTCTTAATGTTTAAGAGGTGCTTAACACCTACGTTCTCGGATACACTGTTACCGCCCCAAGAGCCGCATCCAAGCGTAAGCGAGGGAGCGAGCTTGAAGTTGTAAAGGTCACCGATACCGCCGTGCGCGGAGGGAGTGTTTACAAGGATACGGCAGGTTCTCATTCTTGCCGAGAATTTAGCGAGCTTTTCCTGCTCGGTCATTTCGTTGAGGTAAATGGAAGATGTGTGTCCGAATCCGCCGTCCTCTACGAGCTTATCTGCCTTATCAAGAGCGTCATCAAAGGTCTTTACCTTATACATAGCGAGTACGGGAGAAAGCTTCTCATGAGCAAATTCCTCGGAAAGCTCTACGCTCTCGACCTCACCCATAAGTATCTTTGTGCCTGCGGGAACGGTAACACCTGCAAGCTCTGCTATCTTTGCCGCCTTCTGTCCTACTATCTTTGCGTTAAGACCGCCGTTGATGATGATAGTCTTTCTTACCTTCTCCGTTTCCTCGGGATCAAGGAAGTAGCAGCCTCTTGCCGCGAACTCTGCCTTAACTGCGTCGTAAATGCTTTCAAGAACGATGACCGACTGCTCGGATGCACATATCATACCGTTGTCGAAGGTCTTGGAGTGAATGATAGAGTTTACCGCGAGAAGTATATCCGCGCTCTCGTCGATAATTGCGGGGGTGTTACCTGCTCCGACTCCGAGAGCGGGCTTACCGCTGGAGTATGCGGCCTTAACCATTCCGGGTCCGCCAGTTGCGAGAATTATATCCGCCTCTTTCATAACAGTGTTGGTCATATCGAGAGAAGGAACGTCTATCCAGTCTATGATTCCCTCGGGAGCGCCTGCTGCTACCGCTGCTTCAAGAACGAGCTTTGCGGCTGCAATGGTGGAATTCTTTGCTCTGGGGTGAGGGCTTATGATTATAGCATTTCTTGTCTTGAGCGCGAGCAAGCACTTGAAGATCGCGGTCGAGGTGGGGTTGGTGGTAGGAATAACTGCCGCGATAACTCCGATAGGCTCTGCTATCTTTTTGATACCGTATGCCTTATCCTCTTCGATAACTCCGCAAGTCTTTGTCTCTTTGTATGCGTTGTAGATATACTCTGCCGCGTAGTGATTCTTGATGACCTTGTCCTCGACGATACCCATTCCCGTCTCTTCAACGGCGAGCTTTGCAAGAGAGATTCTTGCCTTATCCGCGGCAGATGCCGCTGCCAAGAAGATCTTGTCTACTTGCTCCTGAGTATAGGTTGCGAAAACCTTCTGTGCCGCTCTTACACGAGCAATAGCGTTAAGAAGGCTATCTACACTGTCAACTACCTGATACTTTTGCTTTTCCATGATAAAAATCAACCTTTCATAAAAATCTTTTTGCTTTTTATTTTTTGTTTTGAATATTCTGCTTTTTTACAAGCTTTTTGGCTCATGATAATTATATCATATCGTTAATTATTTGTCAATCATTCCGTTAAAAAAATATCAATAAATTTTCTGAATCTTTTAATAGCATTTTGTGTATATTTCTACAATTTTCTTATTCTTAAATGCTTAAAATAGAACGCTCTCATCAAACGAAAATAAGGGGCGACAAAAAGTCAACCCCTTAAAATCAGAATCTACCAGAACTTAAATCACTGTCTTTTCATCTGTCGCAAAAACAAGACGACGGCAAGAGCTAACGCCAAAAGTGTGTATCCGATCACCCACCATATATGAGGAAATATGGCAGATACCTCTCCCGAAAGAAGCGCCCTCTCCATTTCTACCGCGTGAACGAACGGAAGCGCGTACGCTATCTTTTTAAATACTCCGCCCACAAGCTCGAGGTCAAACCAAGTCCCCGACAGCCACGCAGAAAGGTTTGTCAAAAGCGCGCCACAGATACCGCCAACCTGCTTATCGTTCAAGATGCTTCCAAAAAGAAGTCCCAAAGCGATAAAAAGTATCGATATAGGTATAATGAAAAGAATCGCAAGCAAAATATTGACCGTAACATCAAGTCCGAGGCATATAGCCACTATATAACAGATAATGCTCTGCGCAACAGCAATAGGAATTATCGGCAACGTATATCCGAATATAAAATCAGCCGCGGTCATGGGAGTCGTGTAAAGTCTTTGCAAGAACGAGCTACCTCTGTCCTTTGATATGACAGTTGCCGAAAAAAGCGTCATAAAGGAAAGTCCGAAAACGGTTATACCCGGTGTCAGATGCGCTATCTCAAACAGTTCAACGGGAACATTCGCCTGTATCGCGCTCAAAAGCAATATCAAAACGAGGGGAAATCCGAGTCCAAAGCAAAGATTGATCGGGTCGCGAAGTATCTCCTTTGTTATTCTTTTCGCAAACGTCAAGGCTCTCATTTCTCCACCCCCTTAACTATACGCACAAAGGCTTGTTCAAAGCTATCCGTTCCCGCCATCTCCTTTATTTTGTCCGCGGTGTCGCATACAAGGAGCTTTCCGTCCTTCATTATCGCGATACGGTCGGAGAGCGCCTCGGCTTCCTCCATATAGTGCGTGGTTAAAACGATAGTTACTTTTCCCTTTAGCGCGCGTATCATATCCCAAAGGTCGCTTCTCGCGATAACGTCAAGCCCCAAAGTCGGCTCGTCAAGAAAAAGTATCTTCGGCTCGCTTATCAGAGCCATCGCGATGCTGAGTCTCCTTTGATATCCGCCCGAAAGCTTCCCCGCCTTTTTATTTACCACGCCCTCAAGTCCGAGAAGTGAGATAAGCTCGTCGGTCCTAGCGATTCTCTTGCTTTTATCAAAGCGATGGATACCGCATATAAGCTCAAGATTTTCGCGCACCGAAAGTCCCGTTGCCACGGCACTCTCCTGCGGTGACACCGCAATAAAGGATTTTACCTCGTCGGCATTCTTGCTAATACTTTTTCCGAGCAGATAGGAGTCTCCCTCCGTTGCGTCGGTAAGACACGATAGCATCTTTATCGTCGTAGTCTTTCCCGCTCCGTTCACTCCCAAAAGAGAGAAAAGCTCTCCCTCCTCAATACACAGCGACAGTCTATCTACCGCAATTACGTCGCGGTAACGTTTTGTCAGTTCTTCTATTTTTATAGCTGTCATTTCAATTTCCCTCCGAAACGTGTCTTGCGCGTATTCCCTGATATATGTCGGTGAGCATATCGCTGATAATCTCCCATTCAAGCGGCAAAAACGAGGTTGCGAGCATCGTTCCGATACCGTGAACGAAAGCCCATGACTCCATGTGCATAAGTCTTGCCTTTTCAATGCTTACGCCGTTAGCTTTCATTATCATTTGTACAGACGCTTCAAAATCGAGTGATGGTGACATATCCTCCCCTGTTCTGTCGCGCATAAACAAAAGCTTAAACAGCTCTCTCTCCTCCTTGGCAAATCGAATATATGCCATTCCAAACGCCTTGTATTGCGGATATTTTCCGCTTTCCACCTCTCTCTTCAAAAAATCAAGGTATAACTCATAAGCGGCGGCAAGAGCGGCTTTCTGCAACTCCTCCATAGTCGAAAAATTAGAAAATATGGGTTGTGTCGAGCAATTAAGTGCGGAGGCAAGACTTCTCGCGTTTATAGCGGCATCTCCGTTTTTTCTAAGCAGATCAAGCGCGGTCTGTATTATATCATCTTTCGTTATTTTCACTTTAGGCGGCATAACGTATCTCCTTTTAAATAGCAATCGTTATATATCTGTTGTTATTTTACCATAAAAAAATATGCGTGTCAATAGGTTTGTACTCTAAAGGACAGTTTTCAAAATACGGTGTATCTCGAAAGAGGTATGCCGTATTTTGCTTTTGTGTCTACAAAAGCAGTGCTTGTCAGTAAAATTGACAAGTCATAGGTGAACAAAAAAAGGCTCCCTTGTGTAAAGGGAGCTGTCAGCGAAGCTGACTGAGGGATTGTTCTACGAGGCGAGCAATATATTGACAAACACCCCGAAAGTTTTTATGTATTTCTGTATTAGGTATTCTGATAACAGCCAATCCGTATTCTTCAAGAAAAGCGGTTCTTTCTTCATCATATTGC
>JAZNEM010000007.1:0-5022 GCA_045588595.1 Eubacteriales bacterium
TTTTTTAGATATGCCGAAAGCTCGTTCAGATACGGTTGGAAGGTAGTATATACTGCCGAGGCAGAGCTTTGCTGCTGAAAGGTTACGATATCCCAGTCGTCAGCCTCAATACCCTCGCGAAGAGAGATAAAGCCCGTAAGCTCTGTATCGTTCTGTGGCTTGTATACCTTGCGTTCCGAAAGCATATTTTCGTGATGGAAAGAAAGACGGCAACCAGGAAAATATACATTGCATATACGCGCCTCAACGCCCGAAAGCTCACATAAAGCGGGGAGGTATTGTGTAGCGTCCTGCGAAAAGCTGTTGCCGATAGCGAGAATTTTTTTCATAATATGGACTCCTTTTTTTCATTGTTGAGTTAATTATAATACTAAATGGCAGTTTTGTCAATGCTTGTAAAGGATTTCCACCAAAAAAATAAAGGAAGAATAGAGAATAGTATTGAAAAAGAGTAAAATTTATGATAAAATATACCATATACAAATGTAATATCAAGGACGGTACGTAAATGAACGGTAACGGACAAAAAAATCGATATTCTCAATATACTCCGCCAAAGCAAATGGGAGGAATGAATACAAACAGTGCATACCGAGCGCGATCAAAGCCCGCCGCAACGCCACAGATCCCTAAGGCTTTTTGGGTGATATTTGCTACGGTGCTCGTTTTGTTCGTGCTTTCGCTTATCACAATGACAGTGCTCCTGTTCACTGTTGAAGCAGACGGAGGCTCTTTCGGCAGTAGTAAAAACGATGTTGTCGACAGAGACGGCGGGAAGAACGATTCAAGCATTTCTCAAAATGGCGGCGCGGAGCAAAACGGTTCGACAGTTATAAAGCCTCCCGCGACAGTTCCTTCAAGAAGCAATTATATAGCAAGCAATTCTGCGAGTGCGGATACCATAAGCGGTGTTTCCTCCGAGGCGGCTATTATAGTTAACATGGATTCATATGAGGCAATAGGCACGAAAAATGCCGACAAGGTAATTTATCCTGCGTCTATGACAAAAGTAATGACACTTTTGGTTGCGTGCGAGAATCTTGATAATCTATATGCCAAAATAACTGTAACACAGGAACAGGTCGATTACAAGAACAGGCTCGGCGCATCAGGAGAAAATTTTTCTGCGGGTGAAACACTTACTGCTAAAGACTTAATGTATCTTATTATATATGATTCAAATTCTATTGCATGTCAAGCAATTGCCGAATATATATGCGGAAGTGAAGCAGAGTTTGTTAAGTTAATGAATGAAAAAGCAAAGGATATCGGACTTAATAGTACCAATTTTGTAAACTGTACGGGATTACATGATGAAAATCATTATACGACCGTTAGAGAAATGGCGGCTATTATGTCGTATGCGCTTGATAATCCAACTGCTAAAACGATAATCAGCTCGAATAAAGGATACAAGGTCACGGTATATTCTCAAGACGGTAAGTCGGTAGCTCGTTCGCTTACAATGTATACGGATTGGCTTACTCGTTTTAAACAGGGTAAGTATTCTAAAGTGGAGGACGCTATTCTTTCCACATCAACCGTAAAAGGTGGAAAAACAGGTTATGAGGATATTCCTACCGCCTGCTTTGTAACTTATGCCGAGGGTAAAAACGGCGGAAAGTATATATGCGTTGTAGTTGGAAGAATATCTGCGTCTGGAAGTTCCGTTTCAGCGGCAATGTCAACGGCAGATACGAAAAAAATATATAATACGTACATAAAATGACCATGAATGAATCTAATTTAAAGGTATATCGAAGTGACGAATTGATAAGACCCGATTGCAATTTTCATATTTTCTTTTCAAATAAGCATACGGGAGTTGAGCTTCACACGCACGATTTTATCGAGATTGTGTATATCATGGAGGGTTCGGCTGCCGAGCGTGTAAACGATGAGGAATATGAGGTAAAGCGCGGAGACCTTATCTTCATCAATTATCAAAGTATACACACCTTTACTACGGATAAGCATTTTTCTTACGTGAATATTTGCTTTAAACCCGAGACGGTGGATTCTCTTATAACGCCCGAAAACGCGTTCGCGCTTCTTCAACTCACAGCGTTTGACGAATTGAGAAAGGATAACGAGGGCGGAATGGTCTCGTTTTCAGGAACGGAGCGCGACGAGATAGAAACACTTTTGAAAAACATGCTTTCGGAATATAGGTCAAAAGAGCCTTTTCGCCGTACCGTGCTTGAAAGCTATATGAATATACTGCTCGTTAAGATACTTAGAAAGACTAATGCGGAGCCTCAAAGCATTGAACAAAGCGGAACTTGGCAGAAAATCGCGGACTATATTGACCGAAATCTCGGAGAGGAGCTTACGCTTTCGGCTCTGGCTCAAAAGTGCTTTTATAATCCATCGTATTTTAGCCGCATATTCAAGGAGCATTTCAATATGTCGCTGACCGAGTACGTAAACCATCGCCGAGTCGAGCTTGCCAAAACTCTTTTGTCAAAGGGAGAGCTATCGGTCGAGGAGATAGCATTCCGCGTCGGCTATTCGTCAAAGACCTCCTTTTACAGAGCCTTTACGCGTATGACCGGAGCAACACCGGCTGAATATAAAAAACAAAAGTAAAAAAATGCGAATCACAAGTAAAAAAATGCGCTTACATTAAGCGCATTTTTTTGTTATAATAGTTTTGTAAATAAAAAATAAAGGAGAGTACTTATGAATCTTAATTTTGAAACTTATCGCGATAAGGTAAACGCTTGTTGGCTCGGCAAGAACATCGGTGGGACGATGGGGACACCCTACGAGGGAACGCACGAAATTCTCGACATAAAGGGCTTTGCGACCGAAGCAAACGTCGTTCTTCCAAACGATGACCTCGATCTTCAGCTCGTATGGCTTTATGCGGTCGAGCGTTGCGGCCCTCACGCTATAAACTCTAATCTTTTGGGAGAGTATTGGTTAAGCTTTATCGGTCCTCATTGGAACGAATACGGTCTTGGCAAGGCTAACATGAAGAGAGGACTTATGCCTCCGCTTTCGGGCGACTACGACAACGAATGGAAGCATTCGAACGGCGCGTGGATACGTACGGAGCTCTGGGCGTGCCTTGCTCCCGCAGCTCCCGCTATTGCGGCAAAATACGCGATTGAGGATGCAATGGTCGATCACGGAATGGGAGAGGGAACGTACGCTGCGGCTTTTGTAGCCGCTATGCAGAGCGCGGCTTTCGTAGTAAATGATATTGAAAAAATTATTGAGATCGGTCTTTCCGCCATCCCTGCGGATTGCCGTATCGCAAAGAGTATAGAGCTCGTTCGCGAATGCTACAAAAACGGTGTTCCTCCTATGGAAGCAAGAGAGAAGATACGTCTTTCAAATGCCGATATCGGAGACGGTTGGTTCGAAGCTCCTTCTAACGTTGCTTATACCGTCCTTGGTCTGCTTTACGGCGAGGGCGATTTTAAGAAGTCTATGATACTTGCTATCAACTGCGGAGACGATACCGACTGTACGGGCGGAACGGTTGGCGCAACGCTCGGAATCCTTGGCGGAATGAAGATGATCCCTGACGATTGGAAAACACATATCGGAGACAATATTGTGACCATGTCGGTAGATGTCGGAACGCTCCGAGTTTTGCCAAAGACCTGTACGGCACTTACGGAACGCGTAGTTAAGTTAGCTCCAATCGTACTTTGGGCAAATGATATGGACACGGCTATCAACGATGATGAAAATGATGTTCCCGAAGATATTGCTGATATTTTCTTAAAGGATCAAAGAGCGATAGAACGCCTAAATTCCATAAAGCCTTATTCTTGCTACGTTGAAGCGCCTTATATGACGGTGACAGCGGCATTCGACGGAGATCCTGAGATAGCTCCTATGGGAGAGAAAAAGCTAACTATTACTTTTGAAAACAAATATATTAAATCTCAAAAAACACCGCTTGGAAATATGCCTTACACGCTTACGCTCCGTTGGCTCGGAACAGAGGGCTTTACAGTTGAGGGCAAGACCTGCGTGATAATGCCTCACAAGAATACGCGTTATCCTGACCATAAGGTCAGCGTAGACGTAACTATCCGCGCGGGAGAGACGGTTCAGCCTATCAACCGTCTTGTTCTTGAAGTAAATGCTATCGGCAGAGGAATGCCTACGTATCTTCCCATCACACTCATAGGCTGTTGATTTTATAAGCTCCGCTATGATACGACTTGCTCGTATCATAGCGGAGTCTTTGTATTTTTCGACACATTTCGTCTTTCTTTTTTCGTTTTTTGTGCCTATATGAAAAAATCAAAAAAAATAACGAAATTTTAAATGGAATTTTTTGTAAAATACTTGCATTTGAGTTTGAAATATGGTAAAATATGGTAAACGAGTCACCTAAAAATTTGAACATAGATCAGAGGAGGATAAAATGGAAACTGCGATCAAAATACTTATAGCGGACGAAAATGCATCACAAAGACAGGCACTTTGCAATGAGCTGAGAAAAGCGGGATTTAACGCTCTTGAGGAAGCGGGGAACGGCGAGGAGGCACTTATCAAGATAGGGCGGTATCATCCCGATATTGCGATAGTTGATATATGGCTCTCAAAGCTTGATGGCATAGGAGTTTTAAGGAATTGCAAGTCGCTGAATTTTTCACCCGACACACCGCCGTCGTTTATAATCGTGTCTATGGTGTCTAATCAAAGCATATTTATGGAGGCGACAAAAGCGGGAGCGGACCTCTGCCTTTTGAAGCCGTATAATATGGAAAGTCTTTGTCAACACATAAAGACGTTAGTACAGAATAGAAAGAACACGCAAGCACCGATAAACGAGGAAGAGGAGGAGAACAAAACGCCCGATATAGAAACACAGGTAACTCGCATAATCCACCAGATAGGAGGACCCGCGCATATAAAAGGATATCAGTATCTCCGTACTGCAATTTTGCTCACAGTAAAGGATTCCGATATTATAAATTCCGTCACAAAGGTTCTGTATCCGTCTGTCGCTAAAAAATATCAAACAACGACAAGCCGTGTCGAGCGTGCTATCCG
>JAZNEM010000008.1:0-5405 GCA_045588595.1 Eubacteriales bacterium
AAACCTATATTTCGGTTCGTCCGTCGAGGTATTCTTATAATATAATAAAGGAAAGCGGGGAGTTTGTCGTAAATCTCACACCGTCCGCTCTTATTCGCGCTGCCGATACATGTGGAGTGCTTACGGGAGCAAAGGTCGATATATTCGCGAAATGCGGTCTGTATAAGGCAAAAGCGTCGGTCGTTGCCTGCCCTGTTATCGAGGAGTGTCCTCTCTCTCTTGAATGTAAGGTAACCGATATCATTCCGATGGGGTCGCACGATATGATACTTGCCGATATCGTCGCAATCGATGTTGACGAGACGCTTATCGATACTGATGGAAAGCTCCACCTTGACAGAGCGGGGCTTGCTGCCTTTGCGCACGGAGAATATTTCGCCCTCGGCAAAAAAATAGGCACGTTCGGCTTTTCGGTAAGAAAGAAGCATAAAGGAAAAAATCAAAGAAAATAAAATCAGAAAAATGGGCTGAACCAAAAGCTTAATTAAAAGCTTTTGGTTCAGCCCGTTGTGTTTAAATGTCAAAAAGACATATTACATTTTTTCAACAGATTGAGTTTCTTCACAATGAACGATATTATTTATCATAACGTTTTTCAATCCGCCTTCGCGAAGCACGGATATAACGGAACTTTTTGTACGCGTTGCTATTACGTTAGTAATCGTACTATCCTGCAAATAGCCATCCACTCGAATCGCTGCTCTCTTCGTGTTGTTGTAAATGACGTTAGAGATCGTAATATTGCGAAGGCTTCCGGGAAGATTTTTGCCGTAGATCGAATCCTTTTCACCCAGAAAAATACAACCGCAGGTCACATCGTCGGGCGAAGTATCTATCACACCGTCAATAACAACGTTGCGTATGCAACATTCGCAAGGAAGCAATCTAACAATATAGCAAAGAGATGAGTATGCGCGCACATTGCGAATGATAATATTGTAAATATCGGGATCACGACGAGACCAATCGTTGTGCATGATATGTGTATTTCCAATCTCGCCTCCGGGTCTGTAATGAGTTCTTGACGCGATCGCCGTTAATGCTACCACATCATCACCGGTTTCTCCCGTAATATCGGAGATCGTAATATCGTGACAACCGTTACGAAGGTCAATACCGTCTTGATTTTCCATGTTTTGCAGCATTCCGTCGATCATTTTGTTCATACGGGCATCGAAATGGATCTTTTCCACTCTGCCTTCCGAACAATCTTCTAATGAG
This sequence comes from Eubacteriales bacterium, assembly GCA_045588595.1. Classification (GTDB taxonomy): domain Bacteria; phylum Bacillota; class Clostridia; order Oscillospirales; family CAG-272; genus HGM12713. Next base: position 1,222 of record JAZNEM010000008.1, read on the forward strand.
ATTGCCCAACCGTGACTTTCTCGTATGGTAAGTCCGCTGATGGAAAAATTGTTTGCACACGCAAATAAAATTCCTATTCCTCGCCAGTCTCCCTTTTGCGATTCGCCTGCCTTACCTGCATCTGTGCCATAGGAGAAATCATGTCTATCCGCAAAGGTGATCTGTTCGGGAGTTCTGCGTTCCTCTTCGACCCAATCGGCGCACTTACAAATATCCTCTACGGTAAAAGGACAGGGTTTTTTCAATATCTTTCCTTCATCTCCCGTAGCGCGAGGATGATTAGCACCCTCCAATACGGCGTTTCCCTCGCCCTTTATATGTATATTGAAAACAGGCTCGTTTTCCTCAATACCAAGACCGCAGTTTGCGGAACGAAAAAAATTATCTCTGCATTGATCTGACAATTTCAATTTACAGTTTTGAAGAATAACGGTAGTATTGCTTGGTAAAAGAATAGCATTGTCTAACAGCCAATAATTGCGCTCGGCTCTTTTCGGACCGATTACAACTATACCGTCACTGTCTCTGTTTTCAATAGCGGAGTTTATAATATCACTATCTGTTTTTCCTAAAAAATTATTTGCATAAACCATAAAACAAACTCTCCTTAAATGTAGTATGTTCAAAATCTTTAACAGTATAGCATACAAAAGTATCATTGTCAATATTATATCCAGAAGAACTTGATCTCGTCAAGCTCTTTTTCTGAATTCGCTCGGAGTAATTCCCATTATTGATTTGAAATTTCGGTTAAAGCTTCTAAGGGACTCAAAACCGCAGTCGTACGCTATCTGCAAAATGTTTAGGTCGCTGTTTTTGAGGATATATCCCGCCTCGTTCACGCGGTATCTGTTTACGTAATCGGTGTACGAAAGTCCCGTGCAACGCTTGAAATATCTTGACAGATATACGCTATGATAGGATATATGCTCGGAAAGTGCATCAAGTGTACAGGTTTTATTGTAATTGGTTTCGACAAACTGAAATATCTTTAGAAGCAGATTTTCTTTTTCGCTGTCATGGTCTGTATAAACGGCGTTTGAATCAAATTCGTCGCAAAGTGAATACAAAAGCCCCTTGGCTTTAAGAGAGCTTTTGCGGTAAACAAACTCCGAAAGCTGTTTTATATAAAAACTGTCAGGATAGAATTTATGATCGACGGGACGCTTGGCAAGAAATACGTTGCTATATGCTTGAACTAACTTCGGAGAAAATATGCAAAGCAAGTGGCGGCTATGCTCGGGAGTTGAAAGCGAGTGCATTTGATTCGGAAAAATCAAGAGTGCTTCTCCGTCTTTGAGAGAATATTGCTTTTTGTCTACATTTACCAGCATTTCTCCGTCGGTCACCGTCACAAATTCAAAGCTTGAGTGCAGGTGCGGCGGAAATGAGAAATCCTCTCCCGTTTCGATTTTTAAGAGATCACTGTAAAGCGAGTTATGTGATTCGTAAAACACGGCGTTCTCTCCTTTGAAAAAAAGTTAAATATTGTCTATTTATTATACGGTATTTGGCGTGATTTGTCAAGGTGGATTTGATAAAATAAACTTGTAAACTATATTTTATAAAAACAAGGAGGCTTTATGGAATATTACATTGGTATAGATCTCGGCACGTCATCGGTAAAGCTTATGCTTTGCAACGGCGACGGAGAGATACTGAACACTGTTACGCGTGAATACCCCGTAAGCTACCCCCGTCCCTCTTGGAGCGAGCAATCACCTATCGATTGGTGGGAGGCTATATGCGACGCTTTTCCTTGCTTGATCAAAGGAATTGACGGTTCTTGTGTTAAGGGTATCGGAGTTGCGGGACAGATGCACGGACTTGTAGCGCTTGATAAGTATGACAATGTTATTCGTCCGACGATTCTTTGGAATGACGGAAGAACCGATAAAGAAACGGCTTATCTTAACGAGGTCATAGGCAAAAAAAGACTCTTTAATGATACGGGAAATATAGCTTTTGCGGGATTTACCGCACCGAAGCTCTTATGGCTTCGAGAAAACGAGCCCGAGAAGTTTAAAAAGATACGCAAGATAATGCTCCCCAAGGATTATGTAAACTATCGCCTTACAGGCGTGTTTGCAACCGATCTATCGGATGCTTCAGGAATGCTTTTGCTCGATGTTAAAAACAGATGCTGGTCGAAGGAGATGCTTGATATTTGCGGCGTGACTGAAGCGCAGATGCCCGCGCTTTACGAAAGCTTTGAGCCTATAGGCACGGTATCTAAGGGTATTGCTTCACAGTTTGGAATATCCCAAAACGCGATAGTCACTGTGGGTGCGGGAGATAACGCGGCGGCGGCAGTCGGCACGGGAACTGTCGGCGAGGGCAAATGCAATATTTCTCTCGGAACTTCGGGAACTGTGTTCGTATCGAGTGAGCATTTTTCGGGTGATGCGGAACAGGCGATACATTCCTTCTGCCACTCGGACGGCGGATATCATCTTATGGGCTGTATACTCTCTGCCGCTTCGTGCAACAAGTGGTTCTGCGATGAGATCTTGAACACCAAGAATTACAGAGCAGAAGAGGACGCTATAACCAACGATATGTTAGGCAAAAACGAGGTCATCTTCCTGCCCTATCTTATGGGTGAGAGAGGACCTATAAACGATACGAACGCGACTGGAATGTTTATAGGACTTCGTCCGAATACGAGCCGCGCGCAAATGTACCAAGCAGTGCTTGAGGGCGTGGCGTTCGCAATAAAGCACAATATTGACGAAATGGCTGCTCTCGGCGTTTCTGTAAAGGAAAGCTGTCTTTGCGGCGGCGGAGCTAAATCACCGATTTGGCGTGAAATACTCGCAAACGTGCTTGATATAGACCTTCATATCCCCGTTACCGAGCAGGGTCCCGGATACGGTGCGGTAATACTTTCCATGGTTGCCGCAGGTAAATTTGATACCGTAAAGCAAGGCGCGGAAGCGTTCTTTAAGATAAAGGAGACCGTGTCCCCCGATAAGGAGCTTGCAAAATTGTACGCTTCTAAATATGAAAAATACCGCAAGATATATCCTGCGGTCAAGAATTTATACAAAGAAATAAAAAAATAAAAAAGGAGAAAAACAATGAAAGAAATTTTTAAGAATATTCCCGAGATAAAGTATGAGGGCAGAGATACGAAGAATCCCCTCGCGTTCAGATACTATGACGCAGACAGAGTAATTATGGGCAAGAAGATGAGCGAGCATCTTCCTTTCGCTATGGCTTGGTGGCACAACCTTTGCGCCGCAGGTACGGATATGTTTGGCAGAGACACCGCGGACAAGAGCTTTGACGTTGAAAAAGGCACAATGGAGCACGCAAAGGCAAAGGTTGACGCAGGCTTTGAGTTTATGAAGAAGCTCGGCATCAAGTATTTCTGCTTCCACGACGTTGATATCGTTCCCGAGGCAGAGGATATAAACGAGACTAACCGCCGCCTTGATGAGATAACCGACTATATTCTCGAAAAGATGCAGGGTACGGATATCAAGTGCCTTTGGGGTACTGCAAATATGTTCTCTTACCCCCGCTTTATGTGCGGTGCGGGAAGCACCTCGTCGGCTGACGCATACTGCTTTGCGGCGGCTCAGGTTAAGAAGGCTCTTGAGCTTACCGTTAAGCTTGGCGGTCGCGGCTACGTATTCTGGGGCGGAAGAGAGGGATATGAAACTCTCCTTAACACTGACGTTAAGTTCGAGCAGGAGAACATCGCAAACCTTATGAGAATGGCTGTTGAGTACGGAAGAAGCATCGGATTTACGGGTGACTTTTATATTGAGCCCAAGCCCAAAGAGCCTATGAAGCATCAGTACGACTTTGACGCGGCAACCGCTATCGGTTTCCTCCGTCAGTATGGACTTGACAAGGACTTCAAGATGAATATCGAGGCTAACCACGCAACTCTTGCGGGACATACCTTCCAGCACGAATTGAGAATCTCCGCTATTAACGGTATGCTCGGCTCTATCGACGCAAATCAGGGTGACTATCTGCTCGGTTGGGATACCGACGAGTTCCCCTACGACGTTTACGAAAGCACTATGTGTATGTACGAGGTGCTTAAGGCAGGCGGACTTACGGGTGGATTCAACTTTGACGCAAAGAACCGCAGACCCAGCAATACATACGAGGATATGTTCCACGCCTACATTCTCGGAATGGATACATTCGCTCTCGGTCTTATCAAG
>JAZNEM010000009.1:0-4909 GCA_045588595.1 Eubacteriales bacterium
GGGAGTTGGTGATGGACAGGGAGGCCTGACGTGCTGCGATTCATGGGGTCGCAAATAGTCGGACACAACTGAGCAACTGAACTGAACTGAAGATTCCATCTGAGGGCTGAAGTTTTCTACCATAAGTCAAAAAATGCTTTATCACCAGATCCAATCATCATCAATATTGCAAATAAAATCAAAGCTATACCTTGCAGTTGTTTTTTCATTTACCAACACTCCCTTCGTCAATTTGGCTTTTATCAAAATCAATGTTGTTCTTCCAACAATTTCATTCGTTCAATATCGGCGATTTTAATCACTTCACAACTGACAAGAGTGGAACTGTCCTCATAAAATTCATCATTTCGTTTGCTTCGAGGTCTATCTCGTGCAACTGAGCGTTCAATTTGCCCTCGGTCAGCAGAGTGGTGTACCTTCCGCGACGGTGGTTCTTGATGTAGTCAAGGTGCAGCTGTCCATACTTGCCGATCTGATAGTCGGTCTGTTCGGGAAGGGTTACGTTAGGAATAAGGTGTCCGTTTTCTTCGTGATAAGTCCCACCAAGGTTTTCATACAATGTTTTCATTACAGTATCTCCATTCAAATAAATATTTGCGATATACTGTATCGATTGTCTTTACCACTTGTTTTTGAAACCTTCGTTATCGGAGCTTATCTTATCGCAGGTACGCCTTTTGCAGAGCTTTTTTGATAAATTATTTATTAGTCATCCAATGCCTTGAGATCCTCTTCGGAAATGAGGCATTCGAACTTTTCGCCGCACGCGGGGCATGCAAGCTCTTCGGGGTCAATTGAACCGTCGAAGCATACCGTTTCACCGCAAGAGGGGCACTCTACCTCGAAGAAATCCTCGTCGCAAAGATCGCACTCCTCGTCGCAGTTGCAGCAATCGCCGTCGCACTCGTACTCGTCGTCGTCCCAATCATCATCCTCATCCTCGTCATCGAGAAGTATCTCTTCAACGCTGCCAAGGTCCTCGTCAAGCTCTTCGCAATATGCGTGAACGGTATCGATCTGCTCGGAAAGCTCCGCGATCTCGTCCGCCATATCGGAAACAAGCTCGATAAGAGCGGATATTACTTTACCCTCTTTGCTGCTTGCGTCAAGCTCCATTCCGTCTGCAAGTCCTTTAATATAAGAAGCTCTTTCGTTAAGTGTCATAACAAATATCTCCTGTTTTTTCTCATGCTCTGGAGAGATACTCACCTGTTCTGGTGTCGATCTTCAGAACATCGCCCTCATTGATAAAGAGCGGAACTTTGATAACTGCGCCAGTCTCAAGCGTTGCGGGCTTTAAGGTGTTGGTTGCGGTGTTTCCTGCAAAGCCGGGATCGGTCTGAGTAACCGCAAGTTCAACGAACGTGGGAGGCTCTACGCCGAATACGTTGCCCTTGTAAGAAACGATCTTACAAAGCATCTCTTCCTTAACGAACTTAAAGTTATCGGGAAGCTTATCACTGTTAAGGGGAAGCATATCGTAGGTCTCCATATCCATGAAGTAATAGAGATCACCGTCGTTATAGGAATACTGCATTTCCTTTCTCTCGATATACGCGTTCTCGAACTTATCAGTGGGGCTGAACGTACGCTCGATAACCGAACCTGTAATTACGTTCTTGATCTTTGTACGAACGAAAGCTGCTCCCTTACCGGGCTTAACGTGCTGGAATTCAATTACCTGATACACTGCTCCGTCCATGTCAAAAGTAATACCGTTTTTAAAATCGCCTGCTACTACCATTTTTTATTTCCTCCGAATGTAAAAAATCATTCCGCGGCATATGACCGCAATAAATTCATTTTATTATACACTATTTTTGCGCAAATTGCAAGGGTTTTTTTAAACTCTTTTAAATTTTTTCAAAAATTCCGTCAAAATAAGGGAAAATCAAGTCTTTTTTAAGAAAACATTGTATGTAATCTCCTAAAATCAAAAAAGTCCGTTGACAAACAAAGAAAAAAGAGTTATAATATTATAATGAGGAAAATGGGTAAATGTCGGCTTTAAAAATGCGGCCTTTATCTAATATTACCGTTCCCTGAAAGGTAAAATATGATCAGAAGCATGACTGCCTTTGGCAGAGCAAGAAAAACTATCGGCGGAAAAGACGTTACTGTCGAGATAAGATCGGTAAACAACCGCTTCTTCGACTGTTCCGTAAAGCTTCCCCGCGCTTTCTCATTTCTTGAGGAAAAGGTCAAGCCCTATCTGCAGGCAAACGGCGTAAGCCGCGGAAAAGTGGACGTATTTATCAGCATCGACGTGATAGATTCTCCCGAAACGTCTATAACCATTGACGAAGGCTATGCAAAGGCATATATCGACGCTCTTCAGTTGCTTGGAAAGAAGTTCGAGCTTCACAACGATATAAGCATTATGAAGGTAGCGCAAAACAAAGATATTTTTATAATTCAAAAGCCTGAAGACGACGCGGAGCAGGATTGGGCAGACGTCAGCGAGGTGCTTAACGAGGCTCTTTCCCGTTTTATCGAGGGACGTTCACGCGAAGGCTCTAATATCGAAAAGGATCTTCGCGCAAAGATACAAAACATTTCCGATATGGTGAACAATATCGAAAAGCTTTCGCTTTCCGACATCGCAAACCACAAGCAAAAGCTTGAGGCAAAGCTGCGCGAGGTTCTTACCGATAACAACATAACCTTTGATGAAAACCGTATCCTTACCGAATGTGCTATCTTTGCGGACAGGATCGCTATCGATGAGGAGCTTGTGCGTCTGCGTTCTCACTTCGACGGATTCGAGGATATACTCAAATCAAATGAACCCGTGGGCAGAAAGCTTGATTTTCTCGTTCAGGAGATTAACCGCGAGACGAACACCATTGGCTCAAAATGTCTAAACTCAAACATCGCTCGCCTTGTTGTAGACGTAAAGTGCGAGCTTGAGAAGATACGCGAGCAGATACAAAACATAGAATAAAACGTAGAAGGAGCAAGCCATGAAATTCATAAATATAGGCTTTGGAAATATGGTATCGGCAGACCGCATCGTTTCGATAGTCAGTCCTGATTCCGCACCTATCAAGCGTCTTATTCAGGATGCAAAGGATGCAGGACGTGTTATCGACGTTTCTTGCGGACGACGCACACGCGCCGTAATTATTACAGACAGTGAGCATATCATTCTTTCGGCTATACAGTCGGAGACCGTAGCCAACCGTCTTGACAACGGTGCGGATACCGACGACGAGATCGAAGAGTGACGCTTATATAAACTAACTTCTGAAAGGACTCATATGGAAAAAGGATTAATGGTCGTGGTCTCGGGCCCCGCTGGCAGCGGAAAAGGAACGGTCAACGGGCATCTGTTAAAAAGAGACGATTTCGTTTACTCTGTCTCCGCAACGACTCGTGCCCCCCGTCCGCAAGAGATCGACGGTGTAAACTATCACTTCATTTCAAAAGATGAATTTTTATCAAGAATAAATTCGGGCGACATGCTTGAATATACAGAATATTGCGGAAACTTTTACGGAACGCCTCTAAAAGAAGCTCTTGAAGTTTTGGAGAGCGGAAAAAACCTTATACTTGAGATAGAGGTAGAGGGAGCTCACAACGTAAAAGCTAAATATCCCGAGGCTATACTTATCATGCTTCTTCCCCCCTCCTTTGCAGTTCAGGAGCAAAGGCTTCGCGGAAGAGGTACGGAGACCGAAGAAAAGGTCCTTGCGCGTCTTGAACGCACAAAGGAAGAGCTTTCGGTCGCAAAGGACTACGACTACGTAGTCTACAACCATGACGGAAAAGATATTGATGCCGCGGACGAGATCCTCGCGATACTTAAAGCCGAGCGCGCGTCAATACGCAGAAACCCTTACGTCAAAGAAAATTATTTCGCATAAAACGACAAAATAACGTCAAATATCAACACATATAAATATATCAAAAATCAAAAAGGAGATAAATTATGCTTTACCCTACCATCAACGATCTTACAAAAGACGAATACAACCGCTACGAATTGGCTCTCGCTACCGCTAAATGCGCACGCATGATCACCGATGAATACGTTCGTCAGCGCGAGGCTGCTGAAAAGACTGCTACAGGCAATAAAGATGCAGACCGTAACATAATGAACATGATAAACAAGGAATACAGAGACGAAAAAGCTGTTAAGAACGCTATCTCCCGTATTCACCGCGGCGAGTACAAGATAGTTCGTCTCGAAGAAGAAGAGATCGAGGCTATCGAAGAAACCGAAGCTGTTACCGAAGAAGCTACGGCAGCGGCAGAAGAAAACTAAAATTTACACGGAGAAGTAAATATGTCGGAATATGCAGGTATCTATCTTTTAGATAATCCGTATTTTCTTGACGACACGTTTGATTACTTTATACCTCCGGACATGCGCGGCAATATTTGCAAGGGCGATTTTGTGACCGTTCCTTTTGGTACGGCTAACAGGCGTTGCTTGGGTATTGTCGATTCAATAAAGGATTCCCCCGACGATTCAAACCTATCCTGCAAGCCCGTACTTTCGGTATGTGACAAGTCGATGTCTTTATCCGAAGAGATGTTCGGGCTTTGCTTTTTCATGAAAGAACGTACGCTTTGTACTATGGGGGATGCTATCCGCGCTGCGATCCCCGCCTCTGCGCTTTCGCATTTAGAGGAAGTATATCGTCCGTCGGGAAAAGCGGAAAACACAGAAGAGCTCGACGCTGCGACTCTATTTATCCTTGAACATATCAAGGATAAAGCTTGTATTTCTTATGAGATACTCAAAAACAAATTTGGGCCTTCTCTTGACGGAGCGTTAAAAATTCTTTTGCTTGATGGCTTTATCAAAAAGGATTTCATAATTCGCTCGTCGACCGAAAAAAGCGAATCGGTCTATTCGCTTGCCATAAATAAAAATGATGCTCTTGCTCTTATTGAGGGCAAG
>JAZNEM010000010.1:0-16136 GCA_045588595.1 Eubacteriales bacterium
GACTTAACGATTCGTTTTGCCTCTGAAAAGAGCTTATTTGTGCGTTGGTTGAACATGACACCAAAGACCTTGCCGCTTTTTTCAGCCGCCGCCGTCATCTTCTTTACTGCCGAGCAATAAACGCCCGCGGGCTTTTCGGTGAGAACGTGCAAGCCTTTCTGAAAGCCTCTTATGGCAAGAGGCGGATGGTCGAAATGCGGAGTTGCTATTATAACGGCATCAATATCAGCCTTTTCAAAAAATTCATCGTCGGACGCGTATATCGGGATATCGGGATAAAGCCTGTGAAGATCTTTTTTTCGGTCGGCGGACGTATCGCACAAAGCGCAAAGCTTCATGCCCTCGATAGCACCGCCATATATGGAAGCTGCGTGTGCCGAGCCTATCGTTCCGACACCGATTATTCCTACTTTTACAAATTTACTGTCATTCATAAGATATCCTCTTGAGAAACTTTTGATCTTCTAATTTTTGCTTATACAATATATCATATCATAAAATATGATCTTTGTATAGAACAAGTTTTTGAAAAAATAGGACTTTTTTAACAAACAGAGCCTATTTTGATCAGAAAGTATCGCTCATATCTGCCGCTACCGCATTTGTGATAACGGTCTTGCGGCGAGAGGTAGCGACGCGCTTCATAAGCTCTTCCTTGTAGAGAGCGTGGTCAAACGTTGCGATATCTATTGCCTTGCCCGTCCAAGCGGAGAGGTGCATTGCGTTCGATATCGTAAGACCGTTGATGCCCTCACGTCCGTCCGCAACGAGAGGAGTTCCGTGAAGAATGTGAGCGGCAAACGCATTGAAGACACCTATGTGCTGGAGATTCTCACCGTCTGTCTCGACGTCCATTTCGGTAAATTTCATTTGACCGAAAGGAATGGTGTTCGTAGCGGAGAACTCTGCCTCGGTCATGTTTTCCTCGCTCTTCCAGATCTTAAGAGTCTTTTTGTCAGCAACGATCTTACCCTTTTCGAGAGTTATTTCGAAGCGGTTCGTGCCGGGGGTATCGCCCGTTGTGGTAACGAAAACACCTGTTGCGCCGTTTTCATACTCAACGTAAGCGGTAACGTCGTCCTCGACCTCAATGTCATGCCATTTGCCGAAGTGAAGCTTTGCTTCAACAGTCTTGGGCATACCGCATATCCACTGCCAAAGGTCAAGGTTGTGGGGGCACTGATTGAGGAGAACGCCGCCGCCCTCTCCGCTCCAAGTAGCGCGCCAGCCACCAGAGGCATAGTAAGCGTTAGGTCTGTACCAGTCGGTGATTATCCAGTTTGTACGCTTGATAGCGCCCATCTCTCCGCTTTTTACTATCTCGCGCATCTTTCTGTAAATGCAGTTTGTGCGCTGGTTCATCATTATAGCGAATACGACTCCGCACTCGTCGGCAACGCGGTTCATTTCAAGCACCTGCTCGGTGTAAACACCCGCGGGCTTTTCGATAAGAGTGTTAAGTCCTTTTTTCATAGCCATTATAGCGAAGGTAGGGTGGTCGTAGTGAGGAACTGCTACGATTATTGAGTCTATAAGACCGCTGTCCATCATTTCCTCCGCGTCAGAGAAGGCGGGAACATTCTCTCCAAGATTTTCCTTTGCCCATTCAAGTCTGTCGGGCTTTATGTCGCAAACTGCCGCGAGCTCTACTTCGGGGCATTTGCCTGCAAGGATATTCTTTGCGTGAGAAGAACCCATGTTTCCGAGTCCGAGAATACCTAATTTGATCTTTTCCATTTTAAGAGTTTCCTTTCTTAATTTGTTTATATCTGGGACGCGTTCGACCCTTTCTTGAAAGAAAGGGTCGAACCCCAAAGAACTTTTTTGAAACAGATTTTGCGTAGCCATATTGGCTGCAATAAAATACATTTTATGCTTTGTTTTCTTTCGGCATACTTTTTCTTTTTTAAAAGAAAAAGTATGCCGCGTCCTTATGACAAGCCGAGAGAACGGAGATAGTCGTAGCTCTTCTTCAAGCAATCAAAGGGATCTTCGTCGTAGCACTTATCCTGTTCGACGAGGAGATATTCTACGCCACAATCCGAGGCAACGTCAAGAACTCTCGGGAAGTTGATATTTCCTTGTCCGACGGGAGCCATACGCTGTTCCTTTGCAACAATCGCGAGGTCCTTTAAGTGAATGCACTCGATCCTGCCCTTAAGCTTTTTGAGGTATTCGGCGGGGTCTGCACCGCCGAACTGCGCCCAGTAGGTATCAAAGGTGATGCCGAGAAGGTCGGGAGAGAAATCGTCAAGGAATCTGTCCATGTAAATCTTTCCGTTTGCGCTTCTCTCAAATTCAAGCGCGTGGTTGTGGTAAAATAGCTTCTGACCGTTAGCCTTGAACTTTTCGGCAACGGGAGTAAAGTCGGTTACGAATTTAGTGTAGATCTCTTCGCTGATGGGAGCGCCGTGAAGCGGGATCATACCAAGACCGATGTTGTGGCAATCGAATATCTTGTGTTCGTCGCTGACCTTCTGCGTTTCGTTCAAAAGGCGGTCGGGCTTTATGTGGGTGAGAACGCACTTGAGTCCCGTGCGTTTTAGCTCGGAAGCGAGCCATTCAGCCTCGTAGTCGCAAGTGCCCGAAACTTGAACTGTGGTGTAGCCTATATCGGCAATTTTAGATAGGGTCTCTGAAAAATCATTGAGGTTTTCACACTGATTACGAACAGTGAACATCTGTACGCCTATTTTCATTGTTTTATCTCCGTTACGTTTATAAAATATTTAAATATTTGAAAGTATATTTTTGAGTGCCGATACTGCCGCATCAAAGGATTCTTCGTTCGTCTTGTAAATGGTGAAGCCTTGTTTTACAGACTCGCCGTCCTCAAGCTTGTCAAGTCCCGTGAATGCGTTGAGGTGAGGCTCAAGCGTCATAACGCTTCCGCCTCTCGCAAGGTAGTCCTTAACGATGGCGGGGACGTTTCCAATACCCTTTCCCGCGGGAACGACCGTGCCGTCGGCTATTGCGTCCTTTATGTGCATATAGTCAACGTAGTCTTTGAGCATATCCCAAGCGTGAAGCGTGTCAACTCCGCACTGAACGAAGTTAGCGGGGTCGAATACCGCGCGTAGCTTCGGGAAAGCTTTGAGTATCTTTACGCAGGTCTCAGCGTCCTCTGCATATATCTTCTTTTCGTTCTCGTGGCAGAGAATGATATCGTCGGGCGCGTAATCGCAGAAACGGCGAAGTCCCTCAAATACCTTTTCCTCGGTCGCCTCCGCACTGTCGCCGGGGGCTGCGTAGAAGCTGAACATACGGATACGCTTCGCTCCGAGAATGTACGCGTATTCTACGATACGCTTGTAATCGTCCATGTGAGGCTCGAAGTCTTTCTCAAGGTGATGCTTTCCTATAGGAGAGCCCATTGACCAGACGCCGATACCCGCATCGTCGAGCATCTTGCGTACCTCTTTCGCCTTTTCTAGCGATATATCCTTGATGTTTTGTCCGTCAACTCCGCGTATCTCAAGAAGAGAGATGCCGTTTCTCTTGAGAGCGTCTATCTGACCGACTATTGCGGGCGAGGATTCGTCCGCGAATGCGCAAAGCTTATACATGATATTTCTCCTTAAAATGTAGATTTTTTTACAATTCATATTATAGCAGATAATTATTTGCAAGAAAAGTGCAAAAATAGTCTTTTTGTATTGCATTTCCGAGCATTATATGCTATAATTAACACGATAACTTGAAATGCTTGGAGATATTGTATGGCTACATTAGAAAAAGATAAAGTTTTTGGGGTATATGTTTCCCATTCGATAGACGAAGATCCAAAGGACACGGACTTTTATATGCACGTTCACGATACGTACGAATTATATTGCTTTGTATCGGGAAAGGCGAGCTATATAGTTGAGGGACGCATATACGATCTGCGCCCCGGCAGTCTTTTGCTCATGAGGAGCGCGGAGACTCATAAGCTCATCGTAAACGGAAGCGGAAGATACGAGAGATACGTTATGCAGTTCCGTCCCGAGTTTCTTTTGGAAAGAGGCTTTTCGGAGGAGCTTTTAGCACCGTATCGAAAAAGAGGACTCGGAGAGAGAAATCTGTATCTGGCAAGTGAATTTGTCTCAATGAAGCCAATAGAGTTCTTTGAAAAATGCTTTAGGGAGCTTGAGGTATTGCCGAAAGAAGAGGTCTTTGCCGCGAATCTGTCGGCGTTTTTGTGCGGTGTAAGCACGGCTTTTCATAAAGAAAAAGAGCCGCCGTACGCGACTGACAGAGACGTTGGGCGTGAGATAATCGATTACATCAACGAGAATCTTTCGGAGGAGCTTTCGCTTGAGCTGATTTCAAGAGAAGTGCATATGAGTCCATCGCAGATAGGACGAGTTTTCCGAAGATTGACGGGTACGTCGGTCTATGACTATATACTTTCCAAAAGGCTCATCGTTGCGCAGGAGCTGATATCCAAGGGAGAAAACGCAACTTACGCAGCACAGAAGGCGGGCTTCCGCGATTACTCCGCGTTTTACAGGCTTTGCAAAAAGCGTCTCGGTGTCGCGCCTACCGAGGTCAGAGAGGAAATCGAGAGGAAGCTGACGTAATATTTATATATATTTAAAAGCGGTATTTATCTCTTTGAGTTATTGACATAAGCCTTTTTATATGATATAATAATAAAGATTTTGATTAAAAAATAAACGGATCGTTTGATCCCGATTGACATATTCGGAGGGATTCCCTTGAAAGAAGAAACGGAAGAAATGCAGTCGCGCTCGGGGGCGTCGATAAAGAAGATCGACAGCGCCGAGGCAAGCAAGAAAAACTATCTTACGCGCTCGACCCTTGCGCGTATGCATCTGATGCCCACGGGAGAGCCTGTGGCGTTTGAGGTAGCACCCGACGGCACAGTCGTTTATTACTTTGATCCTTCAAAGGTAACGGAAGCTCCGCCTGAAATTTGGTATTTTCCGCGAAGCCGCAAGGACTCTATGACTCTGCCGAGCGGCAACGTGATAGAGAGAATGAGCGTCAAGAACGCCGCCCTTTGCGGATATTATCCCGAGGACAAGCTCAAGCGTATGCACTACGAGGTCGAGGAAGAGCCCGTTGCATATACTGTAAAATCCGACAAGAGCATACTTTATTTTTACGATAAAAAGACGGCTCGCAAGCTTCCGCAGATGTGCGTAAAGTGCGGAAAGGACATAAGATATCGCCGTAAGCTCTGTGAAAAGTGCTATGAGAAGGACATGGAGGTGCGTCGCCGCGAGGGAGACGCATACCGCAACGCGTCCTATAATATGGACAGAGCGAGAACTCTGTTTTTTGACCTTGAACTGACGGGTGTCTACGACCACGACGAGATACTTTCGATAACTATCGTTGACGGATACGGGAATCTCGTAATGGATACTCTTGTAAAGCCCGCGCGCAACAAATCGTGGAAAAGAACGGAGAAGATACACGGAATCACTCCCGATATGGTCACGGACGCGCCCTCTATGGAAGAGCTTGCGCCCAAGGTGAGAGAGATATTCGACAATGCCGATCACATTATCGCGTACGGTGTTTCGACCGATTACAGTCACATAAAGTACATTTACGATACAGAGGAAGAGAGAAACAAGCTTCACGACAAGGTATGGTGCTGCGCCAACGAGTTCGTTCGCTATGCTCACGAGAACAGACCCGACCTTCGTCACGCTTCTCTGACCGATGCTATGGCTTGCTTTAACATAGAGTGGGAGGGAATTGCCCATTCGTCTATTGCGGATACTATCGGTTGCAGAAAGGTATGGGAGGCTCTTTTCCCGAACTACTATAAAAACTGATCTCTTAAAAGGAGAAAAATAAAATGGACGATCTTTTCGGACTTGATAAGGTGTCAGCACATGATGACGATCTTGAATTGCTGACAACGGCATATGATCCGACCTATCTTGCGATAGTTAAAAGCATACTTGAAGACGCAAAGATACCTTTTTTGACAAAGGACCGCGGAAGCGGAGCGGCTATGCGCGTTATAATGGGATATTCAATGTTCGGAGCGGACGTTTTTGTTCCTAAGGAGCTTTATGAGACGGCGCTTGCGCTTATCACTCCCGAAGAGTCCGACGGAAACGAAGAGATAGAGGAGATCGAAGAAAATGAAGTGTAAGGAAATTTTGCTTTGCAAATACGGTGAGATAGTCTTAAAGGGCGCGAACCGTAAATATTTTGAGGATATGCTTTGCCGCGAGATGAAAAAGCGTGCCGCAAACTATGGAGCGTTTGACATTTATCGCGCGCAGAGTACGATATATATCGAGCCTAAAGACGAGTTTGCCGATATGGACGGAATGTTCTATGCGGCGCAAAAGGTGTTTGGAATCGTCGCTATTTCCCGTGCCGCTGTGTGTGAGAAGAATATGGAGTCAATATCAAAGACCGCGGCGGAGTACATTCCGCAGTTTCTTGAAGGCAAAAAGACTTTTAAGGTCGAGTCGAAGCGCTCGGATAAGGCGTTTGCGCTCGATTCCATGGAGATATCGCGCGAAATAGGCGGAGTGATACTCGAGAATTGCCGTTGGCTTCGTGTTGACGTTCATAACCCCGACATTATCGTTAAGGTTGAGGTCAGAGAGTTCGGCGCGTACGTATCGGCAGGACAATTCAAGGGTGCTGGCGGTATGCCCGTTGGAACGAACGGCAGAGGCTTGCTTCTTTTGTCGGGAGGAATCGACTCTCCTGTTGCGGGATATATGCTTGCAAAGAGAGGTGTGCGTATCGACGCGCTTCATTTCGAGTCGTTCCCATATACGAGCGAGAGGGCAAGAGAAAAGGTGCTCGAGCTTGCAAGTATCGTTTCGGAATACGCGGGAGAGATGAACGTTCACGTTGTGTCGCTTACGCATATACAAGAGGAGCTTGTAAAGAATTGCGAGGAGGATTATTTCACGCTCCTGCTTCGCAGATATATGATGACGATAGCCGAGAGGGTAGCGAAAGAGAAGGGCTGTATGGCTCTTATCACGGGCGAGAGTCTCGGACAGGTGGCGTCGCAGACTATGCAGGCGATAGGAGTTACCGACGCGGCAGTGAATATTCCCGTGTTCCGTCCGTGTATCGGAATGGATAAAGAGGAGATAGTTGCCATAGCGAGAAAAATAGGTACGTTTGAAACGTCTATCCAGCCGTATGAGGACTGCTGTACCGTCTTTACGCCAAAGCACCCACGCACCAAGCCCGAGCTTGAAAAGGTCTTGGTTCAGGAAAACAAGGTCGACTTCAACGCTCTTGTCGAGGAAGCAATGGGAACGCTTTATACTGTAAAGATCACGCCCGAATACTGATAAAATAAAAAAATCAAAAAAAATCGAACTTTTTTTAAAAAAGGTATTGCATTTTAGGAAAAAGTGTGATATAATATCAAAGCTGTGAGCAAATGGCCCGTTGGTCAAGCGGTTAAGACGCTAGCCTCTCACGCTGGAAACATGGGTTCGATTCCCGTACGGGTCACCAAAAAAGAACACACACCACACGGTGTGTGTTCTTTTTTTGCGTCCCGTACTCCATTGAACCCTCGCAGACGCAGACTGCGGTAGGGTGCAACAACTTTTTAGGCTTAAAAAGTTGTTGCCAAGCGAGCTTTAGCTCGCGGTCGATTCCTGTACGGACAACCTCGGTGTGTGTTCTTTTTTGCGTCCAGTTCCCGATCTAACCCTCGCAGTCTGGAAATTAAAAAAGGTTTTATTTGACAAAACTCCGTACTGTATGATATACTATAACCGTAACTCAAAATAAACCAAAATAAGAGGAAATTTAAAATGAAAAAAATGAATATAAGCGTATTCCCAAAGGTTTTCCGTGCGGGAAAGACACAAAAGCTCTATGTGAAATTTCCGAGTAAGGCTATAGCCTCCGAACAAGTGATATCTATAAAAATTCAACCCATGGAGATATATGGAGTTGCGCATACCGCAAAATATCGCATTGACGAGGAAACGAGGTATCCGTATGAAAAAATGCTTTGCGAGAAAGCGGGACTTTATTCTTTGGAGTACACTTTTTTTGAAGAGCAGAAATATGACGTTAAGATAGAATGCGACGGAGTGCGCGTATATCGCACACAGCTATATGCGGTCAGAGAGGATCTTGTTTTCGTTAACGGATATAAGGGAGACACGCATTTGCATACCAACCGCTCGGACGGTGAGGGAGATCCGTTTTTTGTCGGCTGTGCTTACAGAGCGGCGGGATATGACTTTATTGCCGTTACCGACCACCACAAATACGCGCCCTCTCTTGAGGGAAAGCAGGCGTTTGAAGCTCTTACCGAAGAGTTTACCGTTTTTAAAGGTGAGGAAGTTCACAACAAAGGCATGGGATATTTCCACGTCATTAATTTTGACGGAGACGCGAGCGTAAACGAAATAATAGAGACAAAGGATGAGTATGTTGAGACCGAGATAAAGCGCATTATGGATTCGGTGGATTTTGACGAAGAGGTAGCCGACAAAAGAGACTGCGCATACCGTATATTTATAGCCGAGCAGATACGGAAAGTAAATGGAGTCGCCATAATGGCGCATCCATATTGGACTACCTTTGGGGAATATCATATGCCTGAGGCAACTACCAAATATCTCCTGAAAAACAACTTTTACGATGCGCTTGAGCTTATCGCGGCTTGCGATAGGTTTGGGCATAACGGAAGTAACATACAGATAGCTCTTTGGGAAGAGTTGCGCGAGAAGGGGGTATATGTATCTGTTGTGGGTGCGTCAGACGCTCATTCTTGCAAGGGCAGAGAAACGGCATTCAACAAGCAATATTCAATAGTATTTGCCAAAAACAAGGACGGAGTCAAGGACGCTATACGAAGAGGAGATTGCGTGGCTGTCCTTGCGATAGATTCTGTTAATTATCTTGTATTCGGACAGCTAAGGTTCGTAAAATACGCTCGCTTTCTGTTGCAGGAATATTTTCCAAAATATCAGAGATTGACAAAGGCTCACGCGGCTGCTCTTATGGAGAGAGATAAAGAAAAGATAGTCGCTTCCGAACGAAAGATAAACGCATATAAGCAAGCATTTTTCGTTTGGTAATCAAACAGAAAAACAACGTCTTTAAAAAGTGAAGACGCTGTGAAGTTTTTTATCGCTTTTTGAACAAATGTGAAAAAAACTATTGACAAAAATATTTCACAGGTGTAGAATATTACTGTATTACTAAATATTAGATTTGGAGGAAAATAATATGTTTAACTTACCCCAGAAGCAAATGAAGACCATTCAGGTTTGGGTTTGCGTGCTTTTGACCGTTATCGCGCTTATTATGAGCTTTATGCCCATTATCAAGCTTAAGACGGTTGAAAATGCAGACGCTATGAATGAAATGATGAACGAGATCGGAATCGATGCAAAGATTCCCAAAGAAGTTAACATCAGCGCAGTAGGACTTATCAAGAGCGGCAAGATGGTCGTTGACATCGTCTCTATCGCTGCAGACGCTGCAAAGAATAGTGATAAGGCAGAAGAAAAGCTCGAGGAGCTTGAAGAAAAGCTTGAGAGCAAAGACGGAAAGAACACCGTAATGACGGCTCTTGCTATCGCTACTACCATTTCGGGCGGTTCTGACGATGATAAAGACAGCAATTCCGACTTTATCACTACGCTCTTTAATGTTATTATCGTTTTCATTGCTTTGTTCGCAGTACTTGGCATGACTATCGCGCTTCCTATTACCATGATCGTTAAGACGATAAAGACCTTGGCTTCGGCTCTTAAGAATCTTAACACACCCGGTGAAGCAGTTGGAAAGGTAGGCGGATTGCTCCTTACCTCCTTTACTCTTATTATGACTCTTATGGTATTCCAGACCCTTATCCCCGGAATGTCCTACGGAAGCGGTCTTATCGGTATTTTCGTAGTAACTGTTCTTGCAGCAGTTCTCAATACTTTGGCATCGAGACTCCACAGCTACTCTAAAGCAGAGGTTACATATCTCAACGTTGCACAGGGTGTTTCTGTTGTTGGTATCATCGGATTCCTCGTATTCTTCTTCAACATGATAAAAGCAAACGTATTCGGCTCATTCCTTGGCGGTTCTTTTGCAAAGTATCTTGTTAGAGTCGCTGACACGGCATACCTTATTGAAAGCTGGAATCTTGATGACAAGATAAACAACTCGTATATCATTGACGGTGTAATAATATTGATAACTTGGGTATTGCTCGTTTCTACTATCTCGTACTTCATCGCATCTATTGCTCGTATTTCTTGCACGCAGAAGAAGTCCGATTGTAGCATAGCAGGTGCTATCCTTGCTTTGATCGTTGCTATCCTTCCCAAGTATCTCGCAGGTACAGAGCACGGATATGTTGATGTTACCTCTACTGCTTCTGAAGGTGATTTCTCCTTCCTCGTTCTCAACAGTGATGAGGAATCGGCTCTTGCCCTTGTTCTCGTGGGTGCTATCATCATGCTCATAGCAGAGATCGCTCTTATCGTTCTTAAGAAGGTTCTTTGCAAGGATCTTACCGCAGAACAGATGCAGAACATTATTTCCGGTAACGTTGTAGAAGCTGCTCCTGCAGCAGAAGCTGCATCTGTAGCAGAGGAAGCTCCCGTAGCAGAGGAAGCTCCCGTAGCAGAGGAAGCTCCCGCAGTTGAGGAAGCTCCGGTTGAAGAGAAAGCTCCTGTTTCGGAAGAGACTGAAGTAAAGTAAAACATCTAAAAAATAAAGGTATCGTCGGCGGAAATGTTCGTCGGCGATACTTTTTTAAGTTTTTTTGTATTTTTCCTTGACAAAATGGGAAAAAAGTATTATACTATGATATGTGTAAAAGCAAAGATGAAGAAAAGTAACGGGATATATCGCTTACAGAGAGTGCGGAGTGGTGCGAGCCGCGCAGAATGATCTCCCGCGAAGAACACTTCGGAGCTGCAAGCTGAACGCGGAATTTCTGTCAGTAGGTGCGCCGCGTGCTACGCGTTAGAGTGGCTGCCTTTCGTGATACGAGAGGGTAGAGAAGACCGTTTTTTTACGGTAAGATAGGTGGTACCGCGAGCGCAGTCGTTCGTCCTATTAAGGATCGAGCTGACTGTGTTTTTTGTTTGCAGACGCGTGGGGGGACGCGACTTACTTTTTCTTTTAAAAAAGAAAAAGTAAGCAAAAAGAAAACTAAACATAAAAGAAAAACTAAACATAAAAGAAAAACTAAACATAAAAGAAAAACTAAACATAAAAGAAAACTAAACATAAAAGAAAACTAAACATAAAAGAAAAATCTATTTTAAGAAATTCTTTGGGGCTCGACACTTTCTTTTAAGAAAGGGTCGAACTCGTCCCCATAAACAATAAAGATAAAAAATAGAGAGGGTATAAAAATGAAACACATTGATATTCGCGATATTATGGAAAACGGCGCGTACATCGGACAGGAGGCGACCGTTTGCGGTTGGGTACGCACTGCGCGTGACTCGAAAAACATGGCGTTTCTCGCGCTAAACGACGGAACTACACTCAATCACTTGCAGATAGTCGTTGACAAGGCGACACTTGAAATGCCAGTAGCGGCAACTCACCTCGGTTCTGCCCTTAAGGTAGTAGGAACTGTCGTTCCCGCCATGAACGGAGGCGGAGTTGAGATAAACGCTTTGAGCATTGAAGTGCTTGGTGATTGTCCTGCGGACTATCCTTTGCAGAAGAAATTCCAGAAGCTTGAAACTCTCCGTGAGATCCCTCACATCAGAGTTCGTACCAACACCTTTAACGCGGTCCTCCGTATCCGTTCGATAATGGCGGCGGCTCTCCACAGATATTTTCAGGAGAATCACTATACCTATATCAACACACCTCTTCTCACGGGCTCTGACTGTGAGGGGGCGGGCGAGGTATTTCAGGTAACGACTATCGGTTATAATACCGAGTATAAGAACGCAGAGGAATATTACGCAAACGACTTTTTTGGAAAGCGCGCGGGACTTTCTGTTTCGGGTCAGCTTGAGGGTGAGGTCGCGGCTATGGGACTTGGAAAGATATACACTTTTGGTCCTTCATTCCGTGCGGAGAACAGCAACACTCCAAGACACGTTGCGGAGTTCTGGCACATCGAGCCCGAGGTGGCATTCGCCGAGCTTCCCGATATTATTGAGATAGCCGAGGATATGATAAAATACGTTATTCGTGACGTTATGGAAAAGTGTCCCGACGAGCTTGCGTTCTTCGAGCAGAGATTTGAAAAGGGACTTCGCGAAAAGCTCCAGAGTGTTGTTGACAACGACTTTGCTATCGTTGATTATACGACGGCAATAGAACAGCTTAAGGCTTCGGGCGTTAAGTTCGAGTATCCTGTTGAGTGGGGACTTGACCTCCAGACCGAGCACGAGAGATATATCACCGAGGAAATTTACAAAAAGCCCGTATTCCTTACGAATTACCCCAAGGATATCAAGGCATTCTATATGAAGCAGAACCCCGACGGAAAGACCGTTGCGGCTACCGACCTTCTCGTCCCCGGTGTCGGAGAGATAATCGGATGCTCCGAGAGAGAGGCTGATTATGATAAGCTCGTTGCCGCTATGGAGGCAAGAGGTATGAATCTTGACGATTACAAGGATTATCTTGATCTTCGTAAGTTCGGAAGCGTTCCTCACTCGGGCTTTGGACTCGGCTTTGAGCGTATCATTATGTACGTTACGGGTATGTCTAACATTCGCGACGTGATTCTCTATCCGAGAACAGTTGGCAACATCAGATAAAAATCAAAAGTGAAAGGAGATCGTTATGTCAGAACTGATCTTCCCAAAAAATTATGACCCCAAGCTCTCGCTTCGCGACACGCAGAGAGCAATAAAGCTAATAAAAGATACCTTTCAAAAGGAGCTTGCGCGTGAGCTTAACCTAGACCGCGTGACCGCACCCATAATAGTAAAGCAGGGAAGCGGTATCAACGATGACCTCAGCGGTGTTGAGCGCAAGGTGTCCTTTACCATGAAAGAGGTAGAGGGTACTGCGGAGATAGTTCAGTCGCTTGCAAAATGGAAGAGAATGGCTCTTTATCGCTACGGCTACGGCTCGGGCGAGGGTATTTATACAGACATGAACGCTATTCGACGCGATGATAAGGCTGATAATACGCACTCTATTTTCGTTGACCAGTGGGACTGGGAAAAGGTTATTGAAGCGTCCGACCGCAATATTGAATATCTCAAGGAGACCGTAAGAGGTATCATTCGCGCGCTTGCGAGAACAAAGCAAAAGCTTTCCGAGCATTATCCCGTTCTTACGGGAGAGATAGCGGACGAGGTGTTCTTTATCACAAGTCAGGAGCTTGAGGATATGTATCCCGAGAGAACCGACAAGGAGAGAGAGGACCTTATCACAAAGGAACACGGCATAGTTTTCATTATGCAGATAGGCGGCGCGCTCAAGTCGGGCAAGCCGCATGACAGCCGCGCTCCCGACTATGATGACTGGGCGCTCAACGGTGATATCCTCGTTTGGAATAACGTGCTTGACCGCTCGCTTGAGATATCGTCTATGGGTATTCGAGTAGATGCTGCGGCTATGGATAGACAGCTCAATATCGCAAACGCAAATGAGCGCAGAGTTTTCCCGTATCACAAGATGATACTTGACGGAACGCTTCCGCTCACCATCGGCGGCGGTATCGGTCAGTCGCGTCTGTGTATGCTTTTGCTTGAAAAGGCACACGTCGGAGAGGTTCAAACGTCCGTGTGGCCTGTTGAAATGATAGAAGCCTGCAAGGAGCACAATATAACACTTTTATGATAAAAAACAAGGAGTATGACGACCGCCATACTCCTTATTTTTGATTTGCTCTCCGTATATTGCTTGGCGAAACTCCGTACGCGTTTTTAAATGCGCGAAAGAAGGTGGAAAAATCGTTATAGCCTATACTTGCTGCTATTTCGTCTGCTGTTTTATCGGTGTTTTCAAGAAGCCATTTTGCGTGTTCCAAACGCATATTAGTCAGATATTTGTGCGGAGTTAAACCATACGTTTCTTTGAATATGCGTATGATATAATCGTCTGCATATCCAAACTTTTTTGCTATATCCGATATCTTCGTTTGCGTATAATATTGAGAGCTTATAAAATTTTTTATAAGACGAGCGGTATTTGTTTTTTCATTTAAGGGCGGCGTGCTTTCCAAAAGCTCACTGAAAATTCGGCACGTGTACGAGTTCAGTAAAAAGAAGTTTGCCTTGTGATTTTTAAAAAGCGATTCAAGAGCTTCGGTTATTCCCGAAAGCTTTTCGGGGGAAAAGCTTCCGCGCAGGGCAAGACCGTTTTCACCGTCCGAATAATTACCGTAAAATTCTATGTAGAAGTAGATCGGCGGATCGTCAAGCGGTACTCCTTCCTGAAAAAGACCTTGGCGTTGAATATAATATTCGCCTTTCTCAAGCGTTATCTCTTTGCCGTCCTCCATAAAGCGCAGTACTCCTCCAAGCATTAAGATCAATACGCTTCTTTTATAGCGGCGTGTTACGTGTATCTCATTTTGCAAAAACACTTTTGTCGAGCAGGCGTAAAAGTTTGGCGAGGGAGAAAAATCAAGGATCATAAACATATCTCCTATATCGATTTTTGCAATATATGTTTCGGATATTGCAATTGAAATATACTGTTATATATGCTATTATACTATGTGAGATCAAATATGTCAATAATATTTTTGCAATATTAAAAACAGAGGAGGGTTTTATGAAATACGGCTTTTTTACTTCTGGGGAGATAAGACCTATCGGTTGGACGGAGAGACAGTTGAGATTGCAGGCACAAGGTCTTGCGGGACAGCTTGACAGGGTATGGCCCGATGTGCGTGATTCTATGTGGATAGGCGGAGAGCGCGAGGGGTGGGAGAGAGTTCCTTATTGGCTCGACGGATTTATTCCGCTTGCGTATCTGCTTGATGATGACGATATGAAGCAAAGAGCAAAAAGATACGTAGACTGTATAATCGCTAACCAAGAGGCAGACGGTTGGATATGTCCGAATGGAAGTACGCCCAGAGAAAAATACGATACGTGGGCGGTTCAGCTTATATCAAAGGTGCTTGTAAATTACGCGGAATGTTCAAACGACGAGCGTATCCCCGACGTCGTTTACAGAATCATGAAAAACTATTACGAGCTTTTGAAAAACGGTAAGATATCGCTATTTTCTTGGGCGAAACGCCGTTGGTTTGAGAGCTTTATAGCGCTCAATTGGCTTTATGCAAGCTACAAAGAGGAATGGATAAAAGACCTTGCGAAAATTTTAAGGGAGCAGGGAACAAGTTACGAAAAGCATATGGGCGCATGGGCACTGCCTCTCAATAAATGGACGCAAGAAACTCACGTTGTAAATCTTGTCATGATGCTGAAATCAGAAGCTGTCTCGTGTGAGCTCCTCGGAGAAGAATACACAGGGCTTGCGGATAAGCTTTACGGCGAGCTTATGAAATACAACGCTATGCCAACAGGTATGTTTACGGGAGACGAATGTCTTTCGGGTATAAGCGCGATTCAGGGCGTGGAGCTTTGCGCTGTCGTTGAGCTTATGTTTTCGTTAGAGCGTTTATACGCTTATACGGGAGACAAAAAGTGGGCGGAGCTTCTTGAAAAGGTGTCGTTTAACGCGCTTCCCGCAGCGGTGACCGACGATATGTGGGCGCATCAATACGTACAGATGAGCAATCAGATAGATTGCACTCCGTTTTTGGGGAATCCTGTTTTTCGTACTAACGGCAGAGATGCTCACGTTTTTGGACTTGAACCCCATTTTGGTTGTTGTACCGCAAATTTCGGTCAGGGTTGGCCAAAGCTTGTGCTCAGTACCTTTATGAGAGCCAATGACGGTGTGGTCTGTGCTATGCCTGTTCCCGCGGAGCTTGACTATGAATGGAAGGGCAGCAAGATAAAGATAAGACTTGATACGGAATATCCCTTTAAAAACACGTTCAAATATACCGTTGAGGCAGATAAAAAGACCGCGATGAAGTTACATATCAGAGTTCCTTCATTTGCAAAAGGTCTGAATGTCAACGGAAAGCTCGTTAAAAAGCAAGATATGCTTACGTTTTGCGGATTTAATGAGGGAAAGACCGAGATACTTATATCGTTTGATGCTCAAGCAAGACTTGCCACATCACCGAGCAGGTCGCTTCGGTACGTTGAGTATGG
>JAZNEM010000011.1:0-13977 GCA_045588595.1 Eubacteriales bacterium
AACATACCACTTGCGCTCAAGCGTTTCTGCTTTTGCCATGTAAGTAGACATTGCAAATCCTCCAAAATATATTGATTAATTTTTTCATGCTTGCATATTATAACATGCTTCGCTCTTATTGTCAATACCTTTTTTCAAAAAAATTTAAAAAATTTAATTTAGATAGTTTATACCTCCGTTTTTCTCGCAAATTCACCCATTTTCCTCCCAAATCCTATTTGTTGATTTTTATTTTTTATTATCGCTTTTGGCATAACTTTGAGTACGATTTCATAAGTTATAGCAAAACAAAAGCGACGGAGGTAAAATTATTAAAATGATAAATCAATATTTGCCAGAGGGAATGATACTTGGAACAGCGGAAAATCGCGAATATATAACTTCCTTATCGGGACTTGGACGCGCCATGAACGACGGTGTTATACTTGAATCCACTGTTCTACTATGCGACAGTGCCATGCGGTTGCACGTTGATCTATACGGTATCACGGGAATTATCGAACGCGAAGAATGTGTCTTTTGCCGTGACGGTGAGGAGCTTAAGGACATCGCCGTAATAACGCGGGTCGGCAAGCCTATATGCTTTAAAGTTATCAACATAACATTTGAAAACGGAAAACCTATAGCCCATCTCTCGCGCAGAATGGCTCAAAAAGAGTGTATACAAAACCGTCTTTCCGATCTTATTTCGGGAGATATAATTCCCGCAAAGGTCACTCATATGGAAAATTTCGGTGCATTCGTTGATATTGGGTGCGGAGTTGCTTCCCTCCTCTCCGTTGACTGTATCTCGGTATCGAGAATATCTCATCCATCCGACAGGTTGCGCGTGGGTGACGTTATAAATGTTGTTATAAAAACTATCGATCACAACACAGGACGAATATTTGTAAGCATGCGAGAACTTCTTGGAACTTGGGAAGAAAATGCTTCTCGATTTGAAGCGGGACAAACGGTAGCGGGAATCGTCAGAAGCATTGAAAACTATGGCGTTTTCGTTGAGCTTGCGCCAAATCTCGCAGGTCTTGCCGAGCTGCGCGACGACACAAAAGACAAGGAAATAGCCGAAATAGGTAAGACCGTTGCGGTCTACATAAAAAGCATTATCCCCGACCGCATGAAGATCAAGCTTGTATTGATAGACTCATACAAAGGTGACTCCAGACGGTCAGGGATAGAATATTTTATTGATTGCAAAAACACATCTCATCTTAACAGTTGGAGATATTCGACTCCAAATTCAAGAAAGATAATTGAAACTTTGTTTGATGAAATATGATATCAAAGTTTTTTAAGCCGCGCGTACGTTCCCATAAGCTTTTTCGTACCAACACGGTCAAAAATGACCTCGTAAAGAACGTCTGCACCCATTGGACGCGCCGAGAGTATCTCTCCCTCGCCAAAAGTAATATGTCTGACACGATCCCCCTCTTTAAGACCGAGCTCACCCGCTGGCTTTCGAGCCACGTTGCTTGCATATGAACGTTCTCCGAACGTATTTTGAGTTCTCCTGCTTGTTTGGGCAGATTCCGAATAATAGGTACGGGGACGAGGCGCGCCTGAATAGGAGTAATTCTGTCTTGCCTCGACTATCAGCTCCTGCGGTATCTCCTCAATAAAACGTGATGGCTGATTGCACGAGGTCTTTTCATTCATTCTGCGTATCGTTGCGCGAGTGATATATATTTTGTTCTTTGCGCGAGTCAAGGCAACGTATGCAAGACGACGCTCCTCCTCCATATCGGCGTCGGGGGTCAAAGAATTTATCGTTTGCATACTAGGGAAAACGCCCTCTTCCATGCCGGGAAGAAACACGATAGGAAATTCAAGTCCTTTTGCGGAGTGTACCGTCATCATAACGACTGCGTCCGCGCTCTCGTCATATCTGTCCACGTCTGCAACAAGCGAATTTTCTTCAAGAAATCCCACAAGCGTCGGTTCTTCGACGCTTTTTTCATATTCGATAACACCCGAAATAAATTCCTCTATATTATCAAGTCGGTCTTTTTCTTCCTCGCCCGCGTCTATAAGCATCTGACGGTAGCCTGTGCGGTCAAGCACCTGCCCCACGAATGCTTCGAGCGAAATATCTGTATCCAAAAGTTTTTTCAGTCCGTATATGATACCGTAAAAATTCTTGAGCTTTTCTGCCGAACGTCCAAGCGCCGCATATTTATCGGCATCGCGAAGCACATGCATAACAGGACAGCTTTGTTCCTCGCTTATAGCAAGGATAGCCTCGACCGTCTTTGCTCCGATAGCGCGTTTAGGCTCGTTTACTATTCGCTTAAAGCGTTCTCGGTCGGCAAAGTTTACGATAAGCTGAAGATACGCAACAAGGTCGCGTATTTCCTTGCGGTCGCTAAAGCGCAGACCTCCGAGAATACGGTACGGTATACCGCTTCGCGTAAACGTCTGCTCGATTATACGAGATTGCACGTTCATTCTGTAAAGTATCGCGACGTCCTTATAAGAACACTTTTTTGAGGCAACGAGCCCATTGATGCTTTCCGCAAGATATCTTGCTTCGGCAGAGGTATCGTCGCATACTTTAAGAGTTATCTTCTCTCCGCCGTCTTTATCTGTCCAAAGCTCCTTGCCCTTTCTGCCGAGATTCTTTGAGATAACTCCGTTAGCGGCGTTAAGAATTACGCTTGTAGAACGATAATTCTGTTCAAGCTTGATTATTTTCGTATCCTTGAACTTTCTGTCAAAGCTTAAAATATTATCGATAACTGCACCGCGGAATTTATATATACTCTGGTCATCGTCACCGACTACCATAATGTTATTATATCCGCCCGCAAACAGTGCTGTAAGCTTAAATTGCGCTGTGTTTGTATCTTGAAACTCATCAACGCAAACGTAACGGAATTTTCTTTGATAATACTCTCTGACTTCTTTATCACTTTCCAAAAGGAGCACCGTTTGCATGATTATATCGTCAAAATCAAGAGCGTTGGCGCTCTTGAGCATATCTCTGTAAGCGTAATATATGCGCGATATCTGTCTATACCGCGGATTTTGAGTAGATAATTCCCTTTCATACTGTTCGGGGGTCATAAGATTTTCTTTTGCTCGGCTTATTTCATTTATAACCGATTTTACAGACAAAAGCTTTGTATCGATATTAAGATTTTTCATAACTGACGTGATGGCACTTTTACTGTCATCGGCATCATACACGGTAAAGCCTTGAGCGTATCCGAGTCTATCACCGTAAACACGCAGTATTCTCATACATATCGAATGGAAAGTGCCTGCCCAAACGCTTTTTGCCGTCTCTTCGTCTCCTACGGCTGCTGAAAGTCGGTTTTTTATCTCATTTGCCGCCTTATTGGTAAAAGTGATGGCAAGCATATTCCAAGGAGCGCAAGGAGCGCTTATAAATTCGGGAAGTATCTGCTCTATGGCTTCTTTTGGAAGATCTGCCGCCTGTTCAAGCTCGCAGACCTTTCGCTCGGAAATATCAAACGGAACGTAGTTGCTATAATACGCATTACCGTATTTAATAAGATACACTATACGCTTTACAAGCACAGTCGTTTTTCCGCTGCCCGCACCCGCAAGGACAAGCAATGCGCCGTCTGCGGTAAATACCGCGTCTCTTTGAGGGGCATTGAGAGAATCGTAATAAACGTCAAAAAGTCTGCGCTTCGCGGCAAGATATCTCTGTTCAAGTTCATTCATATTCATAAGATCTGACACCTGTTATGTACTAAATTAAAATCACTCATCATCTTCGTCGTAATCATCGGAAGAATCTATCCTTTTAGCAAAAGGATTCATTCCCTGTGCGCTTTCCATAGAAGCGGTAGCTATTGAAACGACGATCGAAATAATATACAATATTCCCCATATTATAATGGGTTCGGGGAAAACAAGAGTAAGCGTTGCGCTTTCTCCGAGAATGGTTTTAAACATATAAATAATGTATCTCGGGAACAATAATAGCGGAATACATGGCAATTGCCACAAAAATGCCGCTATGCGATTAGGTATGAGTGCAAGAAAAAGCATACGCGAGTTGCTTCTGTCCTCACTGTTTTTGAAATATTTGAACGCATTTATTGCCACGTATACAGTTCCAGCCGCCGCAACAACGAACAAGACCGAGAAAACGATAAGACTTATTATAAAGGTCTGTGAAAATTTAAGCGTTGCCGCATTCAGATCACCGACAGAAAAGAAAGCGTAATTGCATACGGGATCCCAATATTCATTCAAAACACCCATTAAAGAATATACGTCATCGTCTACTCCATTGACCGTTGTATAAAGGAAGCACGGAATAAATAGAGATATAAAGGTCAACAAAATGAAAATTATAGGTAAAAGATATCTTATGTATATCCACAAATGCTTTTTATTTATTTTATTATTATTTTTCGACGCTTTACGTTTCATTTTTACGTCCTTTCAGTTATTATTCTTAAAGCGTTTAGGTAAAATATCGCTAAACGCCGTGCTTTCGACTATGCCATCATTTTCAGTAATAACAAGGAAATCGTCATCACAAAATTCACTCATTACCTGACGGCATACACCACATGGATAGCAAGGAGAAGCCGTGCTCGAATCCTTTTTTCCACCGACTACAGCGACAGCGGTAAACTTGCGCTTCCCATCAAAAACAGCTTTGAAAATAGCCGTTCTTTCCGCACAACAGGTAGGTGAAAATGATGCATTTTCTATGTTGCAACCCGCATAAACAGAGCCGTCTGCGCATAAAAGTGCCGCACCAACCAAAAAACATGAATATGGCGCATAAGCGCGCTCACGCGCTTCTTTGGCTATTTTCAAAAGTTCATTTTTATCCATTGTTTATACCTCAAATAATATTCAAATAGCAGTTCCGTCTCCCGAAAAATCAACAGACAGCCACTTTGCTACAGTAGCGCCTATGTCGGCAAAGGTTTTTCTTGTACCGTAATTCAAAGACGTTCTTCCCTTTACATAAGAAAGCAAGGGAGTATATTCGCGTGTATGGTCGGTGGTCTTTATAAATCCCGGGTCACAACCATGGTCGGAGGTTATAACGAGCAGGTCATTTTCATCGAGCTGCTCAAGCAATGACGGAAGCCATGCGTCAAATTTATTCAGCCCATCTGCGTATTTTTTGGAGTCTCTGCGATGTCCCCAAAGAGTATCAAAATCAACGAGATTCGCAAAGCAAAGTCCTCTGAATTCTTTTTTTGCTATATTTAAAACTGCTTCCATTACCTCTTCGTTTGAATGAGTCGGATAAATATCGCCAAAACCTCGTCCTGCAAAAATATCCTTTATCTTACCAACGGCAATAGAACTCTGCCCTGCTTCAAGAACCGCGTCCGCAAGAAGCTTTCGCGGAGGTGCGAGTGAAAAGTCGCGTCTGTCGGCTGTGCGGACAAATCTTTCATTTTCATTTCCATAGGTAAACGGACGGGCTATTACTCTGCCTACACCGAGTTCCTCTCCGCAAAGCATCTCTCTTGCCTTTTTACATATAGAGTAAAGCTCTTCAAGCGGAATAACATCTGTATGTGCAGCTATTTGAAAAACGCTGTCTGCAGAGGTATAAACTATCGGCGAACCTGTTCGGACGTGCTCGTCTCCAAAATCTTCTATAACGGCTGTTCCCGAATACGCTTTATTACACAGAATGTCTCTTCCTATCGCTAAAGAAAATCTTTCTAAAAACGCCTTTGGAAAGCCATTTGGAAACGTTGGTAACGGAAATCTTGAAATATGCCCCGCTATCTCCCAATGTCCAACGGTCGAATCTTTTCCCGCTGAGCACTCCTTCATGCGCGAAAAACTTGCGATAGGCTCTTTTTCAGGAGGTATAAAATCAACACCGTCTATATTTCCAAGTCCCATTTTCATAAGATTGGGAATATTCAATTTTCCCGTCTGCCATACGCTTTTCAAGGTATTTGAACCAACGTCAGAAAACTCCGCCGCATCAGGTGCTTCACCTACTCCAAAGCCGTCAAGAACTATAATAAAAGCTCTTTTATTTTTCATTTCAATTCTCCGCGGAAATCTTTTTAGCTACGTTCAGCGCAAGCTCTATCATATCGGTAAAAGATTTTTGACGAGCTTCCGAATCAGTCGCCTCTCCCGTTACTAAGGAATCTGACACGGTACATATAGCGAGAGCTCTTTTTCCCGCTCTTGCCGCGTTCATATAAAGCCCTGCCGCTTCCATCTCAACGCCAAGCACTCCCATTTTTGCCCATTTTTTAGTCTTTTCGGGGTCGTCTCCGTAAAACACGTCGGAAGAAAGAAGATTGCCAACGTGATATCGATATCCCTTTTCCTTTGCGATATCGGTCGCAGTACTCAAAAGCTTGTAATCACAAATAGGCGCAAAAGTTCCCAAAAGACCGTATTGGGTCGCATATGCCGAATCGGTGCATGCTCCCATGCCGATAATTATGTCCCTGATCTTTACGTCGGACTGCATAGAACCTGCAGAGCCTATGCGCATTATGTTATCGACGTTGAAGAAATTATATAGCTCATAGCTGTAAATACCGATAGAGGGCATGCCCATTCCGCTTGCCATTACCGATACGCGCACTCCCTCATAAGTTCCCGTATAGCCTTGAATTCCGCGCACGTTATTAAAAAGCTTCGCGTTCTCAAGGAAATTCTTCGCGACGAACTCCGAACGCAAAGGGTCACCCGGCATAAGCACGGTCTTTGCGATATCCTCGGGAGTTGCGTTTATATGAGGGGTCGGATATAGTTTATCTGACATGATATTTCTCCTTTCAAACTTATTGTTTTATTACACCTTCCATGTAATAAGACGCTTCCATATCGGCTACGCAAAGGGCAAACGCGAGAGGAAACATCTCAAGAGCCTTTCCTACTTGATTTGCGTCCTCAGGCCCTGAAAAGCCCATGTGATATCTTATGGCAAAAGCCTCGTCTCTTGTAAGCTTCATAAATCCCGAAAGTATATAAACGGATTTTTCTCCATGACCGTAAGGCAGCGTATCCTCGATAGTATAATACGGAACGCTCTCCCAAACTCCGTTTTTCTTTACGTTACGCATTTCTGTCTTGTAAAAGTTGGTTTTGCATATATCGTGGAGAAGCGCCGCGATAGCAAGGCTTTCCTCATCAAAAACAAAACCGTATTTATCTCTGAAACGGGGACGCTTTACAAAATCGCAAAGACATTCGTAAACGTTCAGGCTATGCTCAAGCAGTCCTCCCTCATACGCTCCGTGAAAACGGGTGCTTGCGGGGGCGGTAAAGAAATCAGTCTTATCGGTGAGATATTCAAGAAGCTTATCTGCTCCCTCGCGCGTGATAGTCGACTTAAATATTTCAATAAATTTTTCGCGGTTGCCCATAAAATTCACCTCTTAAATTATTTATTAACGCATTATATGTACAGTTATTATTATTTTAACATATTTCAATAAATAAATCAAGCGTATAAAACAAAAAAAGGATGCTGATGCATCCTTTTTCTTGGTGCGAGAAACGGGACTTGAACCCGTACGGTGTAACCACACGCCCCTCAAACGTGCGCGTCTGCCAGTTCCGCCACTCTCGCGTTTTTGTTACCGCTTGCGGCAACATATAGTATTATACCACTTTTTTTCAAAATGTCAATACCTTTTTTGAAAGTTTTTAAAAAAATTTTTGATATTATTTTTCTTCGGAATCATTGCATCCAACTAAAGTCTCTCTGCTCTTTATACGAACTCTCTTTCCCAACAAGCAACAGATAGGAGCAACTATTATCTCCGCTGCCTTTGCTATCCAAAATGCCGCTATATATGCCCAAAGACGAACATCCGAGACAGATTCAAACGAAGAGAATCCATCTCCGCTTTCTATAAGTCCGCCAAGATAATGCGTTCCGCCTGCAATAAATGGATAAAATTTGAAAATGAAAGCGATAACAAAATGGACGGCTGCCGCAAGAAGCATGGGTAAAAGCACGTTCAAAAATGAAAATGATACAGTTTTATAGCCTTCGTAGAAAAATATTGCCCCTATTACAATACATCCCGTCAAAATTCCAACCACCGCGCGAACGCTCGCGAGCACAAAAAATTCAGGCAATACAAGTGCGTCCACTATTTTAACGGCAAGCGCGCTGACCGCAAGATTTAAAAGAGTTGCCGCTATCATACAAATAAGATATATAACTGAATTTGCGATAATTTGTTTTTTCATATCGACTCCTATGTATATGTATATAAAATATCTTTTTCATTATTATATCACGTTTATCATATAATTTCAATACGATATTTTTATTGAAAGGATATTTATGAAGATCAAAATAGGCTTTTTCGCGATAGCTTTGACATTTGCGCTTATTTTAACTCATTCATTTGAGGCGCTGGCATGTTTTTTGTCTGCTTTTTTACACGAGCTTGGACATATAGCCGCCGCTCGCATATCCAACGTAAGATTTCGAGAGCTGCGGTTGTCTCCGTTTGGCGCGTCTCTTGTACCTCTCGCAGATCTCGGCTCTTTCTCAAATGAAATATTTATCTGTGCCTCAGGCCCTGCTATAAATCTTTTATGCGCGCTCATAGCTTTATCAACTCCTCTTCGTTCATTTGCGTTTGGAAAGTTGTTTATTTTATCTTCGCTTTTCCTCGGAATACTAAATCTGCTCCCAATTTCAAGCTTTGACGGCGGAAGGATACTGTTTTGCATCATTGAATCGCTATTCTCATTCAAGCTCGCGAAAAGCGTTCTTTGCGTATCTTCTTTTGTCCTTATATTCTCGCTTTGGACACTATCATTATATTTTCTTATGAACGCAACTGCCTCCCTATCTTTGTTCGTTTTTTCTTGTTCTCTTTTCGCAAAACTTTTCGTCTTAAACAATTGTTAATTTTTTGGTAATATATTTGACAGAATCGGGAGATTATCAAAGTAAATCAAAGGAAAACACAGTTTTTTGTTAAATAACTCCATTTTAACGCTGACAAAGGCGAATAATTGAAATTTTCGACATTTTTTAAGAAATTTATAAAAAACATATTGCATTTTTCTCTATTATCTGTTACAATATTTCCAATGGGTTTTCGGGGCAGTGTTTTTCGCCTTTTTTGAGGCGTTTTATCC
This sequence comes from Eubacteriales bacterium, assembly GCA_045588595.1. Lineage (GTDB taxonomy): Bacteria > Bacillota > Clostridia > Oscillospirales > CAG-272 > HGM12713. The sequence continues at coordinate 9,091 of JAZNEM010000011.1, forward strand.
TGCCCTCGTTCCAGTATTTTAACTATAAAGGAGTTTTTATGCGGAATGAAAACAAAACTGATAGAATTGAAAAATATTTGTAAGTCTTTTGGCGGTGAGCCTGTTCTTGCAAACGTTGATCTTTATATCTACGACAAAGAATTTATTACTCTTTTAGGTCCTTCGGGATGCGGCAAGACCACTACTCTTCGTATAATCGGTGGTTTTGAAACACCTGACGAGGGCGAGGTCTATTTTGACGGAGTAAAAATAAACGACGTTCCTCCCTATAAGAGAAACGTAAACACGGTGTTTCAAAAATACGCTCTCTTCCCCCACCTCAACGTATACGACAACATAGCTTTCGGTCTGCGCGTTGCAAAGGTAAAGGAAACCGAGATCAAAAAGCGCGTTACGGAAATGCTTGAGCTTGTAAACCTTAAAGGCTTTGAGCGCAGAGACGTTACACTTCTGTCCGGCGGTCAGCAGCAACGTGTTGCTATCGCGCGAGCGCTTATCAATCACCCCAAGGTTCTTCTTTTGGACGAGCCTTTAGGTGCACTTGACCTCAAGCTTCGCAAGGATATGCAGGTAGAGCTTAAAAACATTCAAACTAAAACGGGTATTACCTTTATATACGTCACGCACGACCAAGAGGAAGCTCTATCTATGTCGGATACCGTTGTAGTTATGGCTAACGGTAAGATACAGCAAATAGGTACACCTATCGATATCTACAACGAGCCTGTAAACGCTTTTGTTGCCGACTTTATTGGAGAATCAAATATTCTTGACGGCATCATGCTTGAGGATTACAAAGTTAAATTCGCATCTACCACCTTTGAATGTCTTGACAAGGGATTTGACAAAGACGAGCCCGTTGACGTTGTTGTTCGTCCCGAGGACGTTGATGTCGTTCCTGTTGAAAAAGGTATGTTGTCGGGCATCGTTACTTCTGTAACATTTAAGGGCGTTCACTACGAGATCATCGTGGATATAGACGGTTTTAAATGGATGATACAGTCCACCGACTACGTTGCTCCCGATGAGCAGATCGGCGTTTATATTGAGCCCGATGCGATACATATAATGAAAAAATCCGAATTTTCCAATATGTTCGGAGATTATTCCTCTTTCTCCGACGAGATCGATCACCTCTCGGACGTTACAGAGGAGGATGAAAAGGAATGAAAAAGCGTTCTGTTTTCGAGCGGTTTTCAGGCTCTCCTTATATCATCTGGTCTGCCCTGTTTATTGTCGCTCCTCTCGTTTTCGTAATGTATTTTGCGTTTACGGACAGAAGCGGAAGCTTTACATTTGAAAATATCCTTTCGCTTTCTTCTTATTCAGAGACATTCGTTATGTCTCTCGGTTTTTCCTTGATAGCTACGACTATCTGTCTTCTTATCGGATTCCCGCTTGCTTACTGTATGTCTCGCACCTCTGAAAAAACGCGCAATATACTTCTTGTTCTTTTGATGCTTCCTATGTGGATAAGCTTGCTTATAAGAACCTATTCACTTATGGCACTTCTTGACAATGGCGGAATTGTCAGCACGTTTTTAACCAAGCTTGGCTTTGAAAAGCTTACGTTTATAGGAACGGATGCGGCAGTTATCCTCGGCATGATATACGATTTTTTGCCCTATATGGTCCTTCCCATCTACACGACGCTTATAAAGCTCGACAAGCGTTATCTTGAAGCGGCTTACGACCTTGGTTGTAATAGTGCGCAGACACTTTTCAAGGTGGTTCTTCCGCTTACTACCCCAGGCATTATTTCGGGTGTTACCATGGTATTCGTTCCCTCTATAAGCACATTCTACATCTCTCAAAAGCTTGGCGGAGGCTCGTTTGACCTTATCGGTGACACTATTGAACGTCAGTTCCAAAATGCCGTAACTTATCATACGGGCGCGGCTATATCCCTTGTAATGATGATCCTCATCCTTATCTCTCTTGCTATAATGAACCACTTCTCTGACAGCGAGGAGGACATAATCGTATGAAATTTCTTTCAAGATTTTATATCTTCATCATTTTCGCGATCCTTTACGCGCCTATACTGCTCGTAATTCTCTTCTCTTTTAATGCATCGGGAAGCTTGAGTCATTTTTCGGGCTTTTCGCTTTATTGGTATAAGGACTTATTCAGAAATGCAGAAGCTATCACCGCTCTAAAAAATTCTCTTCTTCTTGCGGTATCGTCTTCTTTGCTTGCGACTGTTTTCGGTACGCTTGCGGCATTCAGCATTGCTCATTCAAAAAACAAATACTATCAAGGGCTTATGCGTTCTGTTTCGAACATTCCCATGATGAATCCCGATATCGTTACGGGTGTTTCCATGATGCTCCTTTTCGTTGGTGTTGGCGCTATGATAGGACTTGTAGACGTGCTTGGTATGTGGACCATGCTTATAGCGCATACTACGTTTAACCTACCATACGTTATCCTTTCTATCCTACCTAAATTCAAGCAGATGGATAAGCACCTTATTGAAGCGGCTCTTGATCTTGGTTGTACACCTACACAGACCTTTTTCCGTATAGAGCTTCCCTCTATACTCCCAGGAATCATATCAGGTCTTATGATGAGCTTTACGCTCTCTCTTGACGACTTCGTTATCAGCCACTTCGTCAGTTCTCCAGACTTTAAAACACTTCCTCTTTACATCTACAACCAGACCGCACACGAGGTCAAATTCAGCATGTACGCGCTTTGCACGCTTATGATATTCGCTATTCTGCTTTTGCTTATCGCGGTAAACGTAGCAGGCGGTAAAAAAGACCGTACGGAAAAGGTAAAAAGGTTGAAAGGAGGTAAGCGTTGATGAAAAAAATAGTTTCTTATATCGTTTTATTATCGACTCTTGTTCTTCTTTTATGTCCCATACTCTCATCTTGCGGTGCTGAAAAAGGTACTACTCTTTACGTTTTCAACTGGGGTGAATACATCTCGGACGGTTCTGAAGAATCCTTGAACGTAAACGAGGAGTTTGAAAAATACTGTCTTGAGGAGCTTGGGCTTAACGTCACGGTAAACTACTCTACGTATTCAAGTAATGAGGATATGTACGCAAAGATCAGCAGCGGAGCTGCAGTCTATGACGTTATAATTCCTTCGGATTACATGATACAACGTATGGTGACTGAGGATATGTTAGCACCTCTTGACATCAGTAAGATACCAAATTACGAAAACGTTGATGAAGCCTTCAAGGGTGAAAACGTTTACTATGAGGACGATTCGGACAATATCTACTCTGTTCCATATTTTTACGGAATGGTCGGTGTTATTTACAACTCCGATATCGTTTCCGAAGAAGATATCGCATCTCAAAGCTGGGATCTTATGTGGAACGAAAACTATTCCCGTGATATTCTTCAGTTCAACAATAGCCGCGATGCATTTGGAACTGCGCTTTACAAGCTTGGATACGACGTAAACACCGCAACCGATGAACAGTGGATCGAAGCTCTTTCCACGCTTAAGGCTCAAAAAGACCTTGTTCAAGGATACGTTATGGACGAGATCTTTAACAAAATGAAGAGCAATTCTGCCGCCGTTGCCGCATACTATGCGGGAGACTTCCTTTCCATGTATGAGGACAACGACTCGCTTGCGTTTTACTATCCCGCCGAAGGTACTAACAGATACGTTGATGCTATGTGTATTCCAAAAAATTCGCAAAATTACGATCTCGCGACCGAGTATATAAACTTTATGTGCTCAACGGAAATTGCGATAGCTAACGCGGAATACACGTACTATGCTTCACCCATGAAGACCGTAAGAAATGATCCCGAATATCAAAGCTGTATGGAAAAAGTTCATCCCGATGCTATGGATATTCTCTACAACAATGCAGAAAAAGTAATCGCTACGCCTTATATGAATCTTTCTCCCGAACGTCTTTCGTTCGTTAACGAGCTTTGGGAAGAGCTTAAAGTTGAAAGCAGTATAGGAACAGGGGTTGCCGTGCTTTGTTGGATCATTTTAGGTACATTAGCCGTTCTTGTAATAGTTCACACTATCAAAAAGCGCAGACGTGCTAAATATTATGATTAACAAATAACAAAAAAGCTTTCTCGCAAAAGGGTGATGTCCTTATCGGAGAAATCACAAATCAGGTTGCCTTATTTAATCCGCAGGAAACAAATAATTAGCCCCGACAGATTTCAAAGTCTGTCGGGGTATCGTCATTTATGTAAGCTTTAACTCCATATATCCGCAAGTAAACGGAAAGAAGTCGAATTTTTGGGTTTTGATATGCTTAAATCCAAAAGATTCATACCATAACTTCAAAACTTGATTTTCTTCGACAATTCCGATATTCATTTTTAAGCATCCTAAACCTTTAGCTGTATGAAATGAATGCAATAAAAGTTTTTCTCCTATGCCTTGATGTCTGAACTGAGGCAAAACGCATAAATTATTCAGCTCACATTCCTTATTATCTTGCAATGCCAAAGAATAATAACCAACAATTTTCCCATCAACAATAAAAGCGTACATAGGTCTTTTTTCGTTGTTTAATTGCCAAGATAGGCGTTGTTCTGTTGAGGCGAAAGCCGTAAAGCGAGGAGCGTTTTCTATTGTAAAACCAAACTCATTGGCGACAGTCAAAAAACTTTCTTTAATGACATCAACACATTCTTTTATATTGTTATTGTTTACCGATTGTATCATACATCTATCTCCTTTTTCGCAAGTTTCGCCCTTGTATTACAAAGGCATAGGGCAAAGCCCATACCCCTATTCTTCTGCAAAAAACAATCATATTGCCATCTTATCGGATTCTCATAAATATATTTAGCAATTTTTTCGTAGTCTCGCCGATCACGAATGATGTGATCGTGAAAACCTCTCTGCCATATCACAGCATCATCATATTTACCATGTATCTCT
>JAZNEM010000012.1:0-8333 GCA_045588595.1 Eubacteriales bacterium
AAGAGGAGTGTTCGGCTTTATCGATTCGATGAGATTCGGATATAAATGCCTTATGCGCTCTGCCGAGATAGCGGGACTTGAGGACGAAGAACCGTCAAAAAAGAAAAAAATCGAAAAAGAAGAAAATTCGGAGGTTATCGATACTGTCGCAGAGACCCCCGCTGTTGAAGAAAAAGTCGAAGAGACTACCTTAAATGCCGAAATTTCGGAAGAAATAAAAGAAATCGAAGAAAAGACAGAGAAAAAGGCTGAGAAAGAGGAGAAGAGTACCTCGGCACTTATGAACGTACTCATGGTAGTCGCGTCGGTGCTTGGAGTAGTCCTCGCTCTTGTACTTTTCGTTTGGCTTCCCGCACAGCTATACGAGTGGCTGACAATGCTCATACCCGCAATAAAGACCGATAATAAGATAATTAATTCGCTTATAAAATCGGTGTTTGAGGGATTTTTGAGAATAGCGATACTTGTCGTATATATGGTCCTCGTTTCAAGAATGAAGGATATCCGCCGTACGTTTATGTATCACGGAGCGGAGCATAAGACTATCTTCTGCTATGAAAACGGTCTTGAGCTTACCGTTGAAAACGTGAAAAAGCAGCGTCGATTCCACCCAAGATGCGGAACGTCGTTCCTTATCCTTATGCTTATCGTTGGAATAGTAATATCTTTCTTTATCGACCCGATATTTATGGCATTTGGGATCGAGAATGTTCCGACAATTGTGAGAACGCTTATCAAGCTTATTCTTCTACCGCTGACTATGGGAATAGGATACGAGCTCATCAAGCTTGCGGGCAGACATGATAACGCATTTACAAGAATAATCTCCGCACCTGGAATGTGGCTTCAGCACGTTACTGTTCTTGAACCCGACGACGATATGATAGAGTGCGCACTCACCGCGTTCAAAGAGGTCATTCCCGAGGATGAAAGTGATAAATATTGATAAAAATACGTCTGTAAGAAATTGCAGACGTATTTTTTTACAAATACCCCAAAAAATAGAACTGAATATTCGTATATTGTATGTAGAAGAGTGTAAGCGGAAAAAATGTTCAAAAAATGTTGACAACTCAACAAAAATGTGATAATATATATCCGAGTAGTGAAAAATACGAAAGGAGGTAAAAAATGGAGATCAAAAACCGAGATAGGTTTGAGGATTTCAGTAATTTGATAAGCTCGGCTATGAAGAGCTTGCAAAAGATCAAAAATCACGGCATGGAGCCATACGGCCTTGGCAGTACGCATACGCTTTGTCTTAAAAGATTGAACTCTTCTCCCGACGGACTTACAAGAAAAGAGCTTGCGCTTGAATGTGAGATAGACAAGGCGCAGATATCAAGGCTTATCGCGGAGCTTAGTGAAAAAGGCTATGTCAGAGAGAAATCCGAGACGGTCGGTTATAAAAACAAAATAATTTTGACCGAGAGCGGAAAGAAAGTGGCTGATGAGATCGAACAAAAGGTTCGAAAGGTGCTTGCGTACGTAAGCGGAGACATACCGTCAGAACAGTTGGATATCCTTTACAAGACACTTGAGACTATATGCGAAAATCTAAAAAGGGCAGAGGAGATGCCTCTTGGAAATACCAATATACAAAAAGAAGTTTGAGACAGTCGAGAATTGCCAAATATAGAATAAAAGTAATATAAGCGCTATGCGCATTATGGAGGAGATATTATGAGATCAGAAAAGATAGAAAATGCAAAGATGCACCGTAAACCGAAAACCGAAAGACGTTATGAAAGAGTAAGCGACGTGGTCGACTTTTGCCGTGTTATCGAAAAACACGGAGACAGAATAGCATATTCGTATTTTGATAAAGACCGCAAGGTACAGGACCTTACGTATTCAAAGCTCAATGCAAAGATACTCCGCATTTCCGCAGGACTTACCGAAGCGGGACTTGCAAAGAAGAGAATAGCAATTATAGGACCTAGCTCGGTAGAGTGGGTAGCTTCTTATATCGCGGTTCTTGTAACGGGCGGTATTGCAATTCCTATGGACAGAGAGCTTGAAATAAGCGTTATCGGAGAGTTCCTTGAAAGCGTTGATGCGGATGCAATAGTTTATGCGGGGACGTTCAACGGCAAATTTGACGGTCTTATGGCAGAGCATAAGAGTCTTACTAAATTTATAGCAATAGACCCCGATGAAGCTGAAGAACAGAAAGAAAAGGTCATTCCTCTTGCAAAGATAATAGAAAACGGAAAAACTGCGGTTCGCCGCGGATATCGTTTCCCAAAGGTCGAAAACAGAGATTCGCTTGCTGAATTTCTCTTTACCTCGGGAACAACGGGAAGCAGCAAATGTGTAATGCTTAGCCAGAATAATATATTCTCTGTTGTAAACTCTGCGGCAGAAACGGTAGACTTTAGTCCCGAGGATAGAATAGTGTCTGTATTGCCGCTTCACCATACGTATGAGCTTGCGGTAATGCTCGCGGCACTTATATATGGTATGCACGTTTGTATAAACGACTCGCTTACCCACGTTCTTAAAAACTTCAAGATATTCCAGCCTACAGGACTCGTTCTTGTTCCTCTCTTCGTATATACCATTTATAAGAAGATATGGTCAGAGGCAAAGAAGACGGGCAGAGATAAGGTGCTCAAGGTCGGAATCGGTGCATCTAAAGCATTGAGAACTGTCGGTGTAGACAGCAGACGCGCTATATTCAAGGATGTACACGAGAGCTTCGGTGGAAAGCTTGAGAAGATAATCTGCGGCGGCGCGGCCCTTAACCCCAAAATGATAGAGTTCTTTGAAAATATAGGTATTTCGATATACGAGGGATTCGGTATCACCGAATGTTCGCCTCTTGTCAGCGTAACTCCTTATTACGCTCGCAAATACGGCTCGGTAGGTCCTTGCGTTCCTTGCTGTCAGGCAAGAATCGAAGGTGCGGACACGAACGCTCACGGCTTTATTGAAGGCGAGATTCAGGTAAAGGGCGATAACGTAATGCTCGGATATTATAAAAACGACGAAGCAAACGAAGCGGCATTTACCGATGACGGCTGGTTCCGTACGGGTGACATGGGTTATATGGACGATGACGGATATATCTATATCACGGGACGTTTGAAGACTGTTATAGTTCTTGAAAACGGTAAAAATATCTTCCCCGAGGAGATAGAGGAGTACCTCGCTATCGATAAGATAGCCGAGTGCGTCGTAGTCGGACGCGAGAACGGAGAGGTAGTAAATCTCGTCGCGCTTATTTATCCTAACTTTACACAGTATCCCGAGAATACTCCTATAGAGACTATTCAGGAGGATATCCAAAAGGAGATAAATAAGATCAATAAGAGCTTGCCTTCTCACAAGCAGGTCAAACAGATCGAGATCCGCGATACCGAGTTCGAAAAGACTACCTCGAAGAAGATCAAGCGCCATCTTGTAAAATAATTTATCTTAAAGTATCTTAAATTGACAATAAAAAGGGAACAGAGTTCCCGCCGCTTCGTTGCATTATAAGCACGAGCGGGAAAGGAAAACAAATGCAGAAATTTGTGCTTTTTACCGATTCTTCGTCTGATCTGCCGATAAGTCTCGTTAATGAGCTGGGCATAAAAATGGTACAGCTTACCGTAACGTTGGAGGGAGAAGCGCCTAAACCAAACGATCTTGTAAACACAAAGGAGTTTTACGATGCGCTTCGCACGAAAAAGTCGGCTACGACGTCAACTCCGAGTATCAACAATTTTATAGAAGCCTTCGAACCCGTTGTTGCCGCAGGTAACGATATGCTCTATCTTGGATTTTCTTCGGGACTCAGCGGTACGTATAACGCCGGTGCGGTTGCCGCTACAGAGCTTTCCGAAAAATATCCCGACAGAAAGATATTTACAGTAGATACACTTTGCGCAAGTCTTGGGCAGGGGCTTCTCGTTTACTCTGCCGCAAAGATGTGCGAGAACGGTGCATCTATTGAAGAGGTAAGAGATTTCGCTGAAAATAATAAGCTCAACCTTTGCCACTGGTTTACCGTTGACGATCTTTTCTTCTTGAAGAGAGGCGGAAGAGTCAGTGCGGCTACTGCGGTAATGGGTACGATGCTTTCGATAAAACCCGTTATGCATGTTGATAACGCGGGTAAGCTTATCAACGTAGAAAAGGCTCGCGGACGTAAAGCGGCTATAGAAGCACTCCTCAGAAATATGCATGATTCTCATACTGATATTACTAATCAGCCTGTATTTATCTCTCATGGAGATTGTATTGAAGATGCAGAATATCTTGCTGACCGTATAAAAACGGAATTTGGCGTAGATGTTTTGGTAATTGACTACGTAGGACCTGTTATCGGAGCTCATTCGGGACCGGGAACACTTGCATTGTTCTTCTATGGAAAACAGAGGTAATAACTTATGGTTATAAACGGACATACTTTTTATGATATGATGATATCTGCCGCCAATGCGCTCGACAATAATAAGACGGCGATAAACAATATGAACGTATTTCCCGTTCCCGACGGTGATACGGGCATTAATATGACTTTGACCTTGAGTGCCGTAAAGACGCTTGATGGCTTTGACGGATCCGTGTCGGAATGCGCAGGAAAGATCGCGGATATGGTGCTTCGCTCGGCAAGAGGTAACTCGGGAGCTATCCTTTCGCTGTTCTTTCGCGGAATGGCAAAGGCGCTTGCGGGCCTTGATGATGCGGACGCTACCGATATAGCAAAGGCTTTCAGAAGAGGCACGGAGGAAGCGTATAAGGCGGTAATGAATCCTACCGAGGGAACGATACTTACCGTTATGCGTAAGACCGCAGAGGAAGCGGAGGAGATAGCCAAGACTCGCTTTGAAGGTGACGTTGAGGGAATGTTCTCATATCTTATGGACGTTGCGCAGGAGGCTCTTGATAAGACTCCCGAGCAGTTGCCGATACTCAAGGAGGTCAATGTCGTAGACGCGGGCGGATACGGATTTGTTACCGCGCTTGGCGGAATGACGGCGGCACTTAATAACAATCCCGTAGAGCTTCTTGATACGTCTTCGTCAGAGCCTGCGGAAGCTACATTTGGTGATTTTGATACCGAAAGTATTACCTTTGCATATTGCACAGAATGTGTAGTTGAGAAAAATGACGAATTTAAGGGAGAGGGAACTGCGCGTGAACTTCACGAGCTTATCTGCTCTATCGGTGACAGCGTTGTATTTATCGACGATGAAAATATAATCAAGCTTCACGTTCATACCGACCACCCGGGTCAAGTTTTTGAAAAGGCTATCCAGTACGGAGCACTTGCTACCGCAAAGATAGAAAACATGAAAAAACAGCACTCAAACCTTGTTGCTACCGAATCACAGGCAAAAGAAGTCGAACAGACACCCAAGCATTCTACGGAGTACGTTTCTAAGGTTATGAAGCCCGTAAAGAAGTACGGATTTGTCTCTGTATGTATGGGTGAGGGTATTACCGAAGCGTTTAAGGACCTTGGCGCAGATTTCGTTATCCACGGCGGTCAGACTATGAATCCTTCTACACAAGATATTATTGATGGCGTTAACGCAACTCCCGCAGAGTGCGTGTACGTTCTTCCGAATAATAAAAACATTTATCTCGTAGCGGTTCAGGCGGCAAAGCTTGTAAGCGGTAAAAAGGTTATCGTAATGAATACACGCAGCGTTCCGCAGGGAATTTCTGCTATGATAGCATTCAATCCCGATGCCGATGAGGATACAAACCTTGAGACTATGGAGACGGCTATTTCGGGCGTTACAAGTATGTCTGTAACGCACGCTATCCGCAATACCACGATAGAGGGCGCAAAGATAGTAAGCGGTCAGATGCTCGGTATGGTAAACGGACATATCGAGTGTGTTGGAGATAACTCGATAGAGTGTATCAGCAAGCTTGCTGACGGAATGACCGACGCTTCGTACATCATGCTCTTTTACGGAGACGACGTTTCGGAGAGTGATGCGCAGAAAGCGGAAGCGGCTATACGCGCAAAGGCAAAGGACGCCGATATCGCACTTATATGCGGCGGTCAGCCTATCTACGATTACATTATTTCAGTAGAGTGATATGAAAACTGCAATAGTATTTGAAGGAGGTGCGAGCCGCACCTCCTTTACAAACGGTGTAATAGATGAATTTCTCCGAGAGGGGATAGAAGCCGATTACGTTATAGGTACGTCGGCAGGCATTGGAAACGGAATAAATTTCGTTTCAAGGCAGTATGGAAGAAATCTTGAGATAAGTATGAAATATCTGCCCGACCCACGCTACATGGGCAAGAAATATATGTTCAAGCGTGATAATCGAAGCTATTATAATATTGATTTTGTATTCAATCAGATACCGAATAAATATTGCCCGTTTGATTACGAGACTTTTTACTCGTTTAAGGGTGATGTTTTTGCTTGCGTGACTAATATTTGTACTGGTAAGGCGGAGTATCTTCGCGTTACAGGTGAGAATGGCGAATGGCGTGAGCTTGTAGCATCGTGCTCGCTTCCGCTTTTGTTCCAGCCCGTAGAGATAAACGGAGAGCTTTATATGGACGGCGGAGTGGCAAATCCCGTGCCGTTTGAAAAGGCGATACGTGACGGCTGCGACCGAGTTATCGTTGTTCTCACAAGAGAACGCGATTACAGAAAGGGAGGACGCGAATTTCTTACCGATCTGTCTGCGGCGTATTACAGAAACTTTCCCGCATTCGCGAAAAAGCTCGTGATGCGCGGAGGTATCTATAATTTACAAAGAGAGCAGCTTTTTAAACGCGAGCAAGAGGGCAAGGTGTTTATAATCGCGCCTGAAAACACAGCGCATTTTAAACGAACCAATTCCGACATAGTGGCAAATCTTGAGCTTTACAGACAGGGAAGATGCGCCGCAAAAGAAAGAATGGAAGCGTTAAAAGAATATTTGAAATAAAAAAGAGCGAAAGGGCTACCTTCCATAAAGCAGGTTTTACCTGCCGATAGAAAATCATCTTCGTAGGGGCGTTCTGTGAACGCCCGCGGGCGAACGCAGTTCGCCCCTACGGAACAAGGACAGAGAACGTGAAAATTCTCTGTCCTTGTTCACACGCCTTGTCTCGCAAGGTATAGTGTGTTACACCTTTTCGGTGTACTATCGGGCGGCAATGAGCCTCCCTTTACACAAGGGAGCCTTTGATTCGTGCGTACCGAAAGTCCGTCTACTTTTCCTGACAAGCACTGCTTTTGTGGACACAAAAGCGATTTCTATTTTGATTTTTCTTTTATCTCTGCTATTCCTTCATTGAACCCTTCTCGGAAACCATACCAGCTGTCCTTTACTTTGTAAATATCGAGTACACGCAAAGCATTCTCATAATATTCCAAAGCTTCTTTATATTCGCCTCTTTCATTGCAACATTCTGCCATGCTATAAGTGATAAACATAAATGCATACAAAGACTCATTGAATTCTTGACATGCCGCATCCCATTTCTCTTTTCCTTCCAATATGGACGCTTTCAATCTCTGATTCGAGAAACGAATATCAGGAATGATATCGATTGCTTTTCGCGCACTTTCAAAATCTTCTTTTGCTTTGTACGCATACGCCAAGAATTGACAAGCATCATATTTTATTGCTTCGTCTTTAGAAAGATCAATAATTTTCAACGCGATAGCGATAACCTCGTCGGGGGTTTCCTCGCTACTCATAACATAAAGTCTGTTAATCAAAAGAATAACGTTATCAGGATATGTCTTCAGTCCTTCATCAATAATATTACGTGCTTTTTCCCAATCGGAATTACGATATTTCCAGCTTTCTTTTGCGATAGCAAATGCTTTATCTTCAATTTCCTGCAAATTGAAATCGAAAAGAACATCCATAGATACACCAAAATAACTTGCCAAAGCAGGAGCAAGCGTAATATCGGGCAAAGCTATATTGTTTTCCCATTTGCTAACCGCTTGAAAGGAAACACCTATGCTATCCGCAAGTTGTTCTTGAGTAATGCCGCGTTGCTTTCTCAATTCTTTAATTTTGTTTCCAATATTCATAAATTTACCTCCGAATTTCAAGGCGGCGCCTGCCTTGTGCTTTTATTATATCACGACGATCTTTTTTTGACAATAACTGCTTAAACGAGATTTTTCAACTGTCGGTTGAAAAGTAAAAACGCACCACCAATGTAGATGATGCGTTTTCCTGCTTTATCGCAGGTACCCCAAGAGGGTCGCGTTTTGTTATTCGTTCATCGCCGCCAGCACGTCATCCCGTCCGATGCCGAAATCGGCATAGAGGTTACCGGTGGTCTTATCGGTATCGAACACATCGTCGATGCCGAGATGGCGGTAGACACATCCCGCAGGCAAGGTCAGCTTGTCCCGCAG
>JAZNEM010000013.1:0-1734 GCA_045588595.1 Eubacteriales bacterium
AAATCAAAATTTGAAATTCTCAACATATTTGTTACATAAAAAAGGCAAGTCAAAAAAGACTTGCCTTTGAAAACATTTTATTTTTCAAGCAAAACGACCGAGTTCGGTGTCATAGTGAGCGTTATTTCTCCATCCTTTGCCGCGATATCTCCCATATTATCGGCATCATGAGCTTCATCAAGCAGGAAGAGGGAATAGCAGTCCGTGCTGTTGCCGTCTAATTTGAGCGTAACGCTTTCTTCTGTTGCCTCCGCATCATTCGTAAAGTAGGTCAGCATAATAGCTTCATTGCCGTCTTTAGCGGCAGCAACTGCATAAATATGCTCAACGTCGGAGACGGTCTTGACGTGCTGTCCTATTTTGTAAAGCTTCGAGAAGAGCCAGAAAGGATAGTAGCCCTTCATCTTTTCGTTTGTGTAGAAATTGAAAAGACCGTTGAAGGACGCATTCTGTCTTGCATCGTAGTACATAAGCATATCGAGAGGATTGTTCTGTCCTACCGCCATCATAGCCGAGGTAAATGCCGCGCCTTTTATGGAAATTATCGCCTTTTTGGATTCAAGCAGACCCTCTTTCCAGTCCTTGATATAGTTCCACTCGTTGAGTATGCTTTCTGTCTTGGTATATCCATAAAAATCAAGACGCTCTCTCGCGCGCAGAATCCTTTTTTCGTATTCCGCGGTTTCCGCGCGGTAGGTGTGCCATGAATAGAAATCCATGGGAACGTCGTGCTCACGCATATAGGAAAGAAATTCGTCGGTGCGCTTGTCAAAATGTCCCGTAGCGAACGCAGGACCGCCTATCTTAAGCTCGGGGAAGCAACTCTTTAAGTGTTTTGCTGCTATCTCAAAGAGGGGATAGAACTCTTCAAGAGGCGCGTCCCAACATTCAGCGCCGTTGCCGGGCTCATTCCATATTTCCCAATACATGATATTGTGATGGAAGCCGTCTGCCCAACCGTAGTTGTAGTGACGGATAATGTGCTCACAGATTATAGCCCACTTTTTGTAGTCCTTTGGCGGCTTGGAGTCGTATTTTTTTACGCGATGGTCTATCTTCTGACCGAGACGGTAAAAGACCTCTGTGCCAGCCTCCATTATAATATCGGTGTATGCGTCTGTGCAGGCGAAGTCATAGGACTCGGGATCATAAGGATCGGCGTCAAAATTCGGGAATATAGCCGTTATGTCAACAGTATGCTCACCGCCGTAGGAAGCGCAAAACGAGGCGTCGTGATTTCGGGCGTAGGGAATACCCGCTTCCTTGTATGCGTCAAAATTTCCTGCGAAAGGGAACATACGCGGACCTTTAACAGGACCGTTGTTTACAGCGTTCATGGGCTTGATTTTACCTAAAACGTTATTAAATTCTATCTGTACCGTTGCCATATGGATATCTCCTTTAATCTTTTTTATTTATTATATCGCAATACGTGTTAAGCTACAATGCAAAAAATGATACGGTTTTAACATTTTTGATACTTTTGTAAAAAATAATAATACGGTTTATGTAAATGAAACAAACAAAGCTCCGCATTTTTTAGAATGCAGAGCTTTGTTTCATAACTACGATTTAGATGCCATTTGATTTTTCACAGGATATAGGTATCCCTTGGCGATGATGGAGCTAAAACCATCCGCGTTCTGCCGAACTTTTACCGCCATGCTTGCAAACGAATTTTATGTATCTAAATCAAGATTGTAAATTCCGTATCCGTCTTCATTATTTACAATT
>JAZNEM010000014.1:0-1822 GCA_045588595.1 Eubacteriales bacterium
TAATCCTTATAGTAAATTCTTTCATCAATGATCTGCTTTAAGATACTCGGTATATCGTACCCGTCTTGTGCGGTATAACAACGTTCGTGTGTCTTTCTGTCCTCTCTGACTTCCTTTACAAGAGCTTTCAACTTGTCATCAAGAACAACGATACTCAAAAGTCTATGTAAGTCGTAAATATGTCTTGAATATCCCGTTGTGTTGTTTGAAACTGCGTAATCGCAAAGGGCAAATACTTTGTCAATCAAAGTTCTATCAAGTGTCTGCACACGGATCTCAAACGGCTTCATTTCGTATTCTTCAATGGCTGCCTCGTCTCCGATCTCTTTCCAAAAGTCGTAAATCATAGATGTAGCCGTTTTAATTTCATCGGGATAGGCTTTTACCATAAATACGGTCTCAACCAAAAGATATTGTTTTATGCCTGCCCCCTCAAAGTGTACCGGGTACTTGATTTCATATCGGTTATAGTCTCTGCGACTGCGTATGTCCGCCTCATTGATCAGTTTAAGCCCAAGCTCGTTGCAGACCTCGATAATCTCGTATTTGAGATTTCTTTTGTCTCCTTGTGTCTGATTTTCGGCATCAAGTGTTAGGTCAATATCCTCGGAAAATCTGTTGATTATCTTATGGCACTTGGAAAGTGACGTACCGCCCTTAAAAAGCAAGTTCGGCACCCTTTTGGCAAGAGCTTCTAAAAACATTGTTACATAGTAGTCTTTTTCAATGATCGCCGGAGAAGTATTTAATCTGTCACCGAGTACCAACAAAGTATCATAAAACTCTTGGGAATTCTTATGCAAATTCATTTATAATTCCACTCTCCATAATATTTCTTGTTGTTTTTGACGGAAATGCACCCGCAAGCGCATACACATCTTTTCCCTTGATTGCTCGGTCTCTGATAAATCCGACTACCTCTCTTTGTACCGAGGTATCATCAAAATATTTTTTCATATCCATATTACTAAACAATTCAAGGATCGTATAAACGTCTACGTTATCTCTCGTTATAGGTAAACGAGATTTGCGAAGAATAATACTGCGGTTTTTAAGTTTTGTTTCTCGCACCCACATTGTCTCATTATTTGTCACAACTTCGATTGCGGTAGGTACTTGATATGTCAACATAAAGTTCTGTTGCATTTGCAAACCGCCATATATCCCAAAAACATCGTCTTTATCAGAAATGTACTTTTTTCTTATCACTTGCTCAACCGATATAAGAGACTTTCCGTAACGAGTTTCGGTTGGGATATAGTAAACACCTTTATCAAACCTGATAAGGCTTTCTTCTTGTTCTGCTTTTTTCAAAAGTTGAAATACGCGAGGACGGGAATATTCGCTCATTTCCTCTAAAATTTCACTTGTGAATATCGGCTGATTTACGCCGAATTTGTTTCTTAGTCTTTCTACCACCAAACTCACCTCCATTACACAGTATGCTCTCTTTTCTCAAATTATACTTGTTTCAAGTTTTTTTCTTTATTCAAGTATATTATACTCAATAAGAGCGTATTTGTCAATAGTTTTGATAAATTGGGCGGTAGATTTTTTAGAAAACCTTTCGTCTTTTGAAACGATTTGCGTTGCAGATGATTATTTTGAACTAACAATTACGGGGGCGCTTTTTGAAAAAAGCGCCCCCGTGCCCCCGCAAAAGCTTTTGCGGATCGATTGAAAGGTTATAGTTTTTTATACGGTTGCCTTGGAACGTGCAAAGAGCTTAAGGCGTAACCGTCCTACGCCAATAGTAGCTTGCATACGTATTTTTTAAATACTTTGCCGCCGTAGAGGCGTTGGTAAGATCGGTGGAAGAAAG
>JAZNEM010000015.1:0-6832 GCA_045588595.1 Eubacteriales bacterium
CATATCTGAAACCTCCGATAATGTTTTTCTCGTCAATTAACATTTTATCAGATTTTTTTCAGATATGCTCTTCTTTTTTTACTTTTTTACTTTTTATTTGCTATATCTGTTGGTTTCACCCCAACATTTATTATAGAACCAAAAAAGACCAACTCACAAGTGAGTTGGTCTTTTTTCTGGCTGGGGCACTAGGATTCGAACCTAGGTAATGACGGAGTCAGAGTCCGTTGCCTTACCGCTTGGCGATGCCCCAATATTTACAACATTGCATATTATAACAGATAGCTTCGCGTTTGTCAATAGATTTTTCAAAATTTTTCTTCTTTTTTCTTTTCCCTACAATATTATTCGCATATCTGTCTCAAAAATGCGCCAAATCATAAAGAATTTTTATTTTCTCGGTTGAAAATTTATCTTTATTATGCTATAATATTTACGATCATCTGCCCGTGGCACAGCTGGATAGCGCGTCAGACTCCGACTCTGAAGGTCGAAGGTTCGAATCCTTTCGGGCAGGCCAGAAAAACGACAAGTCTTTACTTGTCGTTTTTTTCAACGATATTTGCATTTAGCAAGCAATTAATGGTTTTGCTATGTTTCAAGGTATCCTACTAAATTTTTTTGAATATAGATTGACACATTTCTCATTTAATGCTATAATAAAGTTGTAAACAGACAAAAACAATCATGTCATGTTTACAATTCCTTGAAAGGAAAGGGCATAATCATGAGTAAAACGTTATCTAATATTTTAACAATTTTTAAGGTGGCAAGAATAATCGCCAAAGTAGTTTTCATTCTCTGCATAATCGGTGGAGCCGGTTCTCTCCTCGGGTTGCTTACACTTCCTCTCGCTGAAAGTGTTTTGTCCAGCGAAATATTTCTCGGAGAAGAGCTTTCTATCGCATATGCATATCTTGGTTGCATGGCGGGCATTATTGCCTGTGTAGGCGAGGCTGTCTTTGCGTTTTTGGCTGAACGTTATTTCAAACACGTAATAAACGCGGGCACGCCATTTACCTTTGACAGCGCAAAGGAGAGTTTTCGTCTCGGCATAACCTCTATCATCATTTCGGTCGTTACATCGGTCGTTTCGGGCATTGCCGCAGCCATGATATTGCTTATTTCGTCGCCGAACGCAGAGGAGCTTGATTTTAGCTCGTCGACCTCGATATCCGTGGGACTCTTCTTCTTGTTCCTCTCTATTATATTCAAGCACGGCGCGGAGATACATAAATTTTACACTGATGCACCCAAACAAGAGGAACAGGCATCGAATTTCTAATCGCAACAATAATATCACAAAACCGACAAGTTTAGC
This sequence comes from Eubacteriales bacterium, assembly GCA_045588595.1. Classification (GTDB taxonomy): domain Bacteria; phylum Bacillota; class Clostridia; order Oscillospirales; family CAG-272; genus HGM12713. The sequence continues at coordinate 1,322 of JAZNEM010000015.1, forward strand.
TTAGCTTGTCGGTTTTTGATTTATTAGATTTCCGCGCTTATTTCATTCAAGAATTCTCGCGGCGTACAGCCGTACTCGGTCTGGAAGGCACGGTAAAAGCTTCGCAAGGATTGAAATCCGCTTTCAAACGCGCAGTCTGTGATGCTCTTCTTCCCTTCTCTCATCAAAATAACAGCTTCACGCAAACGCAAAAGAGTCAAATATTGATTAAACGTAAGTCTCATCGTATTCTTGAACATAAACGACATATGGTTCGGAGAATATCCCAAAGCATGTGCCACGTCCAAAAGATTCAACTTCTCACGAAAATGCTCGTTCAGGTATATCAACACCTTTGATGACAAGCGGCGGTCGGATTGTTGCGGGTTCTCTTCAAAGCTCATATTTTTGATAAGCGTTCCCAAAATGACGTATATATATCCCTTGCGGGTCAATTCTTCCTCGCAAGCCGACAATTCCCTCATCAACTTATATAATCGTTCAAACAACACAGGGTCTGACAAAAACGGAGAGCTTGCGTGACGGTTATCCAAAAGCGGCAAAAACTCCTCGAACATATGCGGAGGAATAATGGCAGAAATATTGTAAGAATAGGTCGGAGTATAATACGCGTGCGCATCGTAGCTCCAAGCCACAGAAATATCTCCTTTTTTCAATACTCTTCGCTGATCGTTTATCCAAACCTCCATTTCACCGTCCGTCACAATACATATCTCTATGTGAGAATGAAAATGCAAGCGATATTCTTGGTTGACTATCTCGACGACCTCAAGCTCTCTTCTTTTCTCTCTCGTTAAAAGAAATTCGGCTTTCATTGTTTTTTCTCCTATTTTTCAAAAATCGTTGAAAATGGCACACTTTTCTTATTTTTTGGCAAGAAAACGGCAAAAAGCTATGCTATAATTATAATGCGTGTGTTTGTGTATGTCAAGCATATTTTTAGAAATTTTATATTTTTATAAATTACGGAAAGAATACACTTTCCGAAAAATTATATTTTTTATTGCCGTTATAAAAATTTCACACGGCAGAAAAGGAGAACAAAATGGAAATCAAAAAAATCGCTGTTATCGGCGGCGGACTTATGGGCCGTCAGATCGCTCTTTGCGCATCTATCAAAGGATTCGACGCAACCGTTTACGACCTCAAGCCCGAGGTTCTTGATGCCGTTCAGGCTTGGGAGGACGAGTACCTTGCAGGCCGCATCAAAAAAGGACGTATGACCGAAGAGCAGGTTGCAGCTACCCGCGACCGCTTCCATCTCGAAGCATCTCTTGAAAAAGCAGTTAAGGATGTTGACTGCGTTATCGAATGTATCATCGAGGTTCAGGACGTAAAAGCTAACCTCTTCCGTCAGCTTGACAAGCTCGTTGGTGAGGATGTTATCATCGCTACCAACTCAAGCTATATGGTATCATCTCTCTTTGCTGACTGCGTTACCAACCCCTCACGTCTTTGCAATATGCACTTCTACAACCCCGCTCTCGTTATGGAGTTCGTTGAGGTCGTTCAGGGTCCTCACACAAGCGAGGAGACCGCTAAAGCAGCTTACGATTTCTGCGTCGCTATCGGCAAGTGCCCCATCTGGCAGAAGAAGGAGATCCCCGGCTTCGCAGGAAACTATCTGCTCGCAGGCTTGACCGAAAGAGCGCGCTATCTCGTAGAGCATGGCTACTGCACTCCCCAGGAAGTAGATATCGCTCTTGAAAAGGGCTTCAATCACAAGATGGGCGTATTCCGTATGAACGACCTTACGGGTATCGACTTGTCATACACCATGCTGAAGGCTACGTACGAAAAGACCGGCAAAAAGCCCGATATGTATGATGTTTACGAGAAAATGTTCAATGAGGGTAAATATGGTCGCAAGTCCGGCCACGGCTTTTACGATTACGAGTAATTAAGGAGAATATACACATGAACAAAGGACCTTTGTCGGGCATAAGAGTTGTCGAAATGTCTACCTTCGTTGCCGCGCCCGTTACCGCAAGACTTCTTGCCGATCTTGGAGCAGACGTTATAAAGATAGAAGCTCCTAACGGTGACGGTTGGCGTAATTCGGGTATCGGTATGGGTCCGAATCGTTTTAATCACGACGAAAACCCCGTATTCGATATCTACAACACGGGGAAAAAGCTTATTTCTATTGATCTGAAGACACCTAAAGGCAAAGACGCATTCTTTAAGCTTCTCGAAAGCACCGATGTTTTTGTTACAAATCTTCGTATGTCCGCGCTTGAACGTCTCGGAATTTCATACGAAGACCTAAAAGAACGCTATCCACGTCTTATCTATGCGGTAGTACTCGGATATGGAGAAAAAGGTCCTGACGCGGACAAACCTGCATATGACACGACTGCTTTCTGGTCGCGTTGCGGATTTCTTCGCGATATGGCTGTCAAAAACGACTGCTATGAGCCCGTCAACGCTCCTTCAAGCGTGGGTGATACCGCCACGGCATATTTGCTCGTAGCCGAGATATGCGCGTCGCTTTTCCGTCGCAGTACCGAGGGTAAGGGTGAGTTCGTTTCCTCTACCCTTTTCCGCAACGGTGTGTTCTGTATGGGTACGATGATAATAAGAACACAAGCTCCTTTTGGAACAGAATATCCCCTATCTCTTGCGGATTACGGAGCGTTTGGCAGCCACTACGAATGTGCCGACGGTGATTGGATATTCCTTTCGTTAGGTAAGATACCGGGTACTCAACAAAAGTTTTTTGAAATGATGGGATATCCCGATCTTTTGAAAGACCCGCGCTTTGATACCCCCGAAAAGCGATATGAAAACAGAGAGGAATATATCGAATGCTTCCGCAAGGGAATTCGCTCAAAGCCATCTTCATATTGGCTTGATTTTGCCAAGGAATACGATATGCCCCTTGTACGCATGGCGCATTTCAAGGACGTTTCCGAGGACCCTCAGGCTTGGGCAAACGGATTTCTTGAAAAGGTCGAATACAAAAACGGCAACGTTGACGTAATACCCACAAGTCCTATTGAGATGGAGTCAGCTTGTCCTCCTCCTACAAAACCATCGAAGTTTATTGGCGGAGATACGAGAGAAGTATTACTCTCCATCGGATATACGGATGAGGAAATAACCGCTATGATAAATGATGGCTCTGCCATTATCAAAAAACAATAAAACAACATACACAAAGGAGAAATTACATGAACAAAGGACCTTTGTCAGGCGTACGCGTCGTTGAGATGTCGGTCTTTGTAGCAGCTCCCGCTTGCGCAAGACTTCTTGCCGATATGGGCGCTGAGGTCATCAAGGTAGAAGCCCCCGCAGGCGACTCTTGGCGTCCCGCAAGTATTGCCTACCTGCCTCGATTCAACGAGGACGAAAATCCCGTTTTCGATATCTATAATACGGGAAAGAAATTCGTTTCATTGAACGTTAAGACCCCCGAGGGTAAGGAAGCATTCTTCAAGCTTCTTGAAGAGGCGGACGTATTCGTTACTAACCTTCGTCCCGCGGCTCTTAAACGTCTCGGAATTTCCTACGACGATATCAAGGATCGCTTCCCAAGCCTTATCTACGCGGCAGTGCTTGGCTTCGGAGAAAAAGGACCTGATGCGGATATGCCCGCATACGACACGACTGCTTTCTGGACACGCAGCGGATTCCTTCGCGACATGGCAGTTAAGGAAGACAATTTCTATATGCCCGTTACCGCTCCCTCAAGTGTCGGAGACACCGTTACGGGATATTTGCTGATGGGCGAGATCTGTGCGGCTCTTTACCGCCGTACAAACACGGGAACGGGTGACTACGTTACCTCGACACTCTTCCACAATGGCGTATTCTGCATGGGTACTATGGCGATAATAACGCAAGACCCGTTCGGAAGAAGCTACCCCGCAAAGCGTATAGATCACGGATTCACGGGCAACTATGAGTGCGCTGACGGAGAATGGATATTCTTCCCGCTCGGAATTGCCGCAGTAAACCGTCCCAAGTATTTCGAAATGATAGGTCACCCCGAGTTTGTCGATGACCCCCGTTTCCAAGGTGCTGAAAGCTGGAAGAATCGTGGTCTTCTTCACGACTATTTCAAAGAAGCTATCTTACAGCACACCGCGGAATATTGGGTAAATTATGGACACGAGCACGACCTTCCCATAACGTACATGGCACATTTCAAGGACGTTACCAAAGATCCTCAGGCATGGGCAAACGGATATCTTGAAAAGGTCGAATTCAGAAGCGGAAACGTTGACATAATGCCCGCGAGCCCCATCGAGATGAGATCGGCTTGTATTCCTCCCACACATCCCGCTCCCAAGGTAGGCGCGGATACCGCAGAAGTATTGCGCATGCTCGGATATACCGAAGAGCAGATAGACGCAATGATAGCAAGCGGCGCGGCTGTACAACCTAAATAAACTTAAGATTTTTAGTTGCAAAGCAACGAAAAATAAAAAATTCTTTATAAAAAAGGAGAAAAAACAATGCGTGAAGTAGTATTTGTAGATGGTATGCGTACTGCCTTCGGTAAAATGGGCGGCACGATCAGAACCATTCCCTCTGCTGACCTTGCGGCAAAGACCGTTAAGGCTTTGGTAGAAAAGACCCAGATAATTGAAAAAGGCGGAAAAGTTGATTCCGTTATTTGCGGCTCTGCTGCACAAGGCTCTAAGGCTTGGAGCCCTGCACGTTACATAACCATGGCTGCAGGTCTTCCCTTCGAGACCTCCGCTTCCTTCGTTGAGATGCAGTGCGGATCTGCTATCGACTCTATCAACCACGCTGCTTGGAAGATCCTCGCAGGCGCTGCTGATGTTATTATAGCAGGCGGTATGGAATCTCACAGTAACAAGGTCGTAAGCTTCTCTACCACAGTAGAGGCTTACAAGGGCATCGGTCCTCAGCAGGTAATTCCGATCATCCACAACGATCCCGCTCAGTGCATCTCTATGATCGAGATCTCTGACATAATGGCTGAGAAGTGGGGCATCACCCGTGAGCAGTGCGACGAGTTCGCTGCACGCAGCCAGGCAAGAGCGGCTGCTTCTACCGAGAAGGGTTACTTCAAGGAAGAGATCGTTCCGATAGTTATTCCCGCAACCAAAAAGACCCCCGAGGTTATCTTCGATACCGACGAGCATATGCGTCCCGGCACTACTGTTGAGGTTCTTGCAAAGCTCCGCGCTGTTCGCGGAACTGCAACCTCTGTTACCACAGCAGGTAACGCATCGGGTCTTAACGACGGTGCGGCATTTGTTATGATGATGACCGCTGAAAAGGCTAAGGAACTCGGCTATGAGCCTTACGCTCGTTGGGTCGTAGGCGCAGACGTTGGCGTTGAGCCTCGCCTTATGGGTATAGGCCCTGCTTACTCCAACCTTATCGCTCTTAAGCGCGCAGGCCTTACCGTTAACGATATCGACGTGTTCGAGTGTAACGAGGCATTCGCTGCTCAGAACCTTTCAGTTATCAAGGAGATGGAGAACCAGAGCGGAATCGCTATCGATCAGGCAAAGTGGAACCCCAACGGCGGAG
>JAZNEM010000016.1:0-2705 GCA_045588595.1 Eubacteriales bacterium
ACCGCTTGGCCTCCGACTTAAAACGTGGAATAATCTGCCGCCGGAATCCCGCGCGCTCGTCCGCAAATGTATTTCTATCCTTATCCGCGATGCCCGTACAGGACGCGCTGGGACACGATAGAGGACGCAATAGGGGACGCGTTCGACCCTTTCCCCGCAAGAAAGGGTCGAACTCCAAAGAACTTCAATAAAAGAGGTTTTAAAGCAGCCGTTTAATTAGATTAAATGGGATCGATCTTTTAGTTACATATGAATAAAACGGATAGATAAGATCTAATAAAATCAAGAGGCACAAGTCGGTTTGCAGACTTGTGCCTCACTTGATCTTCAAGTTTCAATTTTCAATTCCTATTATCGCGCTGACTGATTTTGTGGGTGACATCAAAAGGCTCTCGTTGAGCGTGACGCCTATCCTTTTTTCGCAGCCGAGGGCGCGGAAAATATCTTTTTGAAGCATGAGCGGCAGATCACCGTACCCTGCGCTGAATCGTGGGCGCAAGGCTTTGATTTCTCCTTGTTCGCCCTCAAGATACTCGCAAAACTCACAGCAGACCGCCTCGATAGCTTCCGCTCCGATACTCTGCAAGCAGAGAGCCGCCGACGGTGACAGACGGCTATTGCGCGAAATAAGGCGGTCGATACCGTGTCCAACTGTCGCGCAAAAAACTATTATTTTTTTGCAGCCGCAAAGATTTTTCGCAAGGTCACGGCTCTGCGTTTTTGCAAACCCGAGGTCAAGAGCATCTCCTTTTTCCGATATATCAAATTCGGCAAAGCAGACTCTTGGTGTGAAGATACCCTCGCAGAGCGCAAGCACCTCGTCAACGAGAGCCGCGGTCTGTTCATTTTCTTCTTTGCACCCCATATATCTCAGAATTTCTTTCCGCCGAAGCGGCGGCAAAGCAAACTCGCGCGTTAGAACCACAGCCATATCATTTACCGAGGATATCCGAGAGGTTATCCTGTATCTTTCTTGCGACGTCGGGCTTGTTCATCGAATAGACGTGAACGTTTGTTATGCCGTTGGCGTAAAGGTCTATTATCTGGTCGGTCGCATAGGCGATACCTGCCTGCTTCATTGCGTTAGAGTCAGAACCGAAGCGGTCTACGAGCGCCTTGAAGCGTACGGGCATGAACGAGCCAGAAAGCTTTATCGCTCTCGCGACCTGATTCGCGTTCGTTATCGGCATTACACCCGGAATAACGGGGACGGTGATACCCGCCTCGCGTATCTTATAAAGAAAGTTATAAAGCAGATTATTATCGAAGAACATCTGTGTTGTAAGAAAATCACAGCCCGCGTCAACCTTTTCTTTGAGGTATTTGATATCAACTCTCTGGTCGGCACTTTCGGGGTGTATCTCGGGGTAGCACGCTCCGCCGATACAGAAGTCCGCACCGTTTTCCTTTAACTCTCGGACGAGCTCGCAGGCGTGAGTGTAGTGCCATTTTGAGCGGTCGTCATTTGCCATGCTCTCGGGGATATCACCTCGCAGAGCCATGACGTTATCGATGCCCGCGTCCTTTATCGCGCCTATCATGTTTCGGACAGTCTCCTTTGTAGAGGATACGCAGGTCAGATGCGCAAGGGTGGGAACGTTGTGCTCCTTGAGAATGTTTTTTGCGATATCGAGGGTGTATTTGCTCGTACCGCCGCCCGCGCCGTATGTAACGCTCATAAACGAGGGGCGGAGCTCGGCTATCTCCTCAACAGCGTGCTTTACGCTGTCAAAGGAAGAGTCGGTCTTGGGCGGAAATACCTCAAAGGAAAGCGACGGCTTTCCCGAATTTAAAACGTCTGTCAGTTTCATATTGAACCTCTTTTGATAAATTATCGTTCATCTTTCATTTCCATTATATCACCTCGTTCCTTTCGTGTCAAGAATTTTGCGTTTATAATAAAAATGAATAATGAAATTATTTTCAAAATTTCTCAAACTTATTGACAAAAAGGGAGTATTGATTTACAATATACTCACAACGATTCGCAACCTTTTACAACTTATCGCAACAAATAACTTTTTGGAGTAGAAAAATGATAGAATACGTATTTTTCGATCTTGACGGAACGCTGACAGATCCGGGTGAGGGTATCACTAACTCGGTGGCGTATTCGTTAAAGAAAAACGGCATAGAGCCGCCGCCTCGTGAGGAGCTTTACAAATTCATAGGGCCGCCTCTTGTCGATTCTTATATGAAATATTACGGCTTTTCTTCCGACGGCGCGCGCCGCGCGGTAGATGATTACAGGGAATATTTCCGTGACAGAGGTATCTTTGAAAATAAGGTCTACGATGGAGTGTTTGAGCTTTTGGAAAACTTGAAAAAAGCGGGCAAGAAAATAGTTCTCGCGACCTCAAAGCCCGAGCCGTTCGCGAAAACTATACTTTCGCACTTCGGACTTGACAAATATTTTCACTTCGTCGCGGGTGCTCTCATGGACGAGACGAGAACGAAAAAGGGCGACGTTATCCGCTACGCTCTTGAGTCTTGCGGCTCTCCAAGTCTTGAGAGCGTTATTATGATAGGCGACCGTGAGCATGATATCATCGGTGCAAAGGAAAACGGGCTTCGCTCGGTAGGTGTTCTTTACGGCTATGGCTCGAACGAGGAATTGTCAAGCGCAGGTGCGGATTTTATCTCAGAAACGCCGCAAGACATAGCGGAAATAATTTTGAAATTATAAAAATAAGATACTAAACATT
>JAZNEM010000017.1:0-2815 GCA_045588595.1 Eubacteriales bacterium
GAAAAAAGCTCCGCAAAAACTTTCCTGAAAAGAATTTACTGTGTAGCCGTTATGGCTATGCAAAACCTTGTTTTAGAAAGTTTTTTGAGGGAGTTTGAGGGAACTTTTTTTCAAAAAAGTTCCCTCATCGCGTCCTTCGCATCCCCGACAAACCGCAATTTATCAAAAATTAATTATTTTATACAACACAGCATTCGTTAAAAAAACTTAAACACGTCAATAATCAAATCAAACAGTCGAAAGGAAGAAGCCATACATGACAGAGAAATTCACTCAAAAAGCGCAAAATGCGCTCAAATACGCGCTTACCTCCGCGCAGGAAATGGGTCATAGCTATATCGGCTCGGAGCATTTACTTCTGGGACTTGCCTCCGAGCGCGGAAGCATCTCCGCGCGAATGCTCACAGCACGCGGTGCAGAACCCGAAAAGCTTCGAAGAAGCATTATTGAGATTGCGGGAATGGGCTCTTTTAGCGACATTACTCCCTCCGACATGACACCGAGGGCAAAAAAGATAATCGAAGCCTGTGCCATCGAGGCTCAAAAAAGCGGAAACCGCTATATTGGAACGGAGCATATCCTCTCCGCTCTCCTCAACGAGCGCGACTGCGTTGGCGTAAAGCTTATCGAATCGGCAGGTATCCCCGCTTCCGAGCTAAAAAGCGACCTCTCTGCCTTTATGACCGCAACCGGAGAGAAAAGCAAAAGCACAGAGCAAAAGAAAAACGATGACAAGCCTAAAATAAAAGGTGCTCCGACCTTAAGCTCCTATGGAAACGACCTTACCGCCATCGCAAAAAACGGAGGCATAGACCCCGTAATAGGCAGAGACACGGAGACCGAAAGGATGATCTGTATTCTTTCAAGGCGCACAAAGAACAATCCCTGCCTTATCGGTGAACCCGGCGTTGGCAAGACCGCTGTCGTTGAAGGACTCGCAAGAAGAATATCGGAGGGGAGTGTTCCCGATTCTCTTTCGAATAAAAGGATAATCACGCTCGATATCTCCTCTATGCTTGCGGGCGCGAAATATCGCGGTGAATTTGAGGAACGAATGAAATCCGTCATAGATGAGGCGGCAAAGAATCCCGATATAATTCTTTTTATCGACGAGCTTCACATGATAATCGGTGCGGGAGCTGCCGAAGGCGCTGTTGACGCGGCAAATATTCTAAAACCTGCTCTTGCTCGTGGAGAATTGCGCATGATAGGAGCGACTACGCTTTCGGAATACCGCGCGCATATCGAAAAAGATGCGGCTCTTGAGCGAAGATTTCAGTCTATAATCGTAAACGAGGCAACTCCCATTGAAGCAGAACGCATACTTTTCGGTCTGCGAGACCGCTATGAAGAACATCATTCCCTTTCGATAACCGACGAAGCTATAAAAGCTGCCGTAACGCTTTCGGTACGATATATAAACGACAGATATCTGCCCGACAAGGCTATCGACCTCGTTGACGAAGCAGCGGCACGGGTAAAGCTTGACAATACACATTCTTCTCCGGAGCAAAAAAAGCTTGAGGACGAATACAAGCTTCTCACCGAGGACAAGGAACTTGCCATTACCGAGCAGGATTTTGAGCGAGCCGCCATTCTTCGTGACAAGGCAGCCGCCGTCTCAAAAAAGCTTGCTGTCATAAAAAGTGAAAACGATATATCCCGTCCTCTCTTCGTCACCGCAGATGATATCGCGGCTGTCGTAAAGGAGAGAACGGGAATTCCCGTACATGCAAGGCATGAGTCCGATGACCTTTGCTTAAAAACTCTTTCAGAGGACTTGAAAAAGACTATCGTCGGTCAAGACGACGCGATAGACTCACTCTGCCGTGCCATAAGAAGAGGGCGTATCGGTCTTAAAAAGCCCGAACGCCCTATCGGCTCATTTATTTTTATCGGTCAGACGGGAGTTGGCAAGAGCGAGCTTTGCCGTGCGCTTGCGCTCTCTCTTTTCGGAAGTGAAAACACGCTTATACGCTTTGATATGTCCGAATATATGGAAAAGCACAGCGTATCAAAGCTTATAGGCTCACCTCCGGGCTACATTGGCTACGGTGAGGGCGGTCTGCTTACAGAAAAGGTGCGCCGTCACCCCTATTCGATACTGCTTTTTGATGAAATAGAAAAAGCGCACCCCGATATCTTCAATCTCCTCTTGCAAATACTTGAGGACGGGGTTCTGACCGATTCCGCAGGCAGACGTGTAGCCTTTGGAAACACGGTAATAATCATGACGTCGAATCTCGGTGCGAACAAGGGCGTATCCTCGCGTATTCTCGGCTTTGCCTCGGGAAGCGAAGCAGTTGCTCGCAATGATACGCAGGAGCGAATGAAGGAAGCTCTGCGCGAGCAATTCAGACCCGAATTTTTAAACCGCGTGGACGAAATAATAATCTTTAATCCCCTTTCACGCGATGACCTCTCGCGCATAGTGAAAATAATGTTAAACGACGTTTCGATGCGAGCCAAAAGCCTTGGCGTAACACTTTCGTTTGATGCGTCCGTAAGTGAGCTCTTACTCGAAAAGGGCGACCATGCAGAATACGGAGCGCGTCCTCTGCGCCGCGCGGTCGTACGAGAGGTCGAGGACGCTCTCTCCTCCGCTCTCCTTGACGGTAACCTCCGCGCAGGTGAAGAAGCCGTGGCTTTCGTAAAGGACGGTGAGGTTTGCTTCCGTTCACTTATAGTAGTTGAATAAATAAATTGCGGTTTGTCGGTGAGAGTTAATCACGATTAACTCTCACCTCCGTCAACAAATCTTTTGCGGTTGCGTCCCGCAAATTTGCTACGCAAAACCGATTTGTTGCATCTGCGC
>JAZNEM010000018.1:0-2708 GCA_045588595.1 Eubacteriales bacterium
AATAATTTTCAACGCGATAGCGATAACCTCGTCGGGGGTTTCCTCGCTACTCATAACATAAAGTCTGTTAATCAAAAGAATAACATTATCAGGATACGTCTTCAGCCCTTCATCAATAATATTACGTGCTTTTTCCCAATCGGAACTACGATATTTCCAACTTTCTTTTGCGATAGCAAACGCTTTATCTTCAATTTCCTGCAAACTGAAATCGAAAAGAATGTCCATAGATACACCGAAATAACTTGCCAAAGCAGGAGCTAATGTTATATCGGGCAAAGCTATATTATTTTCCCATTTGCTAACCGCTTGAAAGGAAACGCCGATGCTATCCGCAAGCTGTTCTTGAGTAATGCCACGCTGTTTTCTCAATTCTTTAATTTTGTTTCCAATATTCATAAATTCACCTCCGAATTTCAAGGCGGCGCCTGCCCTGTGCTTTTATTATATCACGGCGATCTTTTTTTGACAATAACTGCTTAAACGAGATTTTTCAACTGTAGGTTGAAAAGCAAAAACGCACCACCAATGTAGGTGATGCGTTTTCCTGCTTTATGGTAGACACCCCAATTTCGCTCTTTTTTATTTCTTTAATCCCTCGAACACTTTTCCGCATCGATGGCAAGGACGAGCATCAAGGCGTAGATGGCATCATTTGGGTCGAGAACGTCTATAACGTAGGTGTCTGTCAAATTCCACAATTCCTTGGAGACCGATGCAACGGCTTGAAAAGTACCGTTCAGAATGGTATAATTCCATTCCAACCAATCACCGTTTATCATCCAACCGTTGTAGTCAATATGATATTTGGGCTTAATAAAGGAAAATTCTTTGCATATGCTTCCTGCGTAATTTCCGTGAATATACATCTCAAATTTTGGATACCACGAAAATACCTTTTCCTTTATGCAACCTACCTCTTGACCGTAAGCATCGTATATGCGCAAAAGATGCCCCCACGCAAGCTCGCCCTTTACTGTATAAACGGTGTTTCCCAATTCGTCGAAAATATCGTAGCTATCAAACCACGAAAACATTCTTTGCTTGAATAACAGTTTCATTTTCAGTTTCCTTTTTTTATAGACTTGCACGCGGCACGTATTTCGTCTGAAGTGTAGCCATAGCGCATTACCGCGGCTACCATTTTTCTTCGTTCCGCGGGGTCGCTCGGTATCTCTACCCATTTTCTGCGGATAAGGGTGGAGCAGTTTTCGATATAATCCACTCCCGAGGCGCGCAGATAGGTGAGCGCGTAACGGATAGAATCGTCGGAATAGCCTTTTTCACGAAGCGATGCGGTTATACGTATCTTTCCCCAGAGCTTAACAGCTCCGCGTTCGGCTTCGCGCGCTGCGTCCTCGTCCTGATCTATGTATCCGTTTTTTTTCAATTCCTCGGTTGCAAGCTCGGCTATCTCGCGAGAATTTCCGCGCGATATGAGCTTTCTTATCAAGGCGTTTTCTGAGCAAATACCATATGAAAGTATAGAAAGACTTTGCTTTACCGCCGTATGAATTTGAGAGGCAAAGAGTATATCGTCATACTGTCGTTCGTCTATATTTCCGTATTTGATAGCAAGATCGGCACACTGTGCGGAGGATATAACGAGCCGTTCCTTTTGCATGTGATCACCATTCGAAATCTCAAGAGATACCGCTATTTCATCCGTTCCGTGAACGCTGAGTGCGGTGACAAAGATGATCATCAAAGCTCTCCGTCCTCATCCATGGTGCGAATATCAAATTCATCGTCATCGTCATCAAGCTCGAACTCGTCCTCGTTTTCTTTAAGCTGATCCTTCATGCTTCGTATCTTAGCATCAAGTTCGCTCAGCATTTCGGGATGAGCCTCGACATACTGGCGTACCTTTTCTTTACCTTGGCAAAGGCGTTCACCGTTGTAGGAGAACCAAGAACCGCTCTTCTTTATAATATCAAGCTTTATCGCGTAGTCTATTATTTCGCCCGAACGCGATATCCCTTTTCCGTAAAGGATATCGAACTCAGCAGTCTTGAAGGGAGGAGCAACCTTGTTTTTTACGACCTTGCAGCGAACGTGGTTTCCGTACGCTTCCTTGCCTTCTTTGAGCTGATCTGTCTTTCTTACGTCTATTCTTACAGACGCGTAGAACTTAAGAGCGCGTCCGCCCGGAGTAGTCTCGGGATTTCCGTACATAACGCCGACTTTTTCACGAAGCTGGTTGATAAAGATAAGTACGGTATTGCTCTTGGAAATAACCGCGGAGAGCTTTCTCATCGCCTGTGACATAAGGCGCGCCTGTACGCCGACGGTTGCCTGACCCATATTCCCCTCGATCTCCTGACGGGGAACAAGAGCGGCTACCGAGTCAACGACAACTACGTCGATAGCGCCTGAGCGGACAAGTTCCTCGGTGATATTGAGCGCGTCCTCACCGCAGTCGGGCTGGGAAACGAGAAGATTGTCAATGACAACTCCGTGTGCTTTTGCGTAAACGGGGTCAAGAGCGTGCTCCGCGTCGATAAACGCCGCCTCGCCGCCAGCCTTTTGAACCTCAGCAACTATATGGAGCGCAACGGTCGTTTTACCCGAGGATTCAGGTCCAAAGATCTCAATAATACGTCCACGCGGAACACCGCCTATGCCGAGTGCTACGTCAAGTGCGATAGAGCCGGTGCTGACAGCCTGAACCTCCATTCTGGTATTATCGCCAAGACGCATAACAGAGC
>JAZNEM010000019.1:0-2072 GCA_045588595.1 Eubacteriales bacterium
AAAAGCTATGCAAAAATTTAAAAGGTTTATTTTTAACGGTATCTTACTGACCGCGGTGTCACTCTTGATGCGCTCGGTCGCGGTCAGCTTTCAGGTCTATCTGTCAAACAAGATAGGCGCGACGGCAATGGGCGTATTTGCGCTTATCTCTACGGTCTACGGCTTTGCGCTCACGCTTGCCACATCGGGAATACAGCTTGCGACGACAAAGCTTATATCTGAGGCTCTTGGCGAAAACGAAAAGAACGCATCAAAATGCGTTCGTGAATTGTTGAGCAAATGCATCTGCTACGCTTTGTTTTTCGGAGCGTTAAGCTTTTGTCTTTTATTCTCTCTATCCTCTTTTATAGGCGTTCATCTGCTCCGTGACGCGCGGACTGTCTTGCCTCTGCGGATAATGTCAATAACGCTTATTCCGATAGCTCTTTCCTCGGTCTTTAACGGATATTTTACTGCTATGAGACGGGTATGGAAGAACGCGGCGGTTCAAGTGCTTGGCGAGGGGATACGCATATTTTCCTGCGTTGCCCTGCTCACGCTTTGTATCCCTGGGGACATTCAGTTTGCCTGCCTTGCGGTCATAATAGGCGGAGCTGTTGCCGAGCTTTCCTCTTTTATCATACACGGCTCGCTGTTTCTGTTTGATAAGAGGAAATTAAAGCTTTCGCAAAGCGGAGAAAGCGCAAACAAAACAAGCGGAAAGCTGCTCAAGATCGCTCTGCCCGTGGCTTTCAGCGCATACGTTCGCTCCGCGCTCGTAACTATCGAGCATCTTCTTATCCCTCGCGGACTTGAAAAAAGCGGAAGCTCACGCGAGAACGCGCTTGCCTCATACGGTACGCTTCACAGCATGGTATTTCCTTTAGTGCTTTTCCCTTCCGCACTTTCGTCATCCTTTGCGGGACTTCTCATTCCCGAGGTTTCCGAAGCGAACGCGAGAGGCGATCGAGAGTCGATAATAAAAACCATCGAGCGCGTTTTTGAAGCCGTGCTTACATACGCTATCGGCGTATCGGGAATACTTATATGCTTTTCAGAAGAGCTTGGCGGCGCGATATACCCAAAGACCGATGCCGCAAAATTTATATTTATGATAGCTCCCCTCGTTCCGATCATGTACCTTGACACATCGGTAGATTCTATTCTGAAAGGTCTTGGTCAGCAGGTCTATCATATGGCGATAAACATTGCCGATTCCTTTCTTTCGGTGATACTCGTTATAATTTTGATACCTCGGTTTGAGGTGCTTGGCTACGTAATGACCGTCTATTTTACCGAAATAGTAAACGCCTCGCTCAGTATCGCGCGGCTTTTCTCGGTCGTAAAAATACGACCCAAGGTCATTCCTTGGGTCGTACGTCCGCTGTTTTGCGTTATAATATCTACTTTTGCAACCAAGCTGTTTATAGGAAGATTCGGTCATTTTTCTACCGAAACGCTCTCGGTCACAGCTCACGTGCTTCTCGCCGCGTCGTTGTATTTGCTTTTGACGGTGATCTTCAAAAACGTAAACAAAAAAAGCAAAACGGGATATTAGATATAAGAATAGTATAAAATTTTCAATAAATTCAGCAATATTTTTCGAAAAAGTATTGCATTTACAAAAAAAGTGTGATATAATATCACACGTTACGGAGGCATAGCTCAGCTGGTTAGAGTGCATGCTTGACATGCATGAGGTCACTGGTTCGATTCCAGTTGTCTCCACCAAAAAAGCACCGACTTGTTTAAAAGTCGGTGCTTTTTGTTATATTTTTCTACGCGAGTTCCATATGCAAGTACGTGTTATTATGATTCGGAAAAAATTATCGTCACGTCCGAATGAAGCTGCAAGATCGATGCCGGAACCATCGGATCTATAGGTCCGTTTACAGCTCTTTCCAATATAGCTTTTTTGTTCTTTCCGTTTGCTACGAGAAGAATTTTTCTTGCTTGCATGATTGAACGCATACCCATGGTAATCGCCTGAGACGGAACGTCTGCCTTTGAAGCAAAGAAACGCGCATTGGCTTCTATCGTTGATTCATCAAGCTTTACGGGATGAGTTTCCGCAACAAATACACTGTCAGGCT
>JAZNEM010000020.1:0-4592 GCA_045588595.1 Eubacteriales bacterium
AACGGATGGTAAAACAATTCAAAGGTGCGGCAACAAAAAAGATTGGTGCATCCATTTGGCAAAAATCCTATATTGAACACGTGATACGAAATAAGAAGGATTACGAAACCCGATCAAATTATATTTTCGAAAATCCGCTGCGATGGTACTACGACGAATTATATGCAGGAGAATAGGGGTATGGGCTTTGCCCGAAGCCTTTGTAATACAAAGGCGAAACTGGCGATAAAAATATCAAGGAGCAACGAGATGATGTCCCAAAAGATTACAACTTTGATAATCGATATGTACGGAGTAATATTAAAAGACAGAACAGGAAACTTTGTTCCTTATACGTATGAACACTTCGATGTATCGGAACATGGACGAATAAAGGATTTGCTTGAAAATCAAAAATTGTTTACAAAAGCAGGATTAGGTCATATAAGTTCATATGAATTCCTTTCTAAATTGGGTTACAAAGACCCCGAATATCATATGAAAAACTATATCGAAAATTATCTTTCTTTTGACAAATCGTTTGTTTTATTTGCAGAAAAATATTATAAACAATATGATTTTGTTTTATTGTCTACGGATGTATCGGAGTGGAGTAGATATATTACCGAATATTATGGCATTGACAAGTATTTCAAATACAGAATAATCAGTGGAGATGTGCATTACAGAAAACCTGATCCTCAAATATACCGTATTGCGTTAAAACAAATACAAGCATCAGCAGACGAATGCCTTTTTGTAGATGATAGCATTGCTAATATTTTATCTGCCCAAATGCTTGGAATACCCTCTATTCTCTTTAACAGATATAACGAGCAATATTCAGGAGAACAAGTGGATTCGTTTGATGATTTGAACATAAAACTTCAACATCCTTAAAATGAGGACCCCGACAGACCGTTAAAAATCTTTCGGGGCTAATTATTTGTTTACTGCGTGATTATCCGTAGGGGAGACCTGCGGTCTCCCGCGGGCGAACACAGTTCGCCCCTACCGTGTGTCAGGTAAATGTTTCGTGATTTCTCCGATAAGGACATCACGCTTTTGATTCTCTGTCTTTTTTGTCCATAAGATATTATTTCTTCTTTCTTTCGGGTAGAAGGAACATAAACACAAGCGAGCTTAAAAGGAGCATCATGGGGTAGAAGAGGTGAGTTATCACATCGAAAGCTCCGAGCTCCACTCCCATGGAACTTACCGCGGACAGAGCCACCAGCATTTGCGCACCGTAGGGAAGAACTCCTTGGAAGATACAGGAAAAGGTATCGAGGATAGAAGCGGTCTTTCTTGGAGAAATTCCGTATTCCTTTGCCATTTCCGAAGCGATAGGATTTGCCATTACGATAGCCACCGTGTTGTTTGCGGTCGAAATATCCATAAGACCGACAAGAAGTCCGATACCGAGCTGTGCAGCTCTTTTTCCTCGGAACACACGGTGTATTCCGTTGAGTAACGCTTGGAATCCGCCTGCCTCACGTATCAGGGCACAGAGTGCCGCTACAAGTATAGCGACCATCGAGGTCTCAAACATGCCCGAAACGCCTCCGCCCATGCTCTCCAAGAGCGATGGGAAATCCATAGAGCCCGTAGCTAACATTATAACGCAGCCCGTTACGATACCTATCATAAGCGTGATAAATACGTTGATACCGATGATGCCGCCTATCAATACAAGAATGTAGGGAATTATCTGAACGAGGTCGTATGAGGGGATATCCATAGGCTGAATATCGGTCTTGAGAGAAAGCAAAAGAATGAGAGCAAACGTTACGATAGCGGCAGGGAGGACAATGGCAAAGTTCGTGCGGAACTTATCCTTCATAGCGCACCCTTGACCGTTGCAGGCGGCAATGGTCGTATCCGATACGAACGATAGGTTGTCACCGAACATAGCACCGCCTACTACAGTGCCTACGCAAAGCGGCAGAGAAAAGCCCGATGTCGTCGATATAGCGACCGCGATAGGTGTTATAAGTGTGATAGTTCCGACCGACGTACCCATAGCGGTTGAAACGAAGCAGCTGACAATAAATATCACGCAGACCGCAAAGCGAGGGGGAACGATGGAAAGAACGAAATACGCAACGCTCTCGGCACTGTTTCGTCCGACCACACCAACGAAGATGCCCGCCAGAAGAAATATGAGGAGCATAGTGATAATGTTCTTGTCACCCACGCCTTGCCCCATCAGAGAGAGCTTCTTATCAAAGCTGACCGTTCTGTTTTGCAGACACGCGACCAATAAAGCGACCAAAAAGATAACTACGATAGGAACTTTGTAAAAACCCATGGGGATTTTTAAAATATATTCGAAAGTAATTCCCAGACCCAAATACAGCGCCACAAAAATGCCGATAGGCAAAAGCGCCAAAACGTTTCCTTTTTTCATGTTTTTCTTCCTTAATTTATAGATTTTAAAAAGAAAGTCGCACGACTCGTTTTTCGTTTTCTTATATATAAAAATTATAGCCTTAAAGCGCGAAAAAGTCAAGCGATTTGCGAAAATTAAACAAATTGCGGTTTGTCGGTGAGAGTTAATCGTGATTAACTCTCACCTCCGTCAACAAATCTTTTGCGGTTGCGTCCCGCAAATTTACGAGTAACAAGTAACTACGAGTAACAAGTAACTCGGTCAAAACACACTTTGTTGCGTCTTCTATTCATTACTTCATCTCACCGACAAATCAAAATTTACATTTATACCGTAGGGGCGTTCTGTGAACGCCCGCGGGAGACCACAGGTCTCCCCTACAGAGTTTGTGTTAACCGTTTCGTTCGTGCGTTGCCCTTTCGTCAAATCAAACACACCGATAAATCCAAATTTGAAACGGATAAATTGCGGTTTATTTAGCCGTTTAACAAACATGGTATAGCGCAACAAGTCGGGTTTTGCGCAGCAAATTCGCGGGACGCAACCGCGAACCGACTTGTTGACTGGGGTGCGAAGCTCCCCGCAGTTGCAGAAACAACTCGCAAAATCAAAATTTGAAGTTTTCAACAAAAAAGTCACATGTAAATGTTGCATGTTGTAAGGTACGACAAAGAGCGTTGAAAAGGCTATTTTTTTTTGGTTTGCACTTGACAAAATTCGTCGTTTATGGTATCATATAAGAGTATTGAAATGGGTTTCTGCGACTGACGGAAAATATGGATAGACCATAGTGGAACAGAAATCTTTCTCGGGAAAGTATTCCCGTTAAGCCGACCGTCTGGGCACACTTGTTTCTAGTGGAATAAGTGCGCCCTTTTTCATTTTCTTTTAAGGAGGATCAATCATGAAAAAAGTTGGAATCGTTATGGGAAGTGACAGCGACCTTCCTATCGTGCGCAAGGCAATAGATACTCTCGCGGCGTTCGATATCCCTTATGAAGTACACGTATACTCGGCTCACAGAACTCCTGTTGAGGCGCGTGATTTTGCAGTGTCTGCAAGAGAGAACGGATTTGGCGCAATAATCGCGGCGGCGGGAATGGCTGCTCATCTTGCGGGCGCAATAGCTGCAAACACAACTCTTCCCGTTATAGGAATACCTTGTAAATCATCAAATCTCGACGGCATGGACGCTCTTTTGTCGACTGTACAGATGCCAAGCGGTATCCCCGTGGCAACTGTCGCTATAAACGGAGCAGCTAATGCCGCTTTGCTTTGTGCGCAGATGTTCGCTATCGAGGATAAGGAGCTTGCGGCAAAGCTCGACGCAAAGCGCAAGAGCGACGCAGAGGGCGTTCTTGCAAAGGACGCGGCTGTCGCGGCTGAATTCAATAAGTAAAATATTTTATTTAAATAAAAGGAGAATATAAAAATGAAGCTCGTTTACACAGGAAAAACAAAGGACGTATTTGCACTTGACAATGGAAATTATCTTCTTAAGTTTAAGGACGATTGTACGGGAAAAGACGGAGTATTTGATCCGGGTGAGAACTCGGTAGGTCTTACCATCGACGGTGTCGGTGACGTAAACCTCCGTATGTCTATCTATTTCTTTGAAAAGGTCAACGCCGCAGGCATCAAGACACACTACGTAAGCGCGGACCTCGCTAACACCACCATGGAGGTCCTTCCCGCAAAGGTATTCGGTAAGGGACTTGAGGTAATCTGCCGTCATAAAGCAGTTGGCAGCTTCTATCGCCGTTACAGCGATTATATAGAGGAGGGAGCAGACCTTCCCGCGTACGTTGAGATGACCTTCAAAAACGACGAAAAGGGCGACCCGCTCGTAACCAAGGACGGACTTGTTGACCTCGGTGTTATGACAGCAGAGCAGTACGACGATATGAAGGCAATGACTCAGAAGATCACCAAGATCGTTGCGGATGACCTTCTTGAAAAGGGACTCGTTCTTTACGATATCAAGTTTGAGTTCGGTTATGACTCTGATGGAAAGGTAATGCTTATCGACGAGATCGCATCGGGTAATATGCGCGTTTATAAAGACGGAAAATATATTGACCCCATGACCCTTTCCGAACTTTTCTTCGCATAATTTATTCTTAAATCGAAGTAAAAAGGAGAAAACATGGGCGGATTTTTTGGCGTAGCCTCTAAAAACGACTGTATGGTCGATGTCTTTTTCGGAACGGATTACCATTCC
>JAZNEM010000021.1:0-1600 GCA_045588595.1 Eubacteriales bacterium
CAGATGGCGCTGCACGACACCAAGGTCGACAGATTTATGGCGTTCGGTATCGCCGGACTTTCGGTAGTTGCCGATTCCCTTTCGGCTATCAAGTACGCTAATGTAAAGCCTGTACGCGATGAAAACGGATATATCGTAAGCTTTGAGACAACGGGCGAGTTCCCCAAATTTGGAAACGATGACGACAGAGTTGACCTTATCGCAAAGGATATGACTCACAAATTCATCACTGCACTCAGAAAAACTCCAACTTACAGAAACGCGATGCATACTCTTTCCGTCCTTACCATTACCTCTAACGTAATGTACGGTAAGAACACGGGCGCGACTCCCGACGGCAGAGGCGCGGGCGAGCCTTTCGCCCCAGGTGCGAACCCAATGCACAACAGAGAGGAGAACGGTGCTCTCGCATCACTCAACTCGGTAGCAAAGCTCTCTTACGACGATTGCAGAGACGGTATCTCGAACACGTTCTCTATAACTCCCGATGCACTTGGCAGAAGCGAGGACGAAAGAATTACCAACCTTGTTTCTATTCTTGACGGATATTTCGCAAAGAGAGCGCATCACATAAACGTAAACGTGTTGAACCGCGAAACGCTTATGAAAGCGTATGAAGACCCCGAGGCTTATCCGAACCTCACCATAAGAGTTTCAGGCTACGCAGTAAACTTCAACAAGCTCTCGCGTGAGCAGCAAAAGGAAGTTATAAGCCGTACTTTCCACGAAACAGTATGAAAAACGAAATGATCACCGTTGGGCGCGTACACTCTATACAAAGTCTCGGCGCGCTCGACGGTCCGGGAATACGATTTGTTGTCTTTACGCAGGGGTGCAATCTCCGTTGCGGCTGTTGCCACAATCCTGACACTTGGGATATGGCAGGCGGCACTGAATATACTCCCGCGGAGATAGTTGAAAAAGCCTCTCGTTACCGTGAATATTTCGCTAATGAAGGCGGAATAACTGTCTCGGGCGGCGAGCCTCTTTTGCAGGCGGATTTTGTAAAGGAAATATTCGAGCTTGCTCATGAGGAAGGTATAAACACTTGTCTTGATACGTCAGGAAGTATATTGAACGATAAGGTAAAAGCTCTGCTTACCGTGACCGACCGCGTATTGCTTGATCTCAAATACACAAATAATGCCGATTATCTCAAATACGTCGGCTGTTCAATAGAAAGACCGTTTGACTTTCTCTCTTATCTGAACGAAAAAAATATCCCCGTAACGCTCCGTCAGGTAATTATCCCGACACTGAACGACAACGAGGAAAATATTTTGAAATTGAAATATATCGCAAAGGCTCACGCTTGCGTTGATAAGATAGAGCTTCTGCCTTTTCGCAAAATTTGTCAGGTGAAATACGACAAAATGGGCATTCCCTTTCCGTTTGCCGATATTCCCGAAGCAAGTAAAGAAAAGACGAACGAGCTTGAAAAGCTTTTGTGAATTTCAAAAAGCCCATTCGAAACGAATGGGCTCAGCTTACTGACAAAGTATCATTAAAAAACTTTAGGTAGCAAAATATACAAACGTAAAGAAACCAAGAGCCTCCCTTGTGTAAAGGGAGGTGGCATTTTCGCAAGAAAATGACGAAG
>JAZNEM010000022.1:0-32161 GCA_045588595.1 Eubacteriales bacterium
GCTTGGCCAGGCGTATGGCGTTAGAGCTTGTTGCCGCCCCTCTCGACCCGTTAACATATATAACAGGAGGCGCTGCCAGAGGAATCAAGTTCGGTTCTATGGCTGTAAGAGCCGCCATGGCAGGGGCAATATACAGCGGAAGCAGTTACACTATGCGTTCGTCCGTAAGAAACGCATTTGATTTGGAAGAATTGGCGTTAGAAACAGCGGGAGGAGCAATAGCCGGTAGTTTTCTGCACGGATTAGGCGTTAAAGTCATCTCTCCGTTATGGAAGACAACGAAAGAAGCTGTTAAAGACGCCATTATGCCTAATATCGATCGCTGGTTTCTTATGGAAAACGGAGTATTGAAGCAAGCGGCTACCGGAAGATTCGGAACAACAGTCCAGAAAGTGAAAAGAGCTGTGTGGAGCATGGTTAATCCTACGCCTGAGCTGCAAATGTATAATTCTGGAGATAAGCTTTTAAAAGATCTTGCACCGTTACTTTTTGGGAATCGCATTTCAAATTTAGCAGGCAAGGAGCAAGTAGTAGGTATAACGGCAAACGAAAAACTGAATTTGTATCTTGGGGATCAACTAAAACTCGGAGAAGAGATAAACACGATCAGAAATCAATTTGTTGCCGAAGGAGGAAGTATAGAAGCCTTCGACAGAGAGGTAGGTTCGATAATCATTACCAAAGATGTACTTCCAGAAGATTTTAGGGAGGGTCTACGGCGTGTTTTGTCAATAAACAAAAAAGATTTTACTCGCGGATCAGATGCTATAAGAGGTCTATGGCGTGTTTCCTCAAACAAAAAAGATGTAATTCCTGAAACACTTCCGGAACAAGCGGCAAGAAAAATCATAGATTTTGATAGGAAGTATATTGATTTAGACAATATAAAATCCGAAAGATACGTAATCACAAAAGAATTAGCCGACATGCCACGAGAAAAATTTAATGAGCTGGTTAAATTAGATTTAGTTCCAAAAACGAAAGATACAGCATTACAGTATATTAAGAGAGAATATGATAAAGAAAATATAACTAAAAATATTGATAACGTCAGAGAGTTGTTAGATCGAGAAGTAATTTTAAACAAGCCTGAATTAGTCAATAATCCTAAGGAAGTAGAAAGCATCGTCAATGAGATAATTGCCGGTATTACGGGACATAAGCCAAGCGCGTCAGATATTAATCCATTTGAGTCAGAGACTTTCAAAGCGAAATTAGGCAAAGAAAGACAGGTTGCTATTAGTGATGAAGTTATGCTTGAGATGGGCATGCTCAAATATGATAGTGTAGTTAATCATTTCAATAGCTTAAGACAGCTTGTAGTTGAGCAGGCGTTAGACGAAGCCGCGCAAAAAGTCGGGCATAAGGACTGGCAAAGCCTAAAGAGCGTCTATGAACATAAACAAGCGAGGAGTAACACGGGTGCCTTGTTCACTGAAGCAGCAAGAGCGGAGAAACCTATCGAACAAATTGATATGGTTACCGCTTCTACTGAGGAAGCGTATAGTTATAACCTGAAGTTGTTACAAGACATAGAACAGCTTTTTAAGGGAACTTTCAATAAAACAGGAGCCTTGAAAAATCACGCGTGCTTAAACATGGTAGCGGGTATAAGAGACCTCACTTTTGCAGGAATGAGCGGACAACTGTTTCTTTCGATGATTCCGGACATCGCGGTGGTATCTCTGCGTAAAGGGTTTGGCCATACTCTCAAGCGCCTTACATTCCCCAAAGCGCAATTGGAAAAAACAGACAAAGAAACCTTAAGAAGGTTTTTAGATTTTCTTGATAGAAGTGTACAAAATAACAGATGGTTAGATTTGGGATATGTTCCTGATGAAATGCATACCGGCTGGGGCAGAAAATTAGCGGCTTTCCAAGGAAAATACAGCGGCGTTGATTGGCTGACGAGAGTATTTAAAGAAACAGTTGCCGAAGACATCTACAGCGATATTATCGATGCTTGCGTTAAGAACAATAATACCGAGTTTCTTAATAAGATGGGAATCACTGAGGAGTGGCGCAGCACAATTGCAGATCTATTTTATGAACATGGCGATATAACCAAAAATCTAAAATACTTCGATCCTAATTATATTACGGATAAAGGCCTATCTAGGCAGTTGCGAGCATCTATTGAAACTCTTACGAATCAATTTGTAATGACACCTGACGTGGGTAATATTCCGAGATTTTTAAGAACGGAAATAGGCTCTTTTCTGTATATGTTCGCCTCATATCCTTATATGTTATACAACAACGTATACAGACCGCTCATGCGAGGAGATATCGCGGGAAACAGATTTGCTTCGGCTCTTGTAGCATCTTTAGCGCTGAGTACCGCGAGAAAATATATCGCGGACTATACTAATAACAGAGAAAGTAACCCAAAGTCTTCAGAATTTTGGAAAGATATAGTTAACTATTCTATGCTGAGTAATCATATTGTGGACGGTATTCTCTCTACCGAAAAATCGCTTACCGGCTTTAGGTCTGTTACGGAAAATATATCACCGACGTTAGCTTTTGTGTCTAATCTGATACGTTTAGGAAGAGATGTAACTTCTCGTTCAGGCCGAGAAAGAGCTAAGAAGACAGTTAGAAATATGATGCCCGGATTTAACTTATGGTGGGCTAGACCACTAACTAATCCTCTTCTTCCTCAAGAAAGAAGAAAATACAAAACCGTTAGTTGGTAAGCATGTTCACAACTGCACAGATATGCTATATTTAGTATCGAAATTCGGTGCATTTTCTTCATTGTTTGCATCATATTTCATAACTATTACACATATATTATAACAACAATTACAAACGCCTGAATTTTTAGGTTCAGGCGTTTTTGTTTTTTTACCTAAACTTTGGATCTCATTTTCTGTAGTTCCAGATTATCGGGAGTACGTTTAGCACGACTGAGCCAGCCTTTCAAGAACTTGTCCATAGTCGGATTACGATACGCTATTTCGTAATAGTACAACTCTAAGCGATTCACAAAACAACGCAATAAAACGTTAGGATCTTTTGTTCTTATAGCGTTAAGAGTAATCTGACCGATAATTCCGTCTTGTTTAGTTCCCACGCATTCTTGGAGCATTTGGATAGCTCTTTTAATACCGATATTAATACCGGCATCAAATACCTTTATAGCCAGACTATCATCGGGAATCATAGAAACTTTATCCCAGAACTCTATGCGATACAGTCTTTGAACTAAAGCATAACTCATTGCCTCTATGTCTTTCTGGTTGATAGTACCGTCCAGATTAACATCGGCGTCTTTGAAACCTCTGTTGTACATATCTTTTAGGAATTCAAGAGAAATACCGTAGTTAGTAGCGCCTCCAGGATCGTCTTTATCGTTAACGTATCCGCCTTCGTTATTTAACGTAAAGAAAAAAGCTCTTAAAAATCTTTCATCCAATCTTTGTATTGTCCTTGTTTAACAGATCGATACTAACGGGGGTAATTTCAAATAACGCAAGAATTGTAAGAATAATCCTGTCGATTTCATCGGGAGTGTAGTACATAACCACTCCGGCAATGACAGCGATTAATCCTCTGGCTGTTTTTGTGTTAAAGAATTCTCGTACTCTCTTCTCTCCAAAGAGAAACATAGCAACGACTGTAACAAGTAGACATATAAGAGCAATAATTATGCATGTAAGCATATATTAACATCCTTATTACGTGTAATATTTTAATAAAAAACAATTAAAAATACAACTATTAAGAATCTGAAACCTCTATATCTTGAGTAATTGAGAGGATATTAAAAGCTACCGGTTCGGTATGTTCTATATAGATACTACGATCATATATATCTTTGGCATTAGCAATCGGGCATTTTATTAAACCCGTGACCAAGCTTTTTGGCTTATTGAAATTAGAAGCCAATCCTAAATACGGAATAGGATATGTCTTAGAACTTTCAGAACCATATCGACCGCCAAGAGAATAATACAAGTGTAACCACATCGACTTTTGTCCCCCGACGGCTCCAACAGAGGAGCCGAGAAGAGAGCCGCCTGAGAACGGTGTTGTTTTCAGCCAGGACTTTACCGCAAGACCTGCTGAACAGTACATTACAGGATGATCAAAGGTAATTTTTCCATCGTTACTAACGACACGCGGATCACGTTGATTGCCGTCAGCACATACATCTACCGTTTGCCCTTTAAGGTGATCCAAACCACCCATTTCGGAAAAATACACGTAGACATTGCCGTCAGGATTTACGGTATCGAAAGGAGAAAATTTAGAAGCATCAAGCGGGATATCGGTACCGCATAGCTCCGAAACTTTTTCATCGTAAAGGGTTATAGTTTTTTTATCCTCTGATATAGAAGCGACTTTGTAGCTTGTTTTATTAATTTGGGTCATGCCCGTAACTTTATTGATATAGACACGCGCTGCATTATCTGTAATTTCGCCTTCCAATTCTATTGTGCAATCAACTGCAGAAGTTTCTATATCTAATGTTTCCGATATTTTTTTAAATAACTTTCCGGAAGAAGGTCTTATTTTCACAGAAGCTTTGTTAATTTGTACCGTTGTAGCTGTTTTATCGCTGATAGTATACTCTTGTCCGCTTTGGGTATAATCAGGTATGTCACTGTCGAATAATATAACTGTATCGCCATTTACAAGATATCGTGTATCGCATCTGACATTATTACCTTCTAATCCGAAAATCTGACTGACATTAATATAAGTAGAACTATCACCGAAACCGGAGAAATCTGATGTTTTTATTTTTCCCGCGACTTTTCCCGCTTCTGTTTCGTAATAATCAAATAACGTACCGACAAGATATTTTCCATATTCATCTTCTGTAATACTAAGATCAGTAAGAAAGAATTTTTTCGCGATCCCGGTAAAAGCAACTTCCAACATTCCGTTATTAACAGGTATTAAAGCTTCAATTTGTGTTGCTATAGCGTCGGTTATTGTTATTTTGAGTTGAGGGTTACTTCCTCTTTCAATATTAGTAATTGTATATTTATCCTGCTTAGTAACACCTGAATCGACATAAAATTGTTTAAATTCTTCCTGCTGCAAAGGATCATACGCCGCATGCATGTATTCTATATAGCGCTTAAATTCTCCATTGATTTCTCTTCGTACTACCATCCAAACAAGATCGTTTTTATCTCCGTGCATGGTACATAACTGTTCGATTTTAACGTTATCTCCCATGATTTCATGCTTAGACCATGCCATAATGCCGTTGTTTTTAAGATAAGTTAACGAACATAAATACCCGTCATCTACCGCACACCAGTATGTTTGTATAGGGTTCTGCTGCCATGTATGTGCAATAATCCCCGATTGAGTTAAGTCATCTGATAATAATGAAATATCGTCTACTTGATATGCTCCTGTTTCCGAAGATAAGTGGATTTCATGTACTTTTTTACCCGAAACATCGACGAAAAAGACAGAATCCATCCCTGTAACAGGCTGTAAATCAGAGGCTCCTGATGCCTCGAATAATCTGACACGGAAATTAGACGGACTTACTCCTTCATCATTATAAGTAGCGGAACCGGCGACATATATTCCCCATCTTGTTCCGACAAATAATTTCGATTGTGATGCCAACCATAATACTTCATCAGCATTTTTGGCGCTCATTTTGAACATTACAGCATCCGCGTCATTTGTTCCCGTATAAAAATCCGTCCAATCGAGATACACCTTTGAACTGCCCCATATACCTGTAGGATAGGTACCGTTATTTGCTAAAAATAACCGCCCTTCATAGAAAGCAGATGCCTTTGGTGTACCTCGGGTTTCGGTAAATGCTCCTAACTGCCATCTTGTAACCGCCGTAACCGAAGGTAGTGTATCTTGCATATTATAAGATCTGTCTTTATCTATAGTTGCGGTTACTTTTTTAAATCCACCTGTGTCGTCATCTATTCCTGTAATTCTCAGATAATACGTTTGAATACCTATAATGTTGTCCGCATCAGGTAGACGATACGATAATGTAATGAAATGTCCGATATCATCATCATTGAAAAAAGGAGCGTATTTGGCGTGCGGTTTTTGAGTATCATCAGTCGGATCTACAACCGTGATGGTAATTTCTCCAGTATTTGCAGAAGGCTTTAACGCTA
The DNA here is from genome assembly GCA_045588595.1 of Eubacteriales bacterium. Lineage (GTDB taxonomy): Bacteria > Bacillota > Clostridia > Oscillospirales > CAG-272 > HGM12713. The sequence goes on from JAZNEM010000022.1 coordinate 6,123, forward strand.
CTTTTTCATTGTTCGTAAACGTTAATGGTTCCGTACTGTATTCTTGTTCTTCAAGAACAAAGTTATCTACTGCCGTGCGTGTAAGTGTATATAGTCCTTTGCTTGTTATGAGTATGAGAATATTACCGTCTTGCTGTACGGTCATTGAGTTAACTTCATCTTCTGTAAATGTTGTTACGGTTTCGATAATGGTATTATGTTCGTCTTCGTCAGTTAAAATACCGTATTTCGTAAAATACCTTATATATCCGGCACCGAATTCACAAATATACTGATCTTCCGCAGAATATGAAAAAAGAACCAAACGAGGACTACCTGATTTGGCTTCTGCGGCAAAGTATGTTCCTGTGCGTTTAAACAACCCGCCTGTAGGTTGTATCACAAAGTTCACACACTCAGATAACGCGTTATTATATCCTTCAAAATCCGTATTTCCTTGTATCTTGCGAGATAAAAAACCTATGGAAAATGAGTTATGATTGTATCTCATTCTTCCCATCTAAAATTCTCCCGTAGATGCTAGAAGCGGATACGCTCTTAAGCCTCCCAAGCTTACTTGGCGGCAATCGTTAGATTTCGCAGCCCTGAGAGCTATGTTTAATTCTTGCTCCAATTGTTGCAGATAAGTTCCCGAACTCTGAAATAACCTTGTTAATCTCGTTGCTAAATCCAAAACAAAACAATCGATAAACAAAGGTGAAAAACTGGATACTGTGTCTATATCCTTTACAAACTTAAGTTTGGCATTGTCTACATCGGTATATAAAAAGCCGCCTGCAAGACTGTACAAAGGCTTATATCCACTGCCTAATACTTCCTCATTAAAGCTGTTATATAACGCTACAAAAGCTAAAAAGCCTTCCGGAAGTGAATATTTATAATCGTATTCTTTAATTGCGTCATTGTATTCTACTTGGGCTAACGTTGCGGAATCGATCGCAAAACTCCAACTGTATTGAGATAATAACGCTGATTTCGATTGCTCATAAGACATACGGCAATATTGCGCCTGCATGGAGTCTTCATCTTCATATGAAGATATCGAGCTCTGCTCTATTCGAGCCAAGGCAAGATTACAAATTTCTATTTTGCTCGATATCTTCATTTTCTTATGCCTTAAGCTGCTTCACGAGCGTTCAGAACATTAATTGTCTTATTGATCTTCGGCGTCTCCGACGGTGACGGATCTACCCAATCAATACTGACCATTGTTCCGTTAATTTCATCTGTGTTTGCCGTTGTAGACTTTAAGAACAAAACGCCGTATTCGTTGTCTTTATATTCTTTAAATGCATCTATAGGCGTGTACGGAGCAGCTGCCGCGCATAATTGCTGATACAGCGTTGATCCCCACAACGTAGCCGGCAATTGCTCAAGAATTGTATTTGCTGCAATTGCGCTAGCAGGCGCGTCAACCGTAATCAAATCATCCTTGATTGCAGTAAATGTGCGATCCGGATTAATCCCCGCTATACCTATTTTATATGCAAGCTGAGTATGTGTTGCTGAGAAAGCTACTTTGATGCTTTTCAGTACTGCGCCGTACGGTACTAACGTTAAGTACAAAACACTTTCGGCCTCTGAGCTTGCCCAGCTGTTAGCATCCACCACAACAGTGTTAGTCACACTACCGTGGTAGTTCATTGTTCTTATACGCTGCTTATTAACATAAGCACCGACAATGTCTGAATTTAATGTTACTGCCATATTCTATCTCCTTAATGTGCTAATATGTTTGCTAAGGTTTTACCCGCGATCTGTGTTACATCTTCAAGGACTTCGATTCTTACAACAGACTCTTCATATAATCTGGTGCAATCATACATACCCTTGTAAATCAATACCTGATCAAGATGTCTTTCAGCGTTCAAACCGTTTTCCATGTGCAAAGGCATAGAGCAACCGAGTTTGATCTGCGGTAACGCGTATACCCATGCGTATTTGACATTTAAGCCGTTGGCAGCAGAGTATGTACCATCTGCGTCAGCTTTGCTTTTTCCTCCTAAAGTAGAAGCAATTTCCGCAAAAGCATCTACTCCCGCATATGGATTCATTACTCCCTGAGCAAAAGCGTGAATATCGTTAAAATCTGTTGACGCCGCTCTTTTGTCTGCACGAAGCGATAACATTCCATGTGCGTTTGTGACACAAACAAATGGGCCAACTTGGTTGTTTGCTGCCTTAAGTTTCTTAATTGCTTTCGCAATCTTGGAAGTACTAAGCCCGACATGAGTAATTAGCGGACTGTCTGTTAAGTCTCCGCACGCTGTCGCATCGTTCCATGCAATTGTCTGTGTTTTATCGTAGTTCGCAACAACAGCTGCCGGTGTAGCACCCGCTGTGACACTCTCAGCTCCTGACAGGACTACTTCACCTTGCGATTCTGTATATGCTGTACCATTGATCCCTTGCAAAATGCATTCGTCAATTTTACGTCCACAGGCGTTCGCCGCTTGCTGTGCCAGCATTCCCGGATCAGGTGTTCCTTGCTGCACCATGTCATACGCATCAAGAGTAATAGCGCATTCAAGACCTACAGGCTTCAATCTGCGTCTATCGTACTCAATTGTCGTATAGTTCGTAGGATCTCCATGTGACGTTACCCAGTGTGCATCACCTACATTTTGAAACCTAACGTACTTTACTGCTCCCTGTACAGGCTCTTGCACACAAGCCTGCATTAACTGTGACCCTCTCTGTGACAGATACGGGTGAAATGTTAAATCAAACTCTTCTAAGAACGAGTTTGTTAGTTCAAAACCATTTCCTGGCATGATATAAATCTCCCTTTTAAAAAACCAATAAAAAAACAATTTTTATCGTCTATTTTTCAAAAGGGCGCGTTTCGCTTGGATTTCAGGGTCTCTTACGAGAGTATCCATAGTCTGATATACAGACAACTCAAGCAATCTGCGGTATCCTCACCCGTTTCCGGCATGAAAAAAACCGATAGAGCTGAAATACATTAGAGGTTCTTTCCTTATCCGTCCTGCAAAAGAATAATCCAGTGTTTAAAAAAAACACAAAAAAACAGATAAGTTTTAGAAGTATCTCCTACTCAAACCATGCTCTAGAATCAAGATTTATATGAGAGTACTCCAACTCCGCTTATATTATACGCCAACAAAAAAAGATGTACCAAAAATGAAAATGATATATAATCATAAAAGGTTAATTTCATTTATTTACCTCCATATTGGTTTAGCTCCCTCCCCTTCGGGGGAGCTTTTTTTATAGCTCTCCGTTTTTGAGTTTTAACAGTTTTTGCATAGTATCTTTAGCTTGCGCATGCCCCGGATGCGATTGATTTATATATTTATTCATAAACTCCGGATCGTTTCTTAGTTGATCTATTGTTGCCGCAGCGCCTTGTGGTGTCGTCGTATTGCCGTATCCTCCCGTAGGTGTACTCATTGCTAGTTCTCCTACTGCCGCGACAAGTCTCGCTACTGTCGGATGTCTCGCCATTGCCGCTTGTAAATCCGCTCCGAAAGCATCTGTGTTCTCTCCGAATAATTGCGGTATTACATCTGTAAATGCGTTGTGAATCGCCTGCTCCTTATATGCATAATTATTGCCCCATCTGGCTTCTAATTCTTGCTGTACTGCCATTTGTTGCTGATAATCCGCTTCTCGTACAGCTTGACCGAAATTCTCCATTGCCATTTGTAAACCGTTCGCTTGATCGTTACTCAATCCGAGATTGCATGAGAGTTCTCGGCATAAAGCATCGTCTGTTTCGTCAAGAATACTGCCTTCTTGCCTTTGCAGCTGATATCCCGACGGATCTGCCGGAACTCCCGTTGTCTGCTGCACCATGTTCGCATACGTCTGCCAGTCTGAATTCGCAAAATCACTGACTTTCTTGCCTATTAACCCCTGTGCCGCGTTAAAACTGTCAAGAAAATCAACGAAATTGTTGTATTTCGATACCATTTGCTGATATTGCGGAGGTACCAAAGACTTAAAATTGCTGTTCAGAAAATCCCAATCGGGATTACCTTGCATTCCTTGCTGCTGATATCCGTTGTTCGATTGATACCCCTGCTGATATCCTCCTTGATTCCCCGCTTGATACCCGCTTTCCGCTCCTGTTGTTCCTTGATATCCTTCTTCCATTAAAAGTACTCCTCTTCTTCGTTATTATTTACCATAGATTGAACAAACTCCGCTTCGTTTATCTCTGCCATTTGCAAAATAGCTAAAAACACACTTCGTTTGCCCTCATTGAATGCGTATTCCAATCCGTCCTTACATGGACAACCCAGATTACGCAGACAAATATCGCCGAGATACCGAACAAGTTCGATACCGTCTTCACCCTTTATAAGCCTTTCTATCGCCTGCTTTCTCGCAAGTGTTTTTTTACTCTGCTGTCGTACCAATTCCTGCCTCTTTCATCTTTATAAAGTTATCTATCATCATACTCTGCTGCTGAGCCTGTTGTTCCGCTTCCTGCTGCTTCGCTCTCTGCTCTCTTATCTGCTGTACTACCTGATCCGAATTAATTACTCCATTTGTTATTCCATAAATTTCCGCGTCTAAAGCAATCATGCGATCTAAATTAACTCTGTCCAGAACGGACGGATCTTGCTGCGCTGCCATAAGTGCTTTGTTCATTAACATTTCGTTGTCTTGAATTTCTTGCAATCTCTGCATTTTCGCCATTTGTCCGCCGAATGTTACTCTCAGTTGCATAATCGGATCCGGCATTTGCTCCTGATATATACCTAAGTCATCATAAGGAAACGGAGGTAGCTTGCCAGTTTGCTCCAAAAGCTTGAGTGTTCGTAAAACAGTATGGTTCAAGTCTTCTGTTTCTAAGCGTACGATTAACGGTCTGATACGGTTAAACGCTTGTATCTCTCGCTGATTAACCTCTGTCGCCGTCATGTTCGGAGCGTCCGCAGGTATCACATCTCTCGCCACAAGCGCATCTTCCAGATCCCTTAATAACGATTGGTAGTATTCCATCAATAACGGCAAATTCGCTCCGAATTGCATTGGCTGATACGTCGGTCTTCCGTCTATATCCAATCCTTGAATAAATCCTCCGGGAACAAGTTGTCTTTGGTTGACTGTAGTCTCATCTCTTACCAAAATCGGCGGGTTAGTCGCAAAATCCAATAGTTGCAGCTGTCGTTTGTTCAGACGGTTTATCGCGCTTATCGTAGGCATGGCGTTCCATACATACGATCTTCCGTATGTTTCTCCGGGTGCTACAAAAAACCTCGAGACAACGTATGGACTTAAATGATGCATACCTATATCTACAACTGATTTGTTAGCTTTGTCTATTACACATGATACGTAGTTCAATCCCGGAAATTGCTGTATTGCGGGATTTTGCATTACTACTTCAAAAAATTCATGCTTCTGTTCCGTCGGTGTTTGGTCTTCCTTAATACCCAAAGATTGCATCTTCGGATGTAATGCTTCTCCCCACAACTGAAACGCTTGATGCGCCGTTAACTGCATGCGTCTGTATGTCATATCGATATCTCCATACCCCGAAATATCAATAAAAACATCTTGCATAGGTACGTTTATAAATTGAATTCTGCCCGTATCCTTACGTAAAATAATCTCTCTGCAGCCCGTGCCTATCGCAAACCAATCCAATAATGACGAAAATGTACTTGTATAAAAATGACTCTGCGGTTGCGCAAATAATCTATACAAAGCCTCTCGGCATTGATACAACCAGTCTCTGCTGGCAAACATTTGATTAAATGAATCTTCCTCAAACTTTAAATCAAGCCATCTGACGGCAGGATCACAGGTTTTCGCGCTTATTAAGGACACAACCTTATTAATTAAGCCTGATACCGCTCCCGTATGCGCTTTGATCTTACTCGTTTGCGGCGCTCCTTTATATGCTGTCGCGTTCAAATAATCCCTATAATCCGGAAATACGTGGTTCTGAATTATCTGCCATTTCGTGTCCCACGTCTGCCGTGCTCTCTTCGCATTCTCATATTTGCGTATTAATCGATTGGGATCGATATACGGCTCCAATATCATTTGCACTATGTTTTGTTCTTGCGCTGCTGCCGCTTGCTGCCGTTGTTCCTCAGACATGTCTCATCCTCTTTTTCGCTCGATCTTTCGCTGTCTTCGTTAATGAGGGAAATCTGCCGCGATCTGATGGCGCAATATCTCTGTTAAACCTCCTAAACGGATTTAACAAATGATAAACTCCCTCTCGATCAAATGCTTGCTGCGTTTGAATTACTGCGTTTTGCTGCAGTTGCTCAAATGACGGTATGTTGATCGGTGCTCCGTTAGGCGCCGGTACCGACGTTATCGGTTTTCCGAATTGACTTGCTATGCCCGAGCCTATAGTCGCGCCTAACCCTGTCATCGCTCCCACATAGTTGGATTTCCCCATCATAAGAGCAATTGGGTTTTGTGCACCGCGAAATGCACCTGCATTACCAAGCCACGCTCCTATACCCGAACCTAAGCCGCCTACAACTGCTCCTCGCGCGCCTCCGTTCATTGCTCCGACACCTGCTCCGGCCGCTCCGGCAAGCCAAGGATTCCCCGTTGCTAATCCTATTGCCGCAGGAAGAAGTCCGACTGCATGCTGTAATGGACTGCCTTCATGATTCCTTCTACCGAAAAGCCCACCAACCGTACGCTCTATCGGTTTGAATATATCTCCGCACATACCTACCCCACTATACTGTACAAAATATAATCTTCACCGTGCCATCCGTATTTGCGCATGACACCTTCTTCCTCAAAGCCAAGATGCTTGATTAATTTCGTAAGCTTCTCGTTCGAACTCTTGCCGTTGAGGGATACTCGTTTGTATTTCTTCGTTAGATCATTAACTATGTCCTGTAGTGCCTTATATATGTCCTTATCAAACTCATCTTGAATCGGCTTCGCCATGAACATCGATATGTCACACCAGCCTGCGTGATACGGTGTAAGCACTATTATTCCCAAAATACTTCCCGTTTCGTTCGTCATGGTTTGCGAATTGCCTTCTTGCTCAAGACATTCGAAAATATAGCGGTTGTTCCTCAGCATTCCCGCTAAGTCTTCCGTCTCTATCCAATCCATCTTAAACGCGTCTTCTGATTTGAATGGGCTTAATGTAATCATGTTCTATCTCCTATAACTCTGAAATGGTTGGTTCGTAGCGTTGAATGCTTGTAATCGCTTTTTCTGTTCGTCCACAGCTCGTTGCCAGCCTGCATTCCACGCTTGTTCTGCCATAACGTTCTTGACACTCTCATTTTCAAACCATGGAAACTTGCCGATCTGAGCTTTCTTTCTCTTGATTGAATGGGTTGCGTATGGCTTCTTACTAAATTCAGCCATGCTCTCAGGCATACTCATTGAATGACCAATCGGGTAATTCATACCTGTTCGGTATGCATCTTGATATGCTTGTGGATATGCATTGATTGATGCTTCCACTAATGAACTACCGGGAGCAATTTGCATGCCAATATTTTCTATAATATTTGAAAAACCCATTTTATCCCTCTCCTACCCTTAAAATATTCGCGAAGAAATCACTTGTGCCTCTGCCAATAGGCGCTTCTGATGTATTACGCCTTTGTAATGCTTTCTTTAGATTATTTACGGTGTTTATAAGTAATCTCGGATCTGATTTCACTGATAGTTTATCTGTCATATACGTTCTCGGTCTGAACTTCGGTGGATTCATCAGTTTTTGTAGTTGTTTTTCCAGGTTCTTATATGCTTGAGACTGTATTAACTCCGATGCTTCCCGCTCTCGCCTGGCAATTGCTTCCTTTTTTAGTTCCAGATCTTGATTAAACTCACGATCAAGTGGCCAAGACTCACGAAACGGAAATGCATATCTATGTCCTAATGGTTTCAAAGCCTTATCATAAAAATCATAACTATATGTACCTAAGTCCTGACCCATACTAACAACGAAATGATAATTTGCCGGACTGTTCCTGTTTTCTATTTCGTTAAATTGTTTTTTTATTTCTTTGAATGAATTCGGTCTGAAAACCGACGACATAGACGCCTTTAGTTTCTCATAATTAGGTGTTGTCGGCAATTCTTTTCTTAGAGATGTACTTACAATATAAGGATAATCATAAGGAGGATTATAAGGAAAAGAATAAGAATTTTGTGATAGTGAGGCTATCTTTTTGTTAAATGCTGCTACTTTCTGTGCATAATCCGGCATATTATCCTCCTATTTTCTCTTGTATAAGTTCGGCTATCGTTGTCGTAGGCGTATAGGCTGCATAATTATAAGTTGAGTTATTAGATACAGCCACAAACTCACCATTACCGCAACATATTGACTTCCAACTGGCGGTAGGTAGTATCGTATTATTCGGAGTTGTCCATGTATTGCCGTCAGTGCTATATGTTATTCTTCCGGACTCCCCTACAGCCACAAACTTACCATTACCGTAACATACTGAATTCCAAATTATTGAAGATGGCGCAGTAGTAGCTGAATACCAAGTAACACCATCTTCGCTATATACTCCTCTACCCGAAGCTATGGTAACAAATCTACCATTGCCATAACAAACGCAATTCCACGCAGCATTAGCGGGCAATGCATTGGTAACTGTAGTCCAAACATTGCCATCTGCGCTGTACGCTATATATCTAGAACTGGAGTTGGCGGCCACAGCTACAAATTTGTCCACACCGTAACAAACTGAATTCCAATTAGCTGTAGATGGAGGAGTTGCGGCAGCAGTCCAACTAATACCATATTCACTGTACGCTGCTGCAGAAAGAGCGCTACATAGCGCCACAAACTTACCATTACCAAAACAAAGTGACGACCAATACTGCACGGAAGGCATTGTGTTAGTATACCAATCAATACCATCTTCGCTATATGCTACTGCATTAGATCCATAAGCTACAGCCACAAACCTACCATTGCCGTAACATACTGAATACCAATGATTTCCATATTGAGAATCTGATGGTGGAGTTCTGGCAGCAGTCCAATTAATACCATCTTCGCTGTACGCCGCCACAGGAACACTATCAGCTACCGCCACAAACCTGCCGTTACCATAACATACTGAACGCCATTTTTTCGTATCAGATGGCATTGTTGTAGATTCCCACTTTAAAATAGAGAAAACCTTAACGCTCCAAATATCAGCAGAAATAATATTATCGTCAATAATTATATTTTCTCCTGCTGTGAATTCCGGATGAACTGCCGATATCTTATTATTTTCGTCAATTGTTATGTTCGTTCCTGCCGTATAAGTCGTATCAGTAGCTGATATTACATTTTGGCCTGATATCTGAACATTGGTACCTGCAGTGTAAGTAGTATCAGTTGCGGATATTACGTTGTTAGTAATATCGACATTGTCTCCTGCCGTATATGTCGTATCAGTGGCAGATATTACGTTGTTGGTAATATCGACATTGGCACCTGCAGTGTAAGTAGTATCAGTGGCGGATATTACGTTGTTGGTAATATCGACATTGTCTCCTGCAGTGTAAGTAGTATCAGTTGCGGATATTACGTTGTTGGTAATATCGACATTGTCTCCTGCTGTGTACGTTGTATCAGTCGCCGAGATAACATTTTGATCTGATATCTGAACATTATTACCTGCTGTATATTTTGGTATAAAATCGACCTTTGCCGTTTCTGCATTAAACGCGAGAATATTCCCCGCTCTCTCTTCCGCTGATATCACAAAACTTTCATCTTCTGTTTCTGAATCAGGCTGTCTGAGGCTTTTTTGCGCTGCTTCAAGTGAGCGAATCTCAATCTCTCCGCTTTCGTTTGTATAAAAATAGCCTTCTTCACCAATTGGCAGCTCTAAACCGCTATCACTTACCGTATCATCTATTGGCGCCCTTAAAATCCTGTTCTCGAATACGTTATCTTGCGCAATCATCGTCAGCTTATCTAACGCTGCCTCTGTCGTGGCACTGAATTTCGTCTGACTATTAAATGTCTTATCCTGTGATACCGGTATATCTCTGTAAATTACTAAGCTCTGTAAGCCTGAATAGGCTGTTAAAAACGTCACTACTCCCCATATACCGTTTGTCCCGTCTGATGACATAATGTAGTAGTCTGTATCAAGTGTAAGTTCCTTAAAACTGTCGTTACTGTCGTCATCTACTTGCGTTCGTATCCCTACCGATATATTTTCATCAAAATCTAGGTACTTAAACGGGATGTTAAACGTATCTCCTATCGCTATTTCCGTTAACATGTATATCGTTTTCGCTTCCGAGGTGCGTAATTCTACCGTCATGTGTCCTATCCTTCCGACATATACAGTGTAACAAGAGACTAACCACAACCCCAAAAGTCATTTTTGGATGCATTTAACATCGTCTGTTATAATTTAATTATAGTTGGAGATAATTATGCAAAATCCTCTGTTTCAGGCACTGGTGAAGATGGCGGGACTTCCTAAAGTTCCTAACAATCCTAAAGAACTTTTTGAGATGGTCGCCAATAATTCACAATTTAGAAAAGATTTTCAGGCGGCAGAACAAGCAGGGATTTTAAAACGAGATTCTCAAGGAAATTTGAACGTGCTCGATCAAGATAAATTAAATTCCGCTGTTCAGAATTTCTTTGTGAATATGTTTAAGGGTAAATAGTTAAGGAGATATAACAATGGCTGACGATAATAACATAATGAGCTTCTTGCAAGGTGCAAGTATGCGTAACAACTACGATGGTTTCGGAGGTAATGGTGGTTTCGGATTGCTCATCATTCTCTTGTTCCTCATGCTCGGTGGTAACTGGGGCGGTGGCTTCGGTAATAACGGTATGGCCGCTGCCGCTATGATGAATAACGCCAACAACAATCGTAATGACAACACACAATTCGAGACACTTATGGCAGGACAAAATCAACTAAAAGACCAAATGAACTATAACGGGTTGATGGATTCCATCAATGACTTCAGTAAGCAGTCTTCAGCGCAGACTTATACCATCGATAACGCTATCAATACAGGTTTCGCAAATACTCAGAGCTCTTTGTGTCAGGGATTTAACGGTATTAATACCGCTATCTCTAATACAGGCTGGATGATTTCTGAAAAGCTGAGCACTCTCGCAGGTCAGAATAACCTTCAGTTGCAAGCAATCCAAAACTCAATGGCTCAAGGATTATGCGATATTAAGGGTGCTATATTAGCGTCTACTCAAACAATGATAGACAAAATGTGCGCCAATGAAATTCAAAACCTACGCGATAAGGTCTTTGAAGCCTCTCAGAGAGAACAAACTACTAGTATTGTTTCTCAATTAAGAACTACAACAACTGCTTAAGTGGTAGTTTCTATTGCAGAAATAACAGGGGGGACAATTAGTCCCCCCTCTTTTTTTATTGTGTCACCTGATCTTCTAAGTATTGTTATTCTCCTCCCGATTCTTTATGTTTGCGCTCCCACCTTTTCATAAACTTATGAGAAGCCTCACTTAAATAGTTATCAAACGTCCAATCATGTGGGTCATACACAAAAAACAAATCGTGTATTTTGTCCTCTATAATATTTTGGTGTTGGTTGTGACCATCACGATAACCTACCTCATAAACTTCTTTTATCAGCTTCTTTAGAGTGTCATCAATTATCATATTTTTTACTCCTTATAAATCCTTATGTATTCAGAAGTAACATATTCATTTAGCGCTTCAAATAATATTCTCATAGCTGGTAGCGTTTTGCATACATCATCAGGTAAAATCCCGGCTTTCTCTAATCTTTCGGCATTACTGATATAGCTTAAGCATTTACCCCTTAAATCTTCCGCTGCATCAGTTATTTCTTCGTAATCATCTAACATTTTTTCAACCCATTTTTGTGCTTCTAACTACACTTTTTCGACCCTAATATTTGTATTCTTGCGGCTTTCCAAAGGAGTTATAAACGAAAGCCGCATTTTGTATGAAGTTGTGACTGTTACAGTTAGAAAATTTATGGAGATGAGACAATCACAACCTCATATTATCTTAAAACGGCATATCTGCCAACCGATCACCCATTGACTGCTTCGCTTTAGACAAACGTTTGACCTTCTCTGCCATAATACAATTAGCAGTATACGGTGTACCGTCCTGTCTCTTGCCTTCAAGAGTGCGTAAATCACCTCTCACAATTACCAGATCACCCTTTTTAAGATCTCCTAAGTATTCAATCTTCTTATCTCCTCTATAGAACACTTGATACCACGTTGTTTTTGTATCCCATGTACCATCTTCTTTCTTACTGGATTCTGTATGACTAACAGATAACTTCATGACCTTCCCATGGTTCCCCTCTTTGATTTCACAAGAACCTATATGACCAACAACCAAACCAAATGCTTCCATATCTATCTCCTCTTGTTTAGTAACAATTTCATCAGATCCGACAAAATGCTCTCGTTTAGACAGCCACTCATCATAATATTTCTCAAACTCTAATCTGAATTGAGTATTTAGATGCTCAGTAATAAAAGTATTATCTCCACAGGCAACAATATGACCGTCTTCTTCTTTCAATCTGGCTTTAGTGAACCATGAAAAATAAACTCCCGCTCCCTTCCTCTCTATCAGTTTCCTTCGAACATCTAAACACGCCGGCGCTTCCCTCAATGTATCCACGTGATTAAATGCCGCTTCTGATGTATACTTCTGACAAGCTTCTTCTGCCATTCCCATTTCTCCCATTGCCGCATTGATTATACTGAACGCCAGTATCTTCACCAAAAAACGAAATGTATCCTTAATCTTGCCGTAAACTTTGTGCCTCAAATATTCTTTCCATCTTTCTATCGTCTTAAACTTCTGTTTGAACGCAGCTACAAGCATTGGTGCTAATTCTCTGCTGACTGTGACAGTTCCCTTCACAGCTTCGTTGTATGCCAGGATCATGTCTTGAACGATTGTTGTTTTTGGTTTTTCATCAGAATGATTTATTTGATTTATTATTATATTATTATTTATAGGAAGCGCCTCTCGATCATTTCCTTTAATCCTTTCTTTTTGCGGCGGCGTTTCCTCTCTTTTCGTTGATTTTTGAAACTCATATCCTTCAATTAGCTTTTTCAAAACTCTCGGTCTCGCAAATTCTATCCTGATATATTGACGCCCCTTGTAGTTTGTTCCCTCTTGCACAGCTAATAGCTTCTTCTTAACCAAACTCTTAATCAGGTATCTCGCTCCTTGCACATTTTTATACTTCGCTATGTTCTGTACATAATAATAGTTCGTATTAACGTAATCCCTATTTTCCTTGATCATTTTTGCTTGAAGATATTTTATAAAGCGTGCTTCTCTGTTAGTTAATTCCATTCAAAACTCCTTCGGTCTCTTTCTTTCTTCCAACCAAAGGAGTTTTTTGCACTCCGCTTTAACATAACTATTGACAAGAGTTATTGGTGTGTTTACTATATAACCACAAATTAACCCAGGCAGGTTATTATGTGTGGTTGGAATTAACTAATAATCTGCCTAGTTATTTTATAAAAATCAAGCCCTAAATCATCAAAAATCTATAACTCCTTTCTTGGTAATTGCGTTTAGTTGCACCAACATTTTTCGCATACATGCTGTCAGAGCGACCATTCTACGCTTCCCATCTTTCAATTTTTTTTCATAAAATTTTGATAAATTTTCGTTGTATCGAACAGCGCTTAAAGCTGCCATGAACAGTATTCGCCTGACTATCGGTCTGCCGTTTCCTTTTATTGAACGATGTCCCTTTATTTTTCCGCTATCTTTCGGATGCGGTGCAAGTCCCGCTAATGATGCTATAGCTCTGTGATTGACTTTTCCGAGTTCAGGAAGAAACACCGTAAGTTCTCTTGCGGTAGTTTTTCCTACTCCTTTGTATTGGGTAAGTAATTCGCATTTATCGGACATTTCCGTATCTTTCACTTCCCGATCTATAATCTTATCCAATTCTTTCAGTTGCTCATTAAGATAATCAGCTACATTTTTTGCGATATTTTTTACAGCTTCACAATTCGGACTTTGTATTCGATTTTTCATTGCCGTGCGAAGTCGTTTAAGATTATCGGAAAAGAAGAGCAATTGTCTTGTCTTTTCTTGCGCTTCCGAGGGTTTCTCGTAAACATTAATCTGATTGTCTTTATTTGCGTATGTGAACTTACCATAAATTGCTAATGCTTTCGCATCTACTTTATCGGTTTTCGCTTTAATACCTTGATATTCGGCGAAATGTTTTACCTTATTATTATTTGCTCTGTGTATCTTGTAACCAATCTTATTGAGTGTATCAATGCAAGTATTTTCGTATCCTCCCGTGTTCTCCAACACAATGAGCGTATGCTCTCTATCGAAGTGATATAAAGCTTCTCTTATCTTCTTCCTGGAGTTTTTAACCGTAAAATAAGAAGATGTCTCCGTAGACCAAACATCAATTTTATCTTTAGAGACATCAATTCCCGTAAAATAAGAAAAACCACTTGTCATTGTTTACCTCTTGATTATTATTAAGACAATAGCGCGCCCCCGCACTACCCCTTATTCTGCCTATCGAGCCAAAAATAATAATCGGTATGGCACATAAGATAATGTGCGAGTCTAACAACTCAATCTTTCTAACATGTCACCATACCGAGTATATGAACAACCATATACATAGTCAGATTTACACAAATCAACTAACGATTGCAATGGTTGTGCATTTCACACAATATCGTTTTTATAACTTAAGCCATCACCATAGGTGAAAGTTGGCTTTTTCTTTCGTTGATACATTCTTTTAGATCAAGCTTTTGTCGTTCGTTGAGATTATGCCGTATATTATCCGCTTCATTACGAACAAAGGCTTCCAGAGCTTTTAAGTCAGCTTTACTGTTGATTTCTCGTTTTAATTGTCCGAAATAGACAACGTTCTTTCCTCCGCTTGGTTCGGTAGTTCTTACCGAAGCATCTAAGATATCGTTTTCAACAATTTCAAGGGCGTTTAGATACAGATACCGTTTCATGTACGTATGCATAGCGCCTATACCTTGAATTGCCGTACATCCTTTAAGATCAACGTTTGTTACGGGAGAAGTAAACTTTATTGAGTCATCTTCTTCTACATCCATAATCTCAAGCGTTGCTACTCCGTCTTCAATTGAAAAATTACTGCAGATTCCGAGATCGTTAAAAATGCTGTTCACAGCAGGCATGAAGTCTTTTAGTTCGTAATACTTAAACCTCGCAAAGGCGTTTTCTCCGCTTTTCTGTAAACTCGTTTGTTGCAATCTTACACGAGCTTCCTGTAGTTTAGCCTTGATGTTCTTCTTCTTTTCAGTCATTTTTTTCTCCTTTCTTTTTAAAAAATTCAGCCAACTCTTCTTCTTTTTCTTTTAAGATTTCTTCGTATGTTTCATCGACGTTATTTAAAGCACTGTGCATTACTCCATTTGTGGCCATTACAACCTCATCTGCAGAAAACAAGGAAGTAAATCGCTTATTAAACTCGTATATTGCACAGGTAATCAGCTTTTTCTCTCTTTCTGTTAACATCTTTTTCCTCCTCCTTCTGTAATTTCTCGATCATCTCGGCTAAGAACTCTTTCAAGTCCTTAGCTTTTCCGATAAATACGATTGGTTGATAGACTGCTTCCATTATGCTGCCTCCTCTTCAATTCCCCATGCTGCTTTGTTAATTTGGTAGACTTCTGTTGTAATAGGTTTGATTTCCGGAATTGTCTCGCAAAGTTTCCGGCATTCATCCATTTCTTCCTTTTCTTCGGTAATCCATTGCGAATAAGTACCTAAATTTTCAGTTCTTAACGTAAGATCCGCCAGAAAATCGGGATCTATAAGGTCAAATGTTTCGTCTTCATTAATAGCGCATGCATATTTTCCTACAGCGTCATACGCTTTTTTGATTGCTTCCTCTGCTTTTCTCAATTCAATTAAAGCTTGTTGTTTGTAATTACACAAATCATATTCTAAATCTTCCATTTTTATTTTCTCCTCTTCTAATTCTCTTTCTTCTTCCTCTATTTCACGATCTAATCTGTCGTAGTATCTGGATAAACCACATTCGACAGGGTCATCACATCCCATTAACATTGTTTTTCTCCTCCCATAATTTAGTTATTTCTTCTAATTCCGCATGTAATGCTTTGATTAGTCTGCTCAGAGCCTCGGAAACAACGTTGTGATTATGATCAACAACGTCTTTGGTTTTCTGTAACGCGTTTAAAAGCTTTCGTAATTTCATCTCTTCTAATGTTGCGTCCATCATTTCCGAGGCTTCTTCTCCTTTTATAATCTTGCACATTTTTCAATCCTCCCCCAAAAGTTGTTTTTTGATGCTCTCTTGGTACTCATCGGAATTATGGATGTCGTCGATTTCTGCCTTCAGAGAATTATGGATACTGTCCAAAATATCTCTCGTACGTCTTAACGCCATCCTTGCTTGCTCCACTTCGCACAACATACAACCTAATTTGTTTACCTGGTTCATGGCTTTTGGTTCCTTAACTCTTTTTAACTATTATATATTCAAATTAACTCAATAAAACTAATCTGTCAATACTCATTTTAACTAATTTTAACTATTTTTAATTTATTAAAAAAGGGTTGAAAAATATTGAGAAAAAGTCTATTTTGTAACTCGCGGTATAAAAGAGTTAAAATTAATATGGAAGATGAAAAATATTTAACTGGTCCAGAAGTGCGTGAATTGTTACGCATTACTAAACAGACTTTAGTTGCTCTCAAAAAACGTCCTGGTTTTCCTAAAGCGTACCGTCCAGCTGGTCGGGATTTGTGGAAAAAATCAGAAATTGAATCGTATTTAGAATCAACGAAACAGAAGTAGTTATACATGGTTATGTCTCCTTACTATGTTACTCACAGTCTCCAAGAGACATAACTATTACAAACAGCGACATAACCGTACAACTTAAGATTGATAATAATCCGTTAAAAAAAAACACAAGAGGTTGCATAAAATTTTTTTTGTTCATGGTCTTTTCTTTTTTATATTATTTACAAATATTACGTAAAAATATTGTTACGTAATATTATTTATACGTTAGATTATTCAAAAAACGATGTCAACCCCCTTGTGTAACTTTTTTTTTGCGTTAAAATAAATGTACGTAAAATAAAAAAAGAGCTATATATGAAGTATACGATAGACAACGAAGAATACATTGAATTATCAGATGTGCAGGAGATGGTAGGAATTAAACAGACTCTGATATATGAGAAAGTGCGCTATGGGCAATTTCCACAGCCACAAGAAAAGAAAGTAGATATTACATTCAAAAGAAAGCGCAAACTCTGGAAGAAATCGGAGATAGAAGAGTACCTGGCAAAAGCGAAGAAGTAAACTTTTGAAAAGATATCAGAATTAAGATGTTAAGATGGAAATAAAAACAACAATAGACGGGGCTGAAGTCATCGATATAGCGGAAGTTTCGCGGATTACGGGATATTATAACCTTAATAAATTGTACGAACTGCTGAGATATAAGCTATTTCCTGAGCCGATAAAAATAGGACACAAAAACTTTTGGAAGCGGTCAGAGATAGAAAAATACCTAGCGAAAGCGAAGAAGGAATAAAAAATGAGAGAAGCCACCATTAAAAACCCCTCTCGGAGCTATTATAGCACACATGAGGGGAGTTTCAATTTGTTAAAAGAAGAAAACGTTTTTTACGCAGGTACGCTTAAAGCCGCTTTGTATGGAAATGCGGGAGCCGCTGCAATTTCTGTCGGCGTTTTTTCTCAGAAACTTTATCAATGCCATTTGGTTGCCATAGCAATGCTAAGCTTTGTAATAGGTTACGTGCTTGCAGGAATTAGTTATCGCGTTGCTGGATATGCTCAAGGGCAATTTAAATTCGCCCTATTTCATTACGAAAACAAAAACAATAAGCAAATGCAAAAGTTCCATGAAGTCGGGGATTATCTGAGAGAACGGGCAACGCTTTTCAATAACTTATCCTTTCTGATGCTTTTCATTGGGGCTATATTCGCGATTGCTGCTTTGTGCGATAAGTGAGTTGTACAAAGAAGGAGCAGTAAACCTTTCATAAGGTTTCGTGTGGTATAATGGAGAAAAAAGAGGTGAAAAAATGACAGAGAATAAAAACATAATCCTTGGTGAGGAGGAGAAAAGGCTAATTGAATGGCTTGTTAGAGATCTTACTATAGTTGCTGATTGCCTTACGCGTCTAATTCAAGAGCCTGATGTTATAGATCAGAAAGCAAAAGAAAAAGAGGTGGAAAAATGACAGAGAATACAAACTATATAATCATGGACGAGATTAAGGATTAAAAAAATGAGAGAAGCGATGACGAGAGATGAACTGATAGATGCTATTACATACTCATTTTTTCAGGGTTTTGTGTTGGGGGCGATTAAGGCGCGGTACTATCGGGAATGTCCCTCCGCGGAAGTAAACAAGGTCGTAGACGGGTTGTATGAGAGCACTCTAATGCGCATTCTCGATATAATCGACAAAGGCGAATCTAAAAAACTCAGGTCTGCTGCATACTGGAAGCGTCTCGACATTGAACACTATCACGATAAAGAAGTTGAAATTCATGAAAAAAAATAGCCATAAATTTCGGTTATTTATTAACATTTTTTGGTTTTATATTTAATTGCTTAATTTTCCAAAATCTTACGTTTTTCAATTTCAGTGGTTCGGGCAGCGAGCCAACTTTTATGTCAAAATAAATTGAACTTTTAGATCTTTTCAATAGTTTTGTCAGTTCGTCGATGTCGATATATTCTTCATCATCTATTATTATTTTCATTTGCGTTTTTCTTTTTTTATGTTATTATACTAACAATTTCTACTGTAGTAGATTTATATGTTAAAAGTACCCCCTAATGGGGGTTTTTTATTCTTCATAATATTCTTTATAATATTCTTCATAATCAGCCTCATTATCAACATCGCAATAGCAACTGTCATGTATAGTTGGTGTGTCTGTGTACTTATTGGCGTTATATAACGGTTGTAGTTCACCAGCTAATTTTGTTAAATTATTTAATGCTTCATCTATCTTGGCCGGTGTAATTTCAATTTTACTGTCTGCTTCGATTTCTTGTAATTCCAATAGTGGAGTGCTTGCATTATAAACACTCAAAAATGAACTATGAAAAGTATAATCACCAATCTGATAGCATTCACGATATCCATCAGGGAATTTATGAATTCCCAGAAAAAGGCTATCTGCCAGGGTTGTAATAATAATGTTCTTAGTTGTGTATATTCGGCGACACAACTCTCCCCACTCACTTAGAGTTCGATGTAGATTGTCTAGCGCCTCTTGTGCTTTATTAATCTCATTGACTGCAATCTCTTGACTTGCTTCAATGTCTTTTTCTAATTCATCCTCTGATGAATATGCATATGGATAACAATCGCGACAACAATCTTCTATCTCTTGCAGAATTTGATATTCGAATTCAATTGCCTGTGATCTGTTTACATTCTCGATGTCGTATTCTTCATCACCGATACGGAATGTTATGCTATCCGTATTATATATTAATCCATCTTTGCGCTTCTTCAGCTCTGCAAGCGTAACGCCAGAGAAGCGCCCTTGATTCATGAATAATCGATCTTTCAATTCTCTACGCATATCTCGCAATTGTTTTGCATGTTTATTAAGAACATAAAGTTGTTCACCGATATTGTACATTTGTTTTCTCCTGTTTAGATTTATATATATATATATATAATTAATGATACATCGCTAATTATGCAACGTCAACTACCTATCGTTATTTTTTTATTATTTTTTTTATTATTTTATCATTTTGCCTTAGGTTGAATTTTACTTGATCTGTTAATTAGAATCGATGTTTTTAATTTTTTTTTATTAATTTTCAATGGGCATATTTTGGCTTTCCTTGGATTTAGGCAACGACTTTTCGCCCGTAGTGCCTAAAACAAAGGGTATGGAAACATACTTGACATTTTCAACAATATCGCTTCTTGATGTTTGACCATGCATATAATCTATAATCATTTTTACCAAAGCAGGAGAAACGCAAACCTTTTCTCCATCAAGGATTTTTTGAGTAATAGCATTAAAAACATCCGCTTCTTTTTTAGCCGTATAGTATTCTTCGTTAGTGAACAGTTGGTAGTTATCTTGTAACGCTTTTAAGCCTGCTTTTTTAAATTTTCCGTTGTAATTCTGCAAAGTTCCGCCGACTGTAGACAGATGCAATGTTATATCATTCACAACCTCTTGTATTTGCTCTTCGGTAGCTGTGCAATCAGTTAACGCCCCTAATATTTGAAGTTCGTGTTTTTCTTCCGCTTGATAGTATTTTTGCGTCATTAATGCTGTTTCCTGTATTCTGTTCTTACAGAATAGGTTAACACTATGAACGAATTTATCGAAATTAGGCCGCAATTTGCTTTTTTGTGGGAGCGTCCCGCGCCTAATAAGGTCATTGTTGCAGCGAGAGGAAGCGGGAAGACAGTTGCAACGTTGCAATTTGTACTTCAATCCCTTCTGAGCGGCAAACCAAACGGCTCGGCTGTGTTTTTCTCAAGCACCTTGAAACAGGTGAAGCAAGTAGTTACGCCGATTATGCGGCAATTAACACTTAATTTTGAGCCGCAATTTTGTAAATTTAATCACACTGAAAATATTTATCGTTTCACATTCGAAAAAGGCGATGTAAGGGAGCTAATGTTACTGGCGTACGAAAATCCTGAAACTAAGCGCGGTCTGCATCCTCAATTAGTTGTATTAGATGAATGCGCTTCAATGCCTGCGGATATGTTCGGTAATATTATCGCGCCGATGATAACGGATACTAACGGCAGATTGATCGTGATTGGAACACCGCAAGGGCATAACAAGTTTTACGATCTCTATCGCAGAGGTTTAGATACTGAGTATCCAAGCTGGGAAAGCTATATGTTGAAGGCGACCGACCTCTGTCCTTCCGTTTTCAATCCACATTTTTTGTTTCAGCAGAAAAACAACCTAAGCGCATCAGAATACGCACAGGAATACGAATGTGATTTTAATGCCAATGTACTTCTAGGCAGTGTTTACGGCGAATTTATAGATCGCTACACACTGCCGAACATCAAGCCGGAATATACATGGGATCCGCGTAATCAGGTTTATTGTGCTTGGGACTTGGGTTATAAAGATGCAACGGCGATTTGGTTTTTTCAGAAGAAAGGCGATGTGCTCACATTCATTGATTATTACGAGAACACAGGTAAGGAGATAGAATTTTACGCTGATTATCTGCTAAAAAAGCCGTACAGTTATACGCGCATGATATTGCCACACGATGGCGCACATCATAACGTTAGAGGTGCGCCCGTTGCTGATACATTACGTCGTTTTTCTCTTCGTAGTGATGTTTTACCCGTCAGAAGTGAAAAAGAGGGTATAAATGAAGCGCGTAATTTACTTAAAACATGTAGATTCAATAGTGACAAATGCGCCTTTGGCCTTCGGAGACTGAAGGAGTTCAAGTATAAAATCGACAAACGAACAGGGCTCAAGATGGACGCAACAGAACACGACGACGGCAATTCTCACGGTGCTGACGCGTTCCGCTATGCAGCTATGGCACGAGAGATTTGGGCTCGCGACCCTTCACAGGGTAGAATGATAGTAAGGGAAGATTACAACGTATTATGTTGATAGGAGAATATTATCATGAGTTTTTTACCAGCGGTTGCAGGAGTTGCAGCCAAAGCATTACCAATAGTCGGAAAAGTTGCGAGTGCGTTGCCGATGGTAGGTAATGTTGTTAAAGGAATAGGCAAAGCAGTAGGCGGTATTTTCGGAGGAGGCCAACAGCAACAAGCGCCTTCGAGAGGTACAGGCTACGGCGCACAATTCGGCGAAGGTATGTCTAACATGCGTTCAATAGGTCAAGACGCTTGGAATACGGGAAGAAGTACATTTATGGGAGCACGTGACGCTTTCCGTGGCGGAGATATCGCGGGAGGCATAGGCAGGATAGCGCAAGGCATCGGACATATGGCTGACTTGGGTGGTATGGCATATCATCAAGGGCGTAACATGTACCAAGCTGCGCGTGGATTCGGCAATGAGATGGGTCAAGCTTTCGGCGGTATAAGGCAATCGTTCCGAGGAGGTGACTTCGGTGGAGGTATCAGCGGAATAGGTGGAATGATGGACAGAGTCAGCGGTTTTGGCCGAGGCATGCAAGGCGGCTATGGTATGGCTGATATGATGAGACGCGGTCGCAGATTTGGCGGAGGAATGGGAGGTTACTAATGGGATTTATCAAGAAAGTCGTAGGCGGAGTCGGTAAGGTTGTGACGGGTATCGGTAAAGGTGTTGCGTCTATTTTTACCGGAGGAAGAAGCGGAGGAGGCGGCGGACAAGCGCAACCAGCAGCAGCACCACAACCGCAAAGTCCGTCATTGCCTTCATTTAATCGCCTGCGATATATAGGTGATCCGCCAGATGCCCCCTATATGCAGAAACCCTGGCAGAGATTTGGTTTACCGAATCCCGATATGGGAGGCGGAAGCTTTGGAGGAATGGGACAAACGGGAATGGGAGGCATGGGCAGCTTTGGCGGTATGCCTCAAAGCTCTATGATGTCATCGTCTCCTATGCCTTCAGCACCTAACGGCGGTCAATCATTCTACGGAGGAGCAAGTAACAACGTCCTTGATCGTATGCGTATGATGCGCCAGGGCATGGGTTCCCCTATGGGAATGGGTATGTCGTACTACGGTGGTATAAGACGCAGTCCGTTTGGAATGATGTAAAGTGTAGGTTCTGATGGATATCCTCGGCAGTATCGGTACTATAATGTCGCTTGGGTCGTTCGCGGTTAATCTGTTCGCAAATAACCGCAAGCGGCAACTATACCAACAGCAGCAAGGTTATTATGAGTGGGAAGCGGAAATTAACCGCCGTATTGGTCAACTGAACGCTCAAGCTGCCGAGTATTCAGGCAAGCAAGCAGTTAGCGCAATTGCTGCACAAACAAAGAAAATCCTCGGGAAACAACTGGTTGAATTCTCTAATAGAGGCATAGAGCTTGAAGGCTCACCATCGTTTGTTATGGGGGAGACCGAGACAATGGGCAGCAGAGAAGCGCAAAACGCGTACTTTAATGCTCAAGTTGAGAAGCTGAACTACCAATACAGAGCGGAAGCGGCAGCAATGGGAGCACAGAACAGAGCAGACGAAGCAAAATACGGCTCTTATGCTTCAATGATCGATAGCATTAAGGGCATGAAAGACGGATTTCAGCTTATGAACTCCATGTTTAGGAGCTCCACGCTTAATACAGGTATTACGGGATCTTCTAATTCAACAATTCACAATCCCGCAGATACAGGAACAGGCAGCAACTCTCCGATTAATTCAATTATCTTATCCAGAATGAGGATAAAATGAGGCATATACGCAGTGAAGACAGGGTTTTAGCGGAAGCGGTAAGAGGAACAGGCGGCAGATCATCGTTACCTACGGTTACGCCGTATATTCCGAATTACAAAGGCGTAAATCAAGTACTTATGGAAGCTCCGGGAAGCGCAGAAATAGGTTTTATGAACTCGTTAGCTCATATGAGTTCGCAATATATGGCAGAGCAGCAAGAGTTGTACGACAATATGGAAGTAGCCGAAGCGTTATCTAATGTAGATATTGAGTACAACCAAGCGTCAGACGACTTTCTTAAGGATAACCAAACGGGAAGAGGATATACAGAATTCGCTACGGGCAAATATAAGGAGCTTGGAGACGCTGCTTTAATGAACGCAAGCAATGCTAAGGTCAAAGAAAGACTGCAGCAGATGTTTACCGTCAGACGCGCGAACATAGCCAATAGTGCATTTCAGAAAGAAAAGGAGATGTATACAGGGTACGCAATGAGCCAAACTGAACTACAGCTTACCCGTACACTGAACGAAGTAGCGGATAATCCAGATCAGGCATTAAGCTTACAAGCTAAGATGGAACAGCAATTACAGCCAATGAAGAACATATTGGCAGCACAGGAATACGATAAATATCAGCGTGAGATGATGCAGCAGTTTGTGTATTTTCAAGGCATGGGCACAATCAAGAAACATCCGTATCAGGCAGAGAAACTGATACAAAGCGAATACTACAAGAGCCAATTATCGCCAAACAATTATCTGAAATTGCAAAAGAGCGCGGAGCAGGAACGAGAACACCGGGAGCATGAAGCTAAGATATATCAAGCACTGCAGACAAATGCGTTGAAGCAAGAAGAGCAGCGAAGTTATGACAGTGACTTTGTTATACCTATGCTAACAGAAGGTAAAGTAATGTCAGAAGCCGATATCATGGCCAAAAATTGGAGCTTACATACAAAAACTAAAGCACTAAAAGAAAGGCAGGCATTTATTAAGTCAGTAGATGACGAACTACAGGACACACAAAATATAAATGACGCTCTTGAAAAAGATGAATTTCCCGAAGGCTTAACGCAAAGCAAGCAAGAGAAATTTGTTACAAAGCTATTCGATAACACTGACAACGTAAACGCAGGAGAAGGTAATTACAGTTTACAGACCCAGACAGGACAGGCGTTATTTCTCAAAGAGCATGCAATAACATTTCCATATAACTACAATCCTTTAGTTCGGAAAGTTATGGGCAACATAAGATACGGCAAAGATGAAAAACAGATAATGGACGCTTGTGTAGCGCTTTCGACTTGCGGCGATGCTCCCGCTCTCTCGGGAATAGATGAAGATACTCGTGATTTCGCGGTAATTGCCTCTGAAATGTACGCGGGCAATCAGGACGGTAATGCAGTTCTTGCGCTGCGCGATACATGGTTTAATACGAAAAAAGAAACGCTGGAAGCGAACAAAGCGCGCTGGCAAGAACTGTTTAAAACTCAATATGAGAGCAGTAATACCGAACTCTGCAAAAAGTTTTATATGAACAACGGATTGTTCGGAGCTTCTGATGGTTTTTTGTGGAATACTGAGTTTGAAAGTGTTGATAGACAGTATTTGAATGACATTATCATTTCCACAAAGAAAAAGATTTACACAAGAACAGGAGATGAAACCCTTGCTGATATAGTCACAGCGCAACGAATAAAGGGTATTGTAAAGGAAGTTGACGGAAAATGGGTTATTAATCCTCCGACACCTGACAATACGAGCTTAGGTAAAAACGTAATTAAGAACATTACAAGTTACAACATGCAGAAGGCAGTAGACGCGGCCATTAACGCAGGAGCGCAAATAGAGCGCGTAGGAGATTATGTTATCAAAGGCGCTTCATATTATACGCAAAGCAGTATTTCAACAGTAAATTCGGGAAAAATCAGAATAAAAGAAACGGGATTAGATGCTTTAGACAAAGACAAGGGGAGAGAAAGACAGTTATACCTTGAATGGTCATCTAATGATCCTAAAGCTCCCGTTTATGTGTTCTACTATTTAGCGGATCCGAGTAATCCGACCTCCAGAGAATATTTGTACGGAGCGGACGGTACAAAGCTGTATATAGACTTTCGTAAGTTTCGAAAGAGGAAATAATGCCTGAAATACTGCCGGAAGAAGAGTTTGAAGGAGAAGTAGCTACACCGGCTGAACTCGGTGACACAGTTGTTTCTTCTGAAGGCCATGAAGATAACTATTATTCAAACAGTGAAGTTCTTGACGCTATTCTTCACGAAAATCCAATATATCTTATATACAAAGCCGCGGATTTAGGGCGTTTTAATTTCATGGGAATAGAAGAAACAGATGGAAGCGACGCGCCTATCAGACCGGTAGAAGAAGATCCCGAATTTGATCTTAACAGCGAGCTTGATGAGCAAGCAATTCCGCAGGAAGATAGGAAGTATTTCGAACAGGTGAGGAATTCTCGACAGTTCGAAACGACTTTGGAATACTACCGACAAGATAAACATGATGAAGAAATACTAAACAATACAAGCTTGGCCAGGCGTATGGCGTTAGAGCTTGTTGCCGCCCCTCTCGACCCGTTAACATATATAACAGGAGGCGCTGCCAGAGGAATCAAGTTCGGTTCTATGGCTGTAAGAGCCGCCATGGCAGGGGCAATATACAGCGGAA
>JAZNEM010000023.1:0-2296 GCA_045588595.1 Eubacteriales bacterium
ACCTCCCTTTACACAAGGGAGGCTATTGGTAAGTGCGAACATCTCCCCGATAAACCGCAATTTGAAATTACATATGTTACTCAATTTATAGCTAAAAAATTCAAAATCAAATAAAAAACAGCAAGAACGAAAATTTTTTCATTCTTGCTGTTTTTATTATTATTTCTTACTTTTTCATGCCAAGCGCGATCTCTGCCTTTGCCACGATGTTCTCAACGGTAAGACCGTACATCTCAAGCAGGGGCGGAACTTTACCCGAGTGACCGAACTTGTCCTCAACGCCAAGACGGATAACGGGAACAGGGCAGCCCTCGCCTACGACCTCCGCAACAGCCGAGCCGAGACCGCCGATGATGTTGTGCTCCTCCGCGGTAACGATAGTGCCTGTCTCTGCGGCAGCCTTCAAAATAATATCCTTATCGATAGGCTTTATGGTGTGGATATTGATAACGCGAGCCTTGATACCGCGCTCCGCGAGGATCTTTGCCGCTTCCATAGACATGCCGACGAGCATACCCGTAGCAACGATAGTAAGGTCATTACCCTCGGTCATCTGAACGCCCTTGCCAAGCTCAAACTTGTAGTCGTCGCCGTAAAGAACGGGAACTGCGTATCTTCCGAAGCGGAGATACATAGGGCCGTCAAAGTTGATAGCCGCTTCAACCGCCGCCTTTGCTTCAACAGCGTCAGCGGGGTTTACGACTGTCATACCGGGGATAGAGCGCATGAGCGCGAAATCCTCGATGCACTGGTGGGTAGCGCCGTCTTCACCAACAGTGATTCCCGCGTGAGTAGCGCCTATCTTTACGTTGAGATGAGGGTAGCAGATAGAGTTGCGTACCTGCTCGAACGCTCTGCCTGCGGCGAACATTGCGAAAGATGACGCAAATACAGTCTTACCCGCAGCCGCAAGACCTGCGGCAACGCTCATCATATTGCCCTCAGCGATTCCGCAATCGAAGAAACGCTCGGGGAACTTCTTTTTAAACGTACCCGTCTTGGTAGCAGCCGCGAGGTCTGCGTCCAAAACGACGAAATCATACTTATCGCCAAGCTCGGCAAGTGCCGTGCCATAAGCTTCTCTTGTTGCAATTTTTTCAGCCATTTTTGTCTCCTCCTTTGATTACATGGTAGCCTTGATCTCGGCTACGGCTATCTCATACTGCTCGTCATTCGGAGCAGAGCCGTGCCAGCCGACCTGATTCTCCATAAAGGAGACGCCCTTGCCCTTGACCGTCTTTGCGATGATAGCGGTGGGCTTGCCCTTAACGGTCTTTGCCTCGTTGAGCGCGGCTTCTATCTGCTCAAAGTCGTGACCGTCGATGGAAATTACGTGGAAGCCGAAAGCTTCGAGCTTTTTATCGTGAGGCGTGGGATTCATGACCTCGGCAACGGGACCGTCTATCTGCAGACCGTTCCAGTCGAATATAGCAACGAGGTTGTCGAGCTTATAGTGAGCGGCGAACATACAAGCCTCCCAGATCTGACCCTCCTCACTCTCACCGTCTCCGATGATGGAATAAGTACGGTAGTTCTTGCCGTCGAGCTTTGCCGCGAGAGCCATTCCGCAAGCGGAAGAGAAACCGAGACCGAGCGAGCCTGTGGACATATCAACACCGGGAGTACCTTTCATATCGGGGTGACCCTGAAGGAAAGAATCAACGTGACGGAGCGTCTTGAGTGCCGCCTTGTCGAAGAAGCCTTTTTCAGCGAGTGCCGCGTAAAGAGCGGGAGCGGTGTGACCCTTGGAGAGAACGAAACGGTCGCGTCCCTCGTCCTTGGGGTTCTTGGGATCTACGTTCATTTCCTCAAAATAGAGGTAAGTAATGATATCTGCGATAGAGAGTGATCCACCCGGATGCCCCGAGCTTGCCGCGTGAACGCCCTCGAGAATTCCGAGACGGATATTAGCGGCGATGTTTTTCAATTGGTTAAGTTTTGCCTGTTCCATGAAAATGACCTTGCCTTTCGTTAAATTATAACACCTATAATTATATAATATTTTTCCATATAAGTCAAGGCTTTAATTAAAAATGAAAAGGTTTTCAAAAAAACTTTCAAATTTGAGACGAAGTGAGACAGCTTGAAATTGTTTGAAACACGGAAAGAGAGTAAAATATAGGAGAATAAAAAGATTTTGTTAATTTGTTAAAGAATTAAATTCAAATTTGGATTTATCGGGGGGATGCGATGTCGCTTTTTGAAAAACTCCTTCGCTTCGCTACGGGGCATGAACAAAGTTCATGCTCGCTCCGCAAAAACTTTCCTGAAAAGAATTTACTGTGTAGCCGTTATG
>JAZNEM010000024.1:0-42434 GCA_045588595.1 Eubacteriales bacterium
TTGGAGGAAGATTACGCCAGCGATCAAATCAGCATAAAAGAATATACCGACCCGTTTACGGGTAGCAAGAATAAGTAGGCATAAAAAAGACAGCCGCACGTGAGCGGCTGCCTGAGATTGTAATGCGATGTCAAACTTTCTGTGCCCCTTTTAGGGGTTAAGCCTGTATTTGCACCTTATAGGGGCTGTGCAAACCACCGGTTGAACCGGTGGTTTTGATTATTTTTTTAAAGTTGGCGCACAAATCTCTGAAAAAACTATTGAAATTTATATTATAATATGATATAATATTAAATAACTATAACTTGCAATACAAGCCTTTTACAAAAGGAGGAACAAATATGCTTACGTTAGACGCTTTGTGGATATATGTTAAAGATTTTTTTCAAGAATACGTTATAAATACAGCCAAAAGCATGGAGTGGAAAGATGCTATCGATATCATATTGCTTTCTGCTATATTTTTCTTCTTGTATCGTTTTATACGCGATCGAAGAGCGGGAAAGCTTCTTATGGGACTTGCGTTCGTTTTCGTGCTTACGATACTTGCAGAAGCCGTTGAGTTCAGCGCCACCCGCTTTATTTTCAGCGACTTCAGACAGCTCGGAGTTATCGCTATATTGATAATTTTTCAGCCCGAGCTTCGTTCGGCACTCGAAAAGGTCGGCGGAACTCCACTTTCGGGGCTAAAAAACATAACGTCTGAATCGAAAGACCTTGCCACCATAAACGCGGAAATAGACGCTATATGTACGGCGGCAAGCGATCTTTCAAGAGAAAAGGTAGGAGCTCTTATCGTTATCGAGCGTTCTACAAAGCTTGGAGAGTATATCAAATCGGGCGTTCTCGTAGATGCCGTTATCTCTCCCCATATCTTGCGAAATCTGTTCTTTAATAAAGCACCGTTGCACGACGGAGCGGTAATTATAAGAAACAGCCGTATATGCGCGGCGGGCTGCTTCTTGCCCCTGTCAACCAAAGAGGATATAGATAAAGATCTCGGAACGCGTCATCGCGCGGCAATCGGAATGTCCGAGGCAAGTGACGCGGTCGTTATCATCGTTTCGGAGGAAACGGGAACGATATCGCTTTCGGTTGACGGAAATCTAAAACGCAATTACAATTACAGATCGCTAAAGCAAGAGCTTAACGGTTTGCTGATCTCTCAGATCGCCGAGGATATCGATGGCAAGCGTAAGCATCAAGCGAAGCATCAAAAGAAAAAAGACGATCGATAAAGCACTTTATTCAAAGATCGGAGGAAACAATGGCAAATTCAGTCGAAAAAGAAAACGTATATGACGATGGCAGTTACGTTGTAAAGAAAAGTCGTAAGCATAATATATTGGCTTTTATAATTTGTCTCCTCGTGGCTTTTGTGGTTTGGCTGTACGCCGCAAACGCAGAGCGGGAAGAGAACAATCAAAAAGAAAATGAAGGCACTCAGACAGTAGTAACGACAGATACGTCAGAAGCAAACTGACGGAGGTGTTTTGTGTCTTTAAAAACTTCGGATTTTGTAGCAGGCGTTTTGGTGGGAGGCATAAGCCTTCCCCCTGATGCCGACGGATCGGAAGCGTGCGCTGTGTGCGCTTCCGAATTAAAGCGTGCAGGGTTAGACCCTGCACAACTTCATTTTGAAGTTTCAAAAAGATCGGTCGATGCGAGAAAGAAAAACGACGTTCGCATAGTGTGGTCTGTATCCGCAAGATTTTCAGAACCGCGACGACTACGTTTTCCGCTAAAGTGCCGATATAACGTAACTCCGCTTCGGGATGAGAAGCTTGAAATAAAAATAGGCGAGGAAAAATGCTCCTTGCCTCCGCTTGTTGTCGGTATGGGACCCGCGGGACTGTTTTGCGCTCTGCTTTTGGCAGAGAACGGATACCGTCCCATACTTATAGACCGCGGAGATAACGTATATGCGCGAGTAAAGAAGCATGAAGCGTTCGTAAAATTCGGTGTTCTCGATACCGAATCAAATATACAGTTCGGCGCGGGCGGTGCGGGAACGTTTTCCGACGGAAAGCTTTTGACGAGAATAAACGATCCGAAAATATCGTACGTTCTTAATCGTTTTTGCGATTTCGGAGCTCCCGAGGATATACTCATTGCGGCAAAACCGCATATAGGAACAGACCTTTTGTGCGGTATCGTTGACCGAATGATAGCGCGTGTGGAGGAGCTCGGCGGAAGCGTGCGTTACCGTTGCCGACTTGACGGCATAAAGCGCATGAGCGACGGTAATATAGAGGTAAATACAAATAACGGTGATATAGCTTGTTCTTCGGTGGTTTTAGCCACGGGGCATAGCGCAAGAGATACTTACTCTATGCTTATGCGCTCCGGCTTTTGCGTTGAAGCAAAGCCATTCTCGGTTGGCGTTCGTATAGAGCACAAGCGTGAGGATATAGATACCGCGTTATACGGAAAATTTGCGGGGCACGAGCGTGTTGGAAAGGGAGAATATCATCTTTCCGATACTACGTCGGGCAGAGGAGTATATACCTTTTGTATGTGCCCAGGAGGCGAGGTCGTTGCCGCCGCGTCCGAAGAGGGCGGCGTTGTCGTTAACGGCATGAGCCGATTCGCGCGAGACGGAAGAAATTCTAACTCGGCAGTTGCTGTCTCTGTCCGTCCTACCGATTTTGACGGTACGCCTACGGGTGCTATCGAATTTCAAAGGAAACTGGAGCGCGCGGCATTCGTCGCGGGCGGTGGCGAATATTACGCGCCTATGCAGACGGTGGGAGATCTTTTGAACGGTACTTTCGGTACAGATCCTACCGATATTTTACCAACTTATCGCGACGGAAAGGTAAAGCTTGCGGATCTGAACGAGGTGCTGCCACCGTTCGTTACAGACGAGCTTCGCCGCGGACTTGTATCTTTTGATAAAAAATTGCATGGCTTCGCAAAGTCTTCAGCTATTCTTTGCGGAGTTGAGAGCAGAACCTCAGCTCCCGTAAGGATCATGAGAGAAGAATCTCTCGTTGCAAAAGGAATGGACAAAGTATATCCTTGCGGTGAGGGCGCGGGATATGCGGGCGGTATTACGAGTGCCGCCGTTGACGGATTGCGAGTTGCTCTTGCTATTATGGGGCGCTTCGCACCGTGGAGAGAACAAGCCTGAATTTCGGGCAAATGAATGAATCGAGGTAAACCCATGAGGGAAAAGAAAAGCGAGAAGGTTTGGGAATGTAAATATACCTTCGGCGATGAAGTGACGGACGGTAAGATAAAACAGCTTGCTCAAGAAATGAGCATTTCTGAAAAATTTGCCGTTCTGTTATACAACAGAGGATATCGCACTTCCGAAAAAGCAGAGCGCTTTCTAAAATATCAGGAAAGCGATTTTCATGACCCATATCTTCTTGCCGATATGGAAAAGGCAGTAAACAGAATCTTGTTGGCTGTTGAAAATAAAGAAAAAATATGTATTTACGGTGACTACGATGTAGACGGTGTTACGTCGGTCAGTATGTTTTATCTGTATTTGAAGAAGCTCGGTGCAGACGTAAGCTTCCGTATTCCCAAGCGTGAGGGTGAGGGCTACGGTGTTTCTTGTATGGCGGTCGAGCAGCTTGCGAACGAAGGCGTAAATTTGATAATCACGGTAGATACGGGAATCACCGCAAATGATGAGGTGAAATATGCATCGACGCTTGGCGTTGATTTCGTTATAACCGACCACCACGAATGTCGCAGCGAGCTTCCTTTAGCTTGTGCCGTAGTAAATCCGCACAGACCTGACTGTGAGTATCCTTTCAAGGATCTTGCGGGCGTAGGCGTTGTATTTAAGGTCATTTGTGCTTGCGAGATAAGACAGTGCTTGAAAAACGGAACACCGATACTTGACGGAATCAAACACGTAACTTATGAGTATTCCGATCTTGCGGCAGTCGGAACGGTTGCCGACGTTATGCCTGTTATAGACGAAAACAGACTTATCATCAGCATGGGACTTTCGCGTATGGAAAAGGCTTGCCGTCCCGGACTTGAGGCGTTGATAGATGCGTCGTCAACGAAAAAGAATCAAGATGCTTCGCCAAAGAAGCGAAAAATGACATCAAGAATGATAGGCTTTGGAATAGCTCCCCGTATAAACGCGGCGGGAAGAATAAGCGACGCTACGATAGCGGTAAAGCTTTTACTTGAAGAAAACAAAGAAAAAGCCGCAGAATACGCGGAGGAGCTTTGTGAGATAAACAGAAAGCGTCAGTATGAGGAAAACAGGGTTGCCGCACAGGCATATGATATGATAGAAAACGATCCTACCATTGACAACGACCTTGTTATAGTGCTTGAAAGTAACGATTGGCAGCAGGGCATAATAGGTATCGTTTCTTCCCGAATTACCGAGAAATACGGTCTGCCGTCTATTTTGGTATCCTTCCGCGGTTCAATGATAGGCGGAGAAGAACATGATATGGACGACGGAAAGGGAAGCGGAAGAAGCGTTAAGGGCATGAATCTTGTTGGCGCGCTTACTGCTTGTGAGGATCTTCTCGTGAAATATGGCGGACATGAGCTTGCGGCAGGACTTACCGTTAAACGTGCGTGTCTTCCCGAATTCCGCGAAAAAATAAACGAATACGCCAAAGAACATCTCACCGAGGATATATTCCGCATACATATGGAAGCGGATTGCGAATTGGATATGCGCGATCTTACTATGGAGCTTGCGCAGGAGATCATGTTGCTTGAACCTTGCGGAACAAGTAACGCGACGGGAAATCCCACGCCTGCGTTTATTATGCGAAACGTAAACGTAAAGCGTGTTACACACACCAGAGACGGAAACCATACTATCCTTCAGTTAGAGCAAAATGGAGCGTTCGTTACGGGTATGTATTACGGTGTAGGTGCAACAGAGCTCGGATTTGAAGCGGGAGATAGCGTAGATCTTTTCTTTAACGTAGAGATAAACGATTACAAGAATATATGCAGCGTTCAAATAATAGTTAAGGACGCGCGTCTTGCTCAAGATTTCGTTGATGTTATCAACAGCGAAAAAATACGTTACGAGGAGATAAGACAGGGGGGAGAGTTTTTGTCATCGGAAGCTATAATTCCAGACAGAAACGATTTTGCGCGTGTATATACTATGTTGCGTCGTGAATATAGAAACGGAAACGGTATATTAGATCTTAGGGGAATGATGCGCCTTGTAAATCATTCCGAGGAAGAGCCGATAAATTATACAAAATTCAAATATATATTGCGTATCTTGAACGAGCTTAAGATATGCGAGGTAGAAGAGCTTAACGACGATATTTACAGCTTTAGCGTTGCCTTTAACGCAACGAAGACGAATATTGAGAAATCCTCTATCTTGCGAAAGCTTAAGAGTCAATGCTCCGATCGTATCCATAAAGACGCGCAGTAATGCAGAGATAATCTTACAAAGGGCGGTGAAATACTGTGTCGACCGAAAATACAAATTATATTGATGGATTGATAAAAAAACTCGAAGCATCGGGTAAAAATTATGATATAGAAAAAATAACTCAAGCGGCAAAATACGCTGAGGCTTTGCATGAGGGGCAGTTCCGCGTTAGCGGAGAGCCTTATATATGCCATCCGATAGCGGTTGCCGAAATAGCCGCAGGACTTGGACTTGATACCAATTCCATTTGTGCCGCTCTGTTGCATGATACGGTCGAGGACTGCTCGGACAAGACAGATCTTGTACAGATAGAAAAGATGTTCGGCGATGAGGTCGCTATGCTCGTTGACGGCTTGACAAAGCTTGTTACTTTATATATAGAAGATAAAGAGGAAGCTCATATCGAGAATCTTCGAAAGATGCTTCTAGCCATGTCAAAGGACGTGCGAGTAATATTTATAAAGCTTTGTGACCGCTTGCATAACATGAGAACGCTTGATGTTAAGCCCGATCCCAAACGTCGTTCTACAGCACTTGAAACGATGTACGTTTACGCACCTCTTGCGCACAGACTCGGAATACAGAAAATAAAGCAGGAGCTTGAAAATCTGTGTATCTCGTATCTTGACCCGATAGGTTATGCGGAGATAGAAAACTATATCGAAGAAAAATACGGTGAGAGCGTAGGATTTATCGAAAACGTTCGTTCTATCGTAGATCAGAAGCTTACTGAGAACAATATAAACTTTACCTTGAAGGGCCGTATAAAATCGGTATATAGCATTTACCGTAAAATGTTCAATCAGAACAAGAGCTTTGATGAGATATACGATTTTTACGCTATGCGTATAATCGTTGATACCGAGCTTGAATGCTATACGGCGCTTGGACTTATCCACGAGATGTTCAAGTCTGTTCCCGGACGCTTTAAGGACTATATATCCACGCCAAAGCCTAACCTTTACCGTTCGTTGCATACCACTGTAATCGGAAGCGATGGAATACCATTTGAGGTTCAGATACGTACGTGGGATATGCATCATATTGCGGAATACGGTGTGGCGGCACATTGGAAATATAAGAGCGGTGAGAGATCAAACGAAGATATCGATAAAAAGCTTGAGTGGATATCAAGACTTGTAGAGACCGAGAATGAGACTCAAGACCCCGATGAGTTCCTTAACGCTATCAAGACCGACATTTTTCACGATGAGATATTTGTGTTTACGCCTAAAGGAGACGTAATAGCACTTCCGCACGGTTCGACAGTTATCGACTTTGCTTACGCAATACATTCGGGAGTAGGAAACTCCATGATAGGTGCAAAGATAAACGGAATGATAGTGCCTATCGACAGAGTTCCCGAAAACGGAGAGATAGTAGAGATACTTACGTCCTCGGCATCGAAAGGACCAAGCCGCGATTGGCTTAACATCGTAAAAACAAGTGAAGCTAAAACCAAGATACGAAATTGGTTTAAGAAGGAAAAACGCGCTGATAATATCGTTGCCGGAAAGGCAATGGTGGATACAGAATTCAAGCGTTGGACAAGACCTTATACCGAAACACAGAGAAACGAGATAGTAGGTATCGTTGGACAACGTCTTGGCTTTATGAGCGCTGACGACGTATACAATACGCTTGGATACGGCGGAGTGTCCATGTCAAAGCTTGCAGGCAAGCTTCACGATGAATTTGAAAAGACTATACGCATTTCCGAAGCAGAGCCGGCAAAGGAAGAGCTTACTGTAGATCAAGTAAAGACTACGACAGTTCCAAAGCATCTTAAATCGAACGGCGGTATAGTAGTTGACGGAGAATACGGTTGCATGGTCAAATATGCCCGTTGCTGTAATCCGCTTCCTGGGGATGACGTTATAGGATTCATTAC
This sequence comes from Eubacteriales bacterium, assembly GCA_045588595.1. GTDB lineage: Bacteria > Bacillota > Clostridia > Oscillospirales > CAG-272 > HGM12713. The sequence goes on from JAZNEM010000024.1 coordinate 7,281, forward strand.
AAAGGGTTATGGAATTTCTATTCATAAATCAGATTGTCCTAATGTTGCTCTTGGCAGGAAGAACCCCGAAAATGAATCGAGATGGGTAGAGGCTCATTGGGAAACTACAAGCTCGAACGAACAGAGAATGTACGAGGCAGCTTTAACTGTACATGTACTTGACCGCTTGGGAATAGTTGCTGATATATCTGTTGCTCTGTCGGATATGAAGGTGTTCTTGTTGCAGATAAATACGGTAAAGAGTGCGGCGAATATTTCTATAATAAATCTTAAGATAAGCTGTAAAAACGTTGATCATTATCATTCTATCGTTAGCCGTCTTAAAGCTATCGATGGTGTAACAGATGTTATAAGAGGTTTTACCTAATACGTAAAAAACAGGAGATATATTTATGATAGCAGTGCTTCAAAGAGTGAAAAGAGCATCGGTAAGAGTAGACGGAGAGAGCGTTGGTGCTTGTGAAAAGGGAATATGTATTCTGCTTGGAGTGGCTCGCGGTGATACTGAAGAGGATGCTATCGCTCTTGCTAATAAGATAGTTGGATTGCGGATATTTACCGACGAAAACGACAAAATGAATCTCTCAATACAGGATATTGACGGAGAGATGCTCGTTGTTTCTAACTTTACTCTCCTCGCGTCTTATAAAAAGGGAAAGCGCCCCGATTATATAAACGCCGCGCCTCCCGAAGAAGCGGAAAGACTTTATAAGTATTTCACAGAGCTTTGTTTAAATAGCGTAAGACGGGTTGAGAACGGAATTTTTGGTGCTGAAATGGAGCTTGAGATAATAAACGACGGTCCTGTTACCATAGTAATGGACAGCAACGTGCTTTTGCGTAAGGCAGAAGCAAAAAACATTTAAATTCGGAATTTGGAGAAAGTTTATGAAGATCATACTTGATTCCCCGATAAATAAATATTATGTGCAAACGCTTGGAATGATATTTTTCCCTGGTGAGCATTTCGGTAAGGACAAAGAGCAGGATGATAATACCGAAGTTCCGTCTTTATATGTAAAAAGTACACAGGAAGAAAACGGGATCCGCTCGTACGCAAAGGTTACGCTTGGCGAAAAAACAAATGACGCAGAGTATTTTGCGGAGTTTCTTGATACCAGAACAGAGGAGCGTACTCTAAAGCTTGCGGTCGGAGGCTCAGTTCTTGCCGCCATAGGAGGTTTGATGGGATACAGACCTGCTTGGGGAATGCTTATAGGCGTTCGTCCGTCTAAGGTCGCGTCCGAGATGCTTGATAAGGGAATGAGCAAGACCCGTGTAAAAAAGCATCTCAATTCAGATTATTTGGTTATTCCCAAAAAAGCGGCTTTAGCTACCGATATAGCGGTTGCGGAAAAGAAAATAGTAGGAGCATCTTCCGTTAAGGATTGCAGTGTGTATATTTCTATACCGTTTTGCCCGTCAAGATGCACGTATTGTTCATTCGTTTCATATACTTCTAAAAGACTTCTTGACCTCATTCCTCAATACTTGAAAAGATTAAAGCTCGATATTCGCTCTAATTTTGAGCTTATAAAACAGCTTGGACTTCGTGTGCGCACAGTTTATATAGGCGGAGGAACGCCTACTATTTTAGATGAGGTTCAGCTTCGCGACCTTCTTTCGTTTATTTCAAAGCAGACGGACGTTTCACTTTTGGACGAATATACGCTTGAAGCGGGAAGACCGGATACCATTACCGAGGAAAAATTCCGTATAGCAAAGGAATACGGAGTCACGCGTGTAAGCGTAAATCCGCAGAGCCTTTCGGACGACGTTTTAAAGGGCATAGGAAGAAAGCATACGGCAGAGGACTTTTACACGGCGTTTGAGGCGGCGGTAAAAAGCGATATAAAGACGATAAACGTTGACCTCATCGCAGGACTTCCGGGAGATAATTTCCGCAGATTTTCCAATACTGTCGATAATATAATAGCGCTTGGACCGCAAAATATAACCGTGCATACCTTCTGCGTAAAAAAGGCTGCGGATATACTTCGCAGTAACGCACAGATATACTCGGCAAGCGGCGGAGACGTTGGAAAATGCGTTGATTATTCCCAGATAAAAACAAGACAAGCGGGATATATGCCGTATTATATGTATAGGCAAAAAAATACAGTGGGAAACTATGAGAACGTAGGTTTTTCACTTGAGGGTCACGAAGGCTTGTATAACATTTATATGATGGAAGAGATACATTCGATATTCGCAGCGGGAGCGGGAGCTGTAACAAAGCTCGTTGACTGCGTGGGCACGACAAATAATAAGCGAACGATAGAAAGACTCTTTAATCAAAAATATCCGTATGAATATTTGGATGAGGACAGAAGCGCGGCTTTCAGAGATGCGGCAATAAAATTTTATACCGATAGAGAAATGCTGTGAGTTTGTTTTTAACTTTTGTTACCGTTTATAAGGAGCGGAATATTTTATGAGTGATAATAAGAAGATCCTACGTATAGAAGAAATTATAAAGGAATATGACCGCGCTTTTGAAAAAAAGCTTGAGGTCGTTGCAAATGATATCCTTTCGAAAAAAGACGTTCGTCTTGTGCGTTTGAGCGGACCGACCTGTTCGGGTAAGACGACTGCGGCGGCAATGCTCGTTAAAGCCTTTGAAAAGGCAGGAAAGCGAGCTGTTACGATATCTATTGACGATTTTTATTTTGACACTCACATTCTAAAAAGAAACTCCGAGAAAAAAGGTCTTGACGGTATAGATTACGATTCCGTAGACACTATAGACCTTGACGAGCTTTCTCGCTTTGTTGAGGAGATATTTGAGTCCGATGAGGTACATTGTCCGATATTTGACTTTACAAGCGGAAAAAGAACGGGATACCGCGCTATAAAAATAGGGAAGGACGATATCTTCATTTTTGAGGGTATACAAACACTCTATCCGCAAATATCCACTATGTTCGCAAAGCATAGCTCGGCTGGAATATTTATCGCGCCGATGACCGATATAATCGCTGATGATAAGAAGATAATTCCAAATGAATTAAGGCTTATGCGCCGACTTGTTCGCGATCATAAATATCGAAATACCGACCCGAGATTTACCTTTGATCTTTGGAAAAACGTAAGAAATAATGAGGAAAGATCTATTTTCCCATTTATAGAAGCTTGCGAATATAAGGTCGATTCCACAGTTCCGTATGAGCTTGGTGTATTAAGACCTTATTTGGAAAATATACTTAAAGACATAAAAAAAGAAGAACCGTGTTATTCTCAAGCAAGAGAAATACTTTCTTTTGTAGATAACGTGGAGAGCATTTCGGATACGCTTATAGCAGCCGATTCGCTGTATAAGGAATTTGTTTAGTTAAAAGCACCTCGTTTCCGCAGTTACATACCTTTTCTGCCGTAATATACGCAGAAATATCCGAATATAATTCGGATATAACGGTATTGCGGGAACGGTGGTGCAATTTATGATAAAGCAAACAAAAAAAGACTTAAAGCAAAAGAATACGGCAAACGGATTTTTATCGGGTGTTTTCATTCTTTCGCTATCAACTGTAATAGTTAAGGTAATAGGGCTTGCTTGTAAAATACCTCTTATAGCTTTGCTTGGCGCAGAGGGAATGGGGTATTTTAACTCGGCACTTGAAATACACGCTCTGCTTTGCGTTATATCTACTGCTGGTCTGCCGGTGGCTCTTTCGATGCTCGTTTCAGCGTGCAGAGAACGTAGTGACGGAATTGGAATACGAAAGATATGGCGAACAGCTCTAACACTGTTTTTGTTACTCGGAGGTGTTGGCGCGTTAGCTTTGTCATGCTTTGCTCCCGCTATTTCAAAAGGAGTGGGGAATCCCGACGCGGCAGCATCTGTCGCCGCAATAGCTCCGTCGCTTCTGTTCGTATGCTTTGCAAGTGCTATAAGAGGATATTTTCAAGGGTTTGGATATATGACTCCTACCGCGATATCTCAGCTTATCGAAGCCCTTGGCAAGCTTGTTTTCGGTGTCGCTTTTGCGTATATGGCACTCAATAGAGGAAGCTCTCTTCCTTTGGCAGCGGCGTATTCTGTATTCGGTATAACACTCGGTACAGCTTTGTCGGCAGTGTATCTTTTGATCTCAAAAGCAAGAAATAAGCAGTATAATATTGACGCTTCAAAATCGCAAACGATTGCTTACAAAGAGCAAAAAACGGTAAGTACGCTTTTAAAGATAGCCTTTCCTATCACAGTAAGCTCTGCGGTGTTGAGCGTTACACGTATGATAGATATGTCACTCATACTTCGCAGACTCTCTGATATAGGAGTAAGTTCTTCGCGCGCAAATGAGATATTCGGTTCATATACAACACTGGCTCTTCCTGTTTTTAGTTTAGTTCCGTCACTTATTACACCGATAGCTCTTTCTTTAGTTCCACAGCTTTCCGCGGCTATTGAAAAAAGGTCGAGTGAGGGACAGGGACGTGTGCTTTCCGATTCAATGCGGCTTACCGTGCTCTTTGCAATACCGTCGTCAATGGGAATAGCACTTTACGCAAGACCGATACTTTCTATATTGTTTTCAGGACAATATGAGGCAATAGAGATAGCTTCTCCGCTTTTGTCAATACTCGGTGCGTCAGTCGTTTTTTCCTGCGTAATAACAACTACAAACGCTATCTTGCAGTCATACAGGAAGACCGTACTGCCGATAATCTCTATGGTGGTTGGCTCTGTGATAAAGATAGTAAGCGCATATATTCTTATAGGCATAGAGGATATTGGAGTTTACGGTGCGCCTATAAGCACTTTTCTGTGCAATGTGTGTATAACCGCTATGAATCTGTATTTTATTTCGGGAGTCTTTAAGGGGGAAAGTATTCTTAAGATATGGGGCAGACCTTTCGTCGCTTCACTTGGCGGAATACTGTTGTCCTTAGCGGCATATATTCCGCTTAACTCTCTTTTGGAAAGCAGGACGCTTAGTTTTATAATTATTCTTCCAATAGCGATAATAGGATATTTTGCCTTTGCGGTGCTTACACGCGCTATCACCAAAGATGATCTTTCGCTATTACCGCTTTTAAAAAACAAAAACAATAATATAAGGAATAAAACAGAAAGAAAAGGAAAATATAAGCATGAAAAAAGTAATGACTGTTGATGAAAAAAAAGAATATCTTCTGTCAAAAGAGCACTATACCTTTGAGGACCTTGTTATACTCGTAGAGGTGCTTCGCTCCGAAAAGGGTTGCCCTTGGGATAGAGAACAGACACATAAGAGCATCAGAAAGGATCTTATAGAGGAGACGTATGAGGTTATCGAGGCAATAGATACAGAAAACCCCGAGCTTATGCGAGAGGAGCTTGGAGATGTTCTTCTTCAGATAGTTTTTCATGCGTGTATCGGGAAAGAGGATAAGGAATTTGACGTTTGTGACGTTACGAATGATATATGCGTAAAGCTTATACACCGCCACCCCCATGTTTTCGGTGACGTAAAGGCAGATACTTCGGAAAAGGTGCTTTCCAATTGGGAAAAAATAAAGAGCGATGAAAAAGACAGACGAACGGTAACCGATAAGCTAAAGGCTATACCTCCAATGCTTCCCGCCCTCATGCGTGCCGAAAAGGTAGGTAAGAAAGCAAAGTGCTTTGACTTTGCAGACGCAGAGGGGGTCATGCTTAAGGTACATGAGGAGATCGGTGAATTCGAGGAAGCTTATAGGAAAAACGATAAGGAGTCTATGCAGGAGGAGATGGGCGATCTTTTGCTTACGCTTACGTCTCTTTGCAGAAAGACGGGGATAGATCCCGAGGTAGCGTTGAATAACGCGACAAATAAGTTTATAGCTCGCTTTGAAAAAGTTGAAAATGCGGTCATTGAGAGAGAGAGGGACATTGAAAACATGTCGATGACCGAGCTTGATGAAATATGGGATGAAATTAAACATAAATAAGCGAAAAAAAGTAAAAAATTTGGAGAAAAAAGCAAAAAAGCTCTTGATATTATGAAAAAAGTATGATATAATTATTAATGTAATTTATGAGGGAGAACCCTGATGAATAAAAATATAAAAAAGAAAGGTGAAAAGAACATGAACAAGACACAGTTTGTTGAAGCAATCGCCGCAAAGTCAGGTCTTAGCAAGAAGGCAGCAGAAGCAGCACTCAACGCAATGACAGATGTTGTTGCAGAAACTCTCAAGGCAGGAGAGAAGATCCAGCTCGTTGGATTTGGTACTTTTGAGGTTAAGGAGAGAGCAGCAAGAGCTGGCCGTAACCCCAAGACCGGTGAAACCATTCAGATAGCAGCATCCAAGACCCCCGCATTTAGCGCAGGCAAGGCTCTTAAGGACTCCGTAAACTAATTTCTTTTCGGGTGAACGGCTTCGTTCACCCGATTTTTTCGAAAGGAGACAGTTATGAGACTCGATAAATACCTAAAAGTCTCTCGAATAATAAAAAGACGAACTGTTGCAAACGATGCGTGTGACGCTGAACACGTTACTGTGAACGGCAAACGTGCAAAAGCTTCTTATGACGTCAAGGCAGGCGATATCGTAGAGATAACGTTCGGACAAAGAACGCTCAAATTTAAGGTCGTCAGCGTGCGTGATAACGTTGCCAAAGCAGAGGCTTCGGAGATGTATGAGATCATAGAAGAATAATAGAATATTTGAAATAAACTCCGCATATGATTTATTGAATCTTTTGCGGAGGTTTTTTTATGAATATTCAATCTGAAAGGAAAACTCACGAAATACACGTCGGAATGCGAAAAGAAATGAGTATCACGGGAGTCAGTGAGGTGATAAGCTTTGACGAAACGAGCGTAAGCTTAAAAAGCTTGTGCGGAGAGATGACGATAGAGGGAAATGACCTAAAGGTAGGTGTTTTGGATACCGATAAGGGAGTGGTTACTTTAGAGGGAAAAATAGATACAATTTATTATTCCGCGGATACAACAGAGGAAAAACGCGGATTTTTCTCAAAGCTGTTCAGGTAAGAACGAATGGAGATATCGCCATTTCTTCTTACGCTTCTTTTGTCGTGGAGCTTCGTGTTTGGAGCGATACTCGGAGTTATAAACGACATAAACAGGATCATACGAGTGTTTTGCGGGGTGAGATATTCCGAAAAGCACTTTGGAAAATTGTACGAGCTTGTTTTGCCCGTGGTTCGCAGACCTCTTTTGAGAAGTGAAAATAAATTTCACAAAAAAGCACTTGCTGTATTTATATTTTTTCAAGATATAATTTTTTTTGTTTTTGCGGGTATAGGAATAATTCTCTTAAATTATGAATTTAACGAGGGACGGTTTAGATTTTTTACAATATTCGCAGTATTTATGGGCTTTTTGCTATATTATTTTACAATTGGAAAAGTTGTGATGACGGTGTCGGAAGGTATCGCTTTTTTTATAAAAGCAACGTTTTTAGTCGTTTTTAGCGCGCTTTTTCGACCATTTGGTATTATATTTAAATTTTTAATAAAAAAACTAAAAAAAACTACTTTATTTTTAAATATTACTCTTGCAAATATTCGAAAAAAGTTGTATAATAAATATAGAAGAAAAGAGATGATAAAAAAATCATCAAACGGCTTTTTGAAAATTAAAAAATAGTAAAAATCAGCATTTCAAGGAGAACAATAAAAATGGGCACGGGTAAGTATTTTGTAGGTCAAAAAAAAGGAGTTTATCTCGCTGTGCGCATTTTTCTTGTTTTCCTTTTTGTTTTTGCTATTGCGTTTTTTCTGTGGTGCTTGATGTATGTAAATGAGGCAGACGATCAAGCAAAAGAATACGAGGCGCGTATCGAACGTCTCAGCGACGATGTTGAGCAACTCAAATATCTTGTGGATGCCCCTCTTGACGATGCATATAAGATACGCATAGCCCGCGAAAAATTGGGTATGTGTTTCCCTGATGAAATAGTATTTTATACAGAAGTGAATTGATATATATATAATAAAAAAATCAAATGCGGAGATAATATAAGCAGTAAAAAGGACGGTGATACGGTAATGTCAAAAGTCAATAGAGCAGTTTTTGAGACGGCATATGAATACCTTGGCGTTCACCGTGAGGATACGAGCTATATATTCAGAGTATGGGCGCCTAGAGCTGATGCGGTCTACGTAGTAGGTGACTTTAACGGTTGGGACGAAAGTTGCCCTATGACGCGCGTTGAATGCGGTATATGGGAGTGTTCGGTCTGTGCAACAAATATCCATGAAGGCGATCTTTACAAATATAAAATAAAAAACGGTGTGCAGGAGATATACAAGGCAGATCCGTATTCGTTTTGCTCTAAAGACGCAAATGAAACTGCGTCTGAGGTAAGAGATATTTTTCACTATGCGTGGAGAGATAGGAGTTGGCTTGAATACCGCAGTAACAGTTCTGATAATAGACCGATAAATATTTACAAGATACACATAACGTCATGGAAACGTCATGATAACGGTAAAGTTTATTCATTGCGAGAGCTTGCTACCGAGCTTGCACCTTACGTAAAACAGATGGGATATACCCATGTGGAACTCATGCCGATAATGGAGCAATCAGACGAAAGGTCGTTTGGTTATATTATAGATTCTTTTTACGCCCCGACAGCACGCATAGGAACGCCTTACGACCTTATGAGCTTTATTGACTCAATGCATGAGGCTGGTATCGGTGTTATTCTTGACATGATACCGTCGTGTTTTGCTAAAAAAGGTGATTTTCTTGCTGATTTTGACGGACAACCTCTGTATGAAAAAGAGGGAGACTGCGAAGATACCCTAAAAGGAACAAAAACTTTTGACATTGGACGAAATGAAGTAAAAAGCTTTATTATTTCAAATGCTCATTTTTTGATAGATGTGTATCACGCGGACGGACTCAATTTTGATATTGATTCACTTAAGACGTTTTCAAAAACCGAAGAGGGAACAGAGTTTTTACACAAGCTTAGATCAAGTGTAAAAAAACGTTTTCCCGACGTTTTGATTATTTATTCGAATGAAAAAACGTTTTTTGACAGTCTTAACGGAGATGCTACTCAAAGATCAGCTTATATAAAAGCACATTTGGGTTATCAAATTACATTTCCGCAAAAAAAAGCTTTGCTTATGGGAACAGAGATAGGACAGCTTTGGGAAAAAGAGCGTACACCGTCGGTAAAATGGCGTTTGCTTGATCATGAACAGGATGCCAAGCTTCAATATTATATCGCGGAGCTTAATCACCTTTATTTAAAAGAATCGCCGTTGTGGTATGATGATCGTTTTGAGCGTATAGAAACAAATGACTGTGATGTTATGGCTTGCAAACGTGTCGATCCTAAAGGCAACGAACTGCTAATAATTTTGAATTTTGGTTCAGTCATGAGAGAAAATTTCAGAATAGGCGTTTCAAAAGACGGAAGTTATAAGGAGATATTTAATTCCGATGACCGCCGTTTCGGTGGAAATAGCGAGAGCAGTTTTAACGTTGTCGAGGCGGAAAATATCAAATGGCAAAATTGTTCGGCATCAATATGTCTTAACATTCCGCCAATGTCTTTGGCGATATTTAAGTATATATAAAAAATTCTCAAAAAAACGACTTGTTTGCGGTCGCAAAACGCAAAAAAAGAATCAAAAAGCCAAAAAGGCTTAAAACATTGGAGGATAATATGTTCAGGAAGAAAGAATGTGTTGCGATGCTTTTGGCAGGCGGACAGGGAAGCCGCTTATATGCCTTGACCGAGAAAACAGCAAAACCTGCAGTCCCCTTTGGCGGTAAGTACCGCATTATCGATTTTCCCCTATCAAATTGCGTCAATTCAGGTGTTGATACCGTTGGCGTTCTTACGCAGTATCAGCCTCTTGTGCTTAACGAATATATAGGAAACGGTCTGCCATGGGACCTTGACCGCGCTTACGGAGGTGTAAAGATACTTCCGCCGTATCAGGGGAAAAAGGGTGCGGATTGGTATAAAGGCACGGCTAATGCAATATATCAGAACCTTGAATTTATCGACCGTTACGACCCCGATTACGTTCTTATTCTTTCAGGCGACCATATTTACAAAATGGATTATTCAAAAATGCTTGAATATCATAAGAAGATGGGCGCGGATTGTACGATAGCGGTAATTGACGTTCCGCTAAAAGAGGCGAGTAGATTCGGTATAATGAGCACGTATGATGACGGCAGAATTTTCAAGTTTTCGGAAAAGCCGAAAGAGCCTGACAGTACGAAGGCTTCTATGGGAATATACATTTTTTCAAAGGAATGTCTTTTCCGTTATTTGAAAGCTGACGCTCAAGATCCGACGAGTGCCAATGACTTTGGTAAAAACATAATTCCCACGATGCTCAACGCAGGAGAAAAGATGTACGCATATCCCTTTGTAGGATATTGGAAGGACGTTGGAACTATCGCATCTCTTTGGGAGGCTAATATGGATCTCCTTGGAAGCGATCCTGTTCTTAAGCTCAATGATGAGGAGTGGCGCATCTATGCTCGCCATGAACCGCATGCTCCGCAGTTCGTGGGAGAAAACGCAGTGATCGATAATAGCTCTATAACCGAGGGGTGCGAGATATACGGTACTGTTAGAAATTCTGTTCTTGGTTCTAACGTAAAGGTAATGAAAGGCGCGGTCGTTAGCGATTCGGTCATTCTTGAGGACGTAGTTATAGGAGAGAACGCACAGGTACACTATTCTATCATTGACCACGGTTCAACGATCGGGGCGCGCGCAAAGATCGGATCGGATAAGAAAAAATCCAAAGGTATTACGGTCATCGGAGCGGGTATCCCCGTGGCAGATGATACCGTTATCGGAGATAACAAAATGATCTCGGATGTTAGCGATATTGAAAAGGAGGCTGAATAATATGTCAGTAGCAGGTATTATTTTTTCTAATATTCACGATTCTTCTATTCCCGAGCTGACCAACATACGAACAATGGCTTCTGTACCGTTTGGATGTCGTTACCGTCTTATAGATTTTCCGCTTTCTTACATGGTAAATTCGGGAATAAATAAGATAGGTATAATAACTCACGATAATTATCAGTCGCTTATGGACCATATAGGTACGGGTAAGGACTGGGATCTTGCTCGACGTTCTGGCGGTATAAAGATACTTCCGCCTTTTATAAGCACGACGGGTATTTCCAGAGGAGGAAGACTGTATACATCTCGTTTGGAGGCACTTATAGGCGTTATGACCTTTATAACCCGTTGTAACGAGGAGTATATAGTTCTTTCGGATTGCGACTGTATCTGCAATATCGACCTCGATGCAGTGCTTGAAGCACATATAGCCAAAAACGCAGATATGACTATCGTTTCGCGTCCTTCGGCAGAAAACGAAACTCTTCCTGCGGAAGGGGAGACTGTTATTAAAAGTGATGCAGACGGACTTGTTTTGGAAACAGAGGCATATCAGAAAAATACTGTCGGTGTTGAGATAAGTACGAATATCATCATAGTCAACAGAACCTTCCTTATAAATCTTTTGAATGAAGCATCATCTCACGGATATTCCCATTTTTATCGCGATGCTATTTCAAAGAGGCTCGGAAAGTCAAGGATCTACCGCTATTTGTATGAGGGTATATATTTACAGATCTCTTCAATGGAGGATTATTTTTCCGCATCTATGCGTTTGCTTGATAACGACGTTCGCGAAGGTCTGTTCAACGTGTCTAACCGTCCTATTTATACCAAGCTTCGCAATTCGTCTCCCACTATATACGCAGAGGGTGCAAAGGTAAGAAACAGCTACGTTGCCGACGGTTGCGTTATCGAAGGCGAGGTCGAAAATTGCATTATCTTCCGCGGAGTACACATAGGTAAGGGAACTGTAGTTAGAAATTCTGTTCTTATGCAGGATACTTTTACGGGTAATAACGTAATGCTTAACTGCATTGTTGCGGATAAGAACACCGCTATCCGCGACGGAAGAATACTTTCGGGACATGAGACTATGCCGTTCTTTATCCCTAAAGGAACGATGGTGTAATTTTCTAAATACAAGAGATAATTGAAAGGAATTTGTTAAAACTAATGAAAAAAATACTGTTTGTCGGTGCTGAAGCAATGCCCTTTGCGGCTACGGGCGGACTTGGAGACGTTCTTGGCTCTTTGCCTGCGGCTATAAAGCTTGAGGGGGGCGCGGAAGTCGATGTAAGAGTCGTACTGCCTCTTTATAGCGCAGTTTCTGACACTTGGCGTAAAAAAATGAAGTTGATAGCCGAATATGAGCTTTCGCTTGCATGGCGTAAGCAATACTGTGGTATTTACAGTCTTGTAAAAGATGGTGTTACCTATTATTTTATAGATAACGAATACTACTTTAAACGCGATACTCTGTACGGTCAGTTTGATGACGGCGAACGCTTTGCGTTTTTCTGTAAGGTTGCGGTCGATATGCTCGGAGTTATCGGATTTTACCCCGATATTTTGCACGCGCATGATTGGCAAGCCGCTCTTTGTCCCATATATCTTAACAGAAAATACAGAGGATATGAGGGCTATGAAAATATAAAGACCGTATTTACCATTCACAATATAGAGTATCAGGGAAAATACGACTTTTTCATACTCGGAGACGTATTCGAGCTTGCGCAGAGTGACCGTGATATCGTTGAATACGACGGGTGCATAAATCTCATGAAGGGAGCTATCGTAAGTGCTGATATCGTAAGCACTGTAAGCCCGCGTTATGCACAGGAGATATGTACCTCGGAGTACGCTCACGGACTTGACGTTATTCTTAACGAAAACTCGTATAAGCTTTGCGGTATCCTTAACGGTATAGATTACCGTTATTATAATCCTGGTACTGACAACATTATAGCAAAGAAATACAATTGGCGAACTGTCGCTCAGAAATACGAGAATAAAAAGGCTCTTCAGACAGAGCTTGGACTTCCTCAAAGAAACGATGTTCCAATGATTGCCATAATTTCAAGACTTGCTTCGCATAAGGGACTCGATCTTATCTCGGAGATAGGATACAGACTTCTTGAGAATAACGATATACAGCTCGTTGTATTGGGCAAGGGAGAGGCTGATTATGAGAGATTCTTCTGTGATCTTGAAAAAGCTTTTCCGAATAAGGTAAAGGCTCTTATCACTTATGACAGAGATCTTTCAAAGAGAATATATGCGGCAGCAGATATCTTTTTGATGCCGTCAAAGAGTGAACCTTGCGGTCTTTCTCAAATGATTGCTTCACGTTATGGAGCGATCCCCGTAACGAGAGAAACGGGTGGACTTTACGATTCTATAAAAGGTTACTGGGAGGATGGCGAAAATGTTATAGGTAACGGATTTACCTTCGCTAATTATTCTTCGGAAGAACTTTTGGATCGTACACTTGCCGCTGTGGAGCTTTGGAAAAACGAAGCTAAACGCAAAAAACTCGTAACAAAGATAATGCGTACCGATTTTTCATGGAAAAATTCTGCGGTCGGTTATCTTGATATGTATTCGACCATATTATAATTATCAAATAAAGATCAACAAGCAAAAGCACCGTATAATATATAATGTTATACGGTGCTAAGGAAAGGAAATAAACCCGATATGAATTATACCCCCACAAAAAAAGAAGTAAGAGAAAATATTGAAGCCAAGCTTTCGCGTTACTTTGGCTGTACTCCTGCGGAAGCCTCAAGAGATCAAATGTATAAAGCTGTGGCTATGACCGTAAAAGATATGCTCACCGAAAAGCGAGGCGAATTTAAGCATAAGGTCAACGATGCAGGAGCAAAACGCGTTTATTATATGTCGATTGAATTTTTGCTTGGACGCTCACTAAAGACCAATTTAAACAATCTTGGACTTGCAAACGAGTATAATGAGGCGCTTAAAGATTTCGGATACGATCTTGAAACGGTTTACGAATGTGAGCCCGACGCAGGTCTTGGAAACGGAGGTCTTGGACGTCTTGCAGCGTGCTTTATGGATTCTCTTTCTTCACTTGATTATCCGGCAACGGGATTTTCGATCTGCTATGAATACGGACTCTTTAAGCAAATGATAGTAGACGGCATGCAGGTAGAGCTGCCTGATATCTGGTTACCCGGAGGGGAAGTATGGCTTGTGCCCAGAACCGACCGCATATATCACGTTAAGATGGGCGGACGTATAAAAGAGAATTGGAAGGACGGTCACCTCGAAATACTTTACGAGGATTGCGAGGAGATAGAGGCAGTTCCGTACGATATGATGATATCGGGCGCAGACAGCGAAGCGGTAAGCCAGCTCAGACTTTGGAAAGCAAGAGATATTCACAACTTCAATATGGGATTGTTTACGCAGGGTCAGTATGCCCGCGCAGTAGAGGAAAGCACTAACGCGGAGATAATATCCAAGGTGCTTTATCCGTCTGATAATCACATGGAAGGAAAGCTTTTGAGACTTTCTCAACAGTACTTCATGGTTTCCGCATCATGTCAGAGTATTATACGCGACCATATGGCAGTATACGGAACGCTTGACAATCTTGCGGATAAGGTAGCTATACACATTAACGATACTCACCCCGCTCTTTGTATTCCCGAGCTTATGAGAATTTTGGTCGATGAATATTTTTACGATTGGGATAGAGCTTGGGATACTGTATGTAAGGTGTGCTCTTATACCAACCATACCGTTATGCCCGAGGCTCTTGAAACGTGGAATGAGGATCTGTTCGGATTGAGACTTCCGAGAATACATTCTATCATCAAGGAGATAAACGAACGTTTCTGCAAAGACGCTTGGAAGAGCTTCCCAGGAAATTGGAACAGAATTTCAAAGATGAGTATTATCGGATACGGTCAGGTACGCATGGCGAATCTTTGCGTTATCGGAAGCCATTCGGTAAACGGAGTTTCAAAGCTTCACTCTGATATTCTTACAAAGACGGTATTTAAGGATTTTTATCAGATGTATCCCGAAAAGTTCTGTAATGTAACGAACGGTATCGCTCATCGCCGTTGGCTTTGCTATTCCAATCCATCACTTGCGGGACTTCTCGACGAATGTATAGGAACGGGTTACCGTCATAATCCAATAGAGCTTTCGGAATTTGCAAAATTTGCAGACGATAAGGAAGTGCTCGAAAGATTAAGAGCTATAAAGCATCAGAACAAAATAGAATTTTCAAACCGCTTGTATAAAAAGACAGGTAAGGCAATAGATACTCACTCGCTTTTCGACGTTCATGTAAAGCGTCTCCATGAGTATAAACGCCAGCTCTTGAACACGCTTAATATAATCGGGCTGTATCTCGATATAAAAGAGAATCCGAACAAGGAGTTTCAGCCTCAGAGCTTTATATTTGCCGCAAAAGCAGCGCCCGGATACTATATGGCAAAGAATATCATAAAGCTTATATACTTCCTTGGCAAAGAGATAGAAAACGACCCTGTAGTTCGTGAAAAGCTTTCTGTAAACTTCCTTGAGGATTATAACGTAAGTATGGCAGAAGCGCTTATTCCCTCTGCAGAAATAAGCGAGCAGATATCTCTTGCGGGCAAAGAGGCAAGCGGAACGGGTTGCATGAAGCTTATGATAAACGGAGCTATGACTCTCGGAACGCTTGATGGAGCGAATATAGAGATGCTCAATGCGGCAGGTAAGGAAAATATGTATATTTTCGGTCTTACCAGCGCAGAGGTGGACGATATATGGCTTCGCGGCTATAACAGCGCGGAATTTTACGCTAATAACGAACGTATAAGACGTATAATTAGTGCTCTTAACGTGGGATTTGCTGGAGAATCCTTTGCAGATATCGCAAATTACCTTATTTCAGGTCCAGGTATCCCCGACCCGTATATGTGTCTTGCTGATTTTGATTCCTACCATATGACTCGTGAGCGTGCAATAAGAGATTATGCCGATAAGGAAAAATGGAATCGTATGTCGCTTATGAACATTTCTGCGGCAGGATATTTTGCCGCAGACCGTTCAATAGACGAATATGCTCAAAATATATGGAATCTTAAAAAAATGACGGATAAAAAACTAAAAAAAGGGAACTAAATGCTTACTAAAATTTCCGAGTATGATCGAGAAATGCCAGTCATAAAGAAAATTGTTGACGGCGAAAACCTCTCTCACAGAGGCGCGTTTCCATTTGGAAGTATATTAAATATCGTTGTCGAAGCACCGAGAAAGCTCGGTGCTTCGGCAGTCGTTTTACGTATATGCCGAGACGGAGAAGCTGACATGGACATGCCGCTTTCTTTTACGTCAACAAGCGAAGGGATAGATATTTACACTCTTGAGCTTGATACGAAGAAGCTTTGTAATGACTTTGAGGAAGGCTTGTTTTATTATGAATTTATTTTCCTTCGAGGCTTTGATACACTGTTTACCGATACTTATAATAATGTGGATTTTTCTCTCGCAGAACGTTCTGCGGGGAGATTTTTGCTTTTGATACATGAGCAAGATTTCGAGACTCCGAGATGGTTTTTTGGAAGAACGATGTATCATATTTTTGTTGACCGATTTTGCAAGGGAGCGCGCGAGATAGAAGTGCGCGCAGATGCCGTTATGAATAACGATTGGGAAAACGGTATCCCTCAATATCCAAAGAAAAACGGAGATGCACTTTCAAATAACGTATTTTTCGGCGGTAACCTTTTCGGTATTGTAGAAAAGCTTGATTATCTCAAATCCATGGGGGTCGGAGTAATATATTTAAGTCCGATATTTAAAGCTTATTCCAATCATAAATACGATACGGGAAATTATCTTGAGATAGATCAAGGTTTTGGCGGAGAAGAGGCGTTTGAGCTTTTGCTCGCAGAGACTAAAAAAAGAGATATACGTATTATTTTGGACGGTGTATTTAATCATACGGGAGACGATAGTCTATACTTTGACCGATATGGAAAATACGGTGGCAAGGGCGCATATACGAATGAAAATTCACCGTATCGCGACTGGTTTAATTTTAAGAGCTACCCAAACGAATACGAAACCTGGTGGGGCATAAAAATACTCCCGAGGCTTAATTCCGATAACGAATCCTGCAGAGATTTCTTTGTAGGCAAAGGCGGTGTTGTCGAACATTATATAGAACGAGGTATAGGCGGTTGGCGTCTCGATGTAGCGGACGAGCTTTCGAATACGTTTCTCGACAAACTCCGAAAGACCGCTAAAAAGGCTTCGGACGGAGAAGCTGTTATCATAGGTGAAGTGTGGGAAAATGCCGTAGAAAAGATAGCGTATGGAAAAAGAAGACGGTATTTGAGAGGCTCACAGCTCGATAGCGTTATGAACTATCCGTTCCGTAACGGTATTCTTGCGTTTGTTCTTGATAAAGATGCCGAATTTTTAGCAAACGTCTTGAAAGCCATATATTCCACCTATCCTAAATGCGTTTGTGATTCACTTATGAATATTCTTGGCACGCACGATACCGAGCGAATTCTTACCGTGCTCGGTGAAGGACGTGAAGGAAGTGACGAATCTAACGACGTATTGGCGCATAAAAAGCTTTCAGAAGAAGAAAAAGAAAAAGCGGTCAAGTTATTGAAGATAGCCGCCTCTGTTCAGTTTACCGTTTACGGAGTACCGTCCGTGTTTTACGGTGACGAGGCGGGAATCGAGGGCTATCACGATCCTTTTTGCCGTCGCACTTATCCATGGGGCAGAGAAAATGCACAGCTTTTGGAGCATTACCGTATTCTCGGCTCTTTGCGACAAAACGAGCCTTTGCTTTGTGACGGTGAGTTTTGTATTGAATACGCAAAAAAATCTCGGATCGTTTATACAAGAACCTCGGGAAATCGTAAGCTCACAGTTATCGCTAATATGTCAAACGATCCCTTTGAATATGTTTTGAATGAAAATTGCACTGATATAGTAAGCGGACTCGTATATTGCGGAAAAGTAGAGCCTCTATCTTGCGTAATTTTAAAAGCATAGGAAGTTGATTTCTTTTTAGGAGATAAGTATATGGGACTTTTAAAAAAAGCATTAAAAAATATTACGAAAAGTAAAAATCCTAACAGTCCGAAATACAGAAGAGAAATGGCTATGGCAGTCGTTGGACAACACATAAAATACGTTACCGAAAAGCGTGATGATGTGGATGAGGTCATTGGCAGAAACGGCGGTCTTAATATACGAGATGATGAATTTATTGTATACGCGTCGGCTAACGTCGTATTCAGGTGTAAAATAGACGAGCTTCAGATATGGGAGCTTCTTTCGCGTGACGGTGTCGTACTTACGGGTCCCGACCTTGAAAACGGCGGCAAAGAGCGAACCGTTATTGCATATTACGTTTATTACCGAAAATAAGGAAAAGACTCCTATCATTAGAAAAAAACGATAGGAGTCTTTTTATAATGATTGACATTTGATAACAAATATTGTATAATTAATATATATTTTATATGCTTGTAGAGGCGTTATGTTTATTTTGAATTTTTTGATACCGATATTAATATCTTATATTGCGTGGATACCGTACATTTATAAAAATGATAAGAATATTTTAAAGAAGCCTAAGACTCATATTATATCTTGGGGCATCGTGGCTTGTGTTCTTGTGGCGCAGATGTTTCTTTATATGGATTTTGGTACAATATTGAGCTTTTCAATGTGGAAGCTTTTTACTGTGCTTATCGTGTCTGCTTTTTTTACGCTGATAGCTCACGGAGCAATGTATCTTTTTAAGACCGGATCTTTCGTTGTGGCTCTTTTGTTGTTCTTTTGCGTAGCTCTTTGCTTGGAGCTTACTTTATTCAATTTCCGATTTTATCAGACTGCGTATTACGAGCCCGTGGACGTTACCGATCAAATCAAATTTCCGTATGATCCTGATGATGAAAATAATAATGAAAATAACGTATATAAATTTGAGAATACGTACGTAACGTTCAGAATACCAGACGTTGATATGAAGGTGAATAATATTTATCTTGATATCACGGCAAGAGACGATGATCTTGATGTTGAAAATCTCTATGCCGAGATCTCTTTTACAGATGAATCGAACACAGAGAGCCTTATATATACGCCCGAGCATACGGTGATGGCAGAGGTGGAATCAACTAAATATCTTCACCTTATGACGAACGGTGAAGTAGGTGACGTGTATATTACGATCAGTACCGATTACGCAAAGACATATCAATTAGACGGGGTGATTTTTAATGTATCTCAACCGTTTAACTTTAGTGTGATACGCCTCATAGCAGTATTTTTGTTGCTTTTCATCTTTTGGATATTGCGTCCTTCAAGTAAGCTTTGGGGATATTCTTATAATGATAAAAGCATAAAGCAAAAAGCGGTCACCGTGCTCATCATTTGCGTCCAGATATTCCTCTTGTTTGGCATAAGCTTGCTAAACCCCATATTTTACGGTCATCCGGCATATCATACAAGACAGTACCAACAGCTTGCAGATAGTTTTATTGACGGAAGACTCTATCTTGAGGATACTCCGCCCGAATTTCTCGCGGAAATGGAGAACCCTTACGATTACGGAGCGCGAACCGATGCCGCGGCAGAAAACGGTCAAACGTATTATTGGGATGCAGCTTATTACGAAGGTCGTTATTATGTATATTTCGGCGTAATACCCGTATTGCTGTTATATCTTCCGTTTAAAGTCATTACGGGAATAGATCTGCCAAATATAGCCGCTATAAATATTTTTATGGTTTTCTTTGTAATAGGCTCATTTTTCCTTATCGGTAAAATAATCAAAAGATATTTTTCAAACAAACGAATTCCGTATCTTTCATATCTTATATTGTCGCTTATATTTGTAAACGCTTCATGCGGAGTATTTATAGCAAAACGCCCCGATTTTTATTCCGTGCCTATATTGGCAGCTCTGACCTTTACCGTTTTCGGACTTGGTTTTTGGCTATCTTCGCTCGAAAAGGGAGGACTTGACCCATTTTATGCATTTTTAGGCTCACTATGTATGGCGCTTGTAGCGGGATGCAGACCTCAACTTCTTCTCGTTTCAGCGATGGCGATAATCATATTTTGGAGTGCGGTATTCAAGGAACGCCTGCTTTTCTCAAAGAAAAGTGTATTTTCTACCGTCGCTATATGTCTGCCTTACGTTATAGTTGCCGTAGGTATCATGTGGTATAATGCCGCAAGATTCGGTTCACCATTTGATTTTGGCGCGAATTATAATCTTACCACAAACGATATGACAGGAAGAGGATACCGTGTAGAGAGAGTAGGACTTTCAGTGTTTACGTATCTTTTTCAACCGCCTTACTTTATTGCAAGATTTCCGTTCTTGCGCTCGGTAAATATCAATACCGGATATATGGGGCAGACCATAACCGAATCGATGTTTGGCGGAATATTTGCGGTCATTCCTCTATTATGGCTTATATTCTTGATACCACGTTATTCAAAGTATATGAAAAAAGCGAAAATATTCGCGTTTGCGTGTCTATCGGTGGCACTTTCGGTGTTTATAGCTATGTTTGACGCGCAAGGCGCAGGAATTTTACAGAGATATGTAAATGACTTTTCATTCCTCGCAATACTCGGCGCAATTGCCGTAGCTCTGACGGTTATCTCGGTAAACAGAACGAGCGGTTCTTCGCGGATAAGATCGTTTTTGCGCTTTGCTCTTTTTGGAAGCGGAGCATATTGTGCCATGATAATTTTTGCTAAATACAGTGTGGAAATTTATTATTATAATCCGTATTTGTTTAATAAAGTAGCTGAACTTGTAGAGTTCTGGTGATCTTTGCATAATATAAAAATAAAAATATTTGCGGAGAATTATAATATGATAAAAACTGTTTTTGAAAACGGAGTAGTTTATTACCGTTCTCTCCTGATCCCGTGTGCTCACGGATTTTCAACACGTATCGGCGGAGTCAGCAAGCTTAAGCATACCGCCTCACTAAATCTCGGTGTCGGCAGAGACGATCCCGACGATATAGTTTTGCAAAATCTCGCGCTTTTTTCAAAAGCTTTGGGGATCAAGCCTGAATCGGTCATTTCCGCTAAACAGATACACTCCGATATAGTCAGAACAGTAGATTTAAAGGACTGTGGAGAAGGCTATTATTTCCCGACCAAAGAGGCTTGCGACGGTTACGTTTCAAATATAAAGGGAATAGCACTCGGTATTCGCACGGCAGATTGCGTTCCGATACTTCTTTACTCCCCAAAGAATGACAAAGCCGAAGCGATAATAGCCGCAGTACACGCGGGGTGGAGAGGAACGCATAAAAACATTGTGTCTTGCTCCGTCAAGCGCATGGTCGATATGGGTGCTAGACCTGAAGAAATAAAGGCGGCGATAGGACCTTCGATAGCATCTTGCTGTTATGAGGTATCAAACGATTTCTTTGAGGCTTTTTGTGATACTCTTGGGAAAAATACCGCGGAGAATTTTATTAAACCGTCTGCTAAAAAGCAAGAACACTTTATGGCGGACCTTCAAGGAATAAACACATATCAGTTAATATCGTGCGGGGTTAAAAGTGAAAACATAGATCTCGCAAACCTTTGTACTTGTTGTAATACAAATGAATTTTATTCACATAGATATTCGGGAGAAGCGAGGGGAACTATGCTTTCCTTGATATCCTTGTGACAGTGTTAAAACATCGGAGCTATAAATGTTATGAACGAATTTGATAAAGATAAAATGTTTATGCAACAAGCGCTTTTACTCGCAGAACGCGCTAAAAACGAGGGGGAAGTGCCTGTTGGCGCAATAGTAGTAAAAGATGGCGAGATTATCGGAAGCGGTTATAATTTACGTGAATCCAATGGAATGGCTACAGCGCATGCAGAGATATTGGCAATAGAAGAAGCTTGTCGCAAGCTTGGAACTTGGAGACTTCTTGGCTGTACGCTTTACGTAACGCTTGAGCCTTGTCCGATGTGCGCAGGTGCGATAGTTAATTCAAGGATAGAACGTGTGGTATACGGAGTAAAGGATAGCTTAGCAGGTTGCTGCGGAAGCGTCATTGATTTCAACAGATATCCTTTTTCACATTCTTTTTCCTTGACAACAGGTATTTGTGAAGAGGAATGTTCTTTCTTGCTAAAGGAATTTTTTAAATCGAAAAGAACATAAAAAATATCCGTTGATGCATTTGCATCAACGGATATTTTTATGGAAATCAGCAATTATTTGCTAAAGGTATGATAGGTGTTTCCTGCAAGAGCTACGCCCTTCATTATAATAACGTCATCATCCGTAGAGGTAATAGACTCAAGGCGATAAGTGGTCGTTACAAGAAGAGTTCCTTCCGCATTGTAATATTTGTATTCGTTAGAAACAGTATTTACAAGGGAATAACCGATGCCGTCAACTATATCAAAAACAGTTGCATCGGCAGCAGTTTTGTTATAGGTGTAAACGGTAGTCTGGTCACCGTTGCAGAAAGAGATCACCTCATATCCCGTGTCGGTTTCTGCCTGAACGAAAACAGTATTGTTGACACTATCAAGTACGGTAGCATCGTTTTCGATAAGATCGTAAACCACTTCAAGATCAAGATCATAGATATATCTGTCACTTACAAAGTACGAGCCACAAAGCTCAAGCGTTGTGTTCATGTTCTTTATAACCTTACCCTTTGCGGTAATGATAGAAGAACCAACAATGGTCTCTACGAGGTAACGGTCATCACCGATCTTGGATATAGCATCAAAATCAGCTATCTGATTATCTGCTATCTTCAAGGAATCAAGCGCTTTGCCTCTGTTATTCATGAATACAATGTCAAGGCTTGCTTTCGAATCATCTATCTTTTTATCAACAATAGGAGCGATTATAGCTATATTCTCAAAATTGTCGTTATAAGGAGAGGACTCGCCAAGATAGTTGTAATAAGTGTTTAATGAGTAATTGCTGCGAAGCGCTTTAACGATGTAATCAAGGTTAACTTGAGTAGCCTTACCATTTTTAGCGTTGATTATCAAAGATACAAGATCGTATTTTCTTGTTTTACCGTTTTCACAAACAGAAATATCGTATTTTCTTTCGTCCTCATCGACCTCATACGTATATTGAGCAAATATATTTCCGTTGTTTAATACGGATACGGATAATTCCTCATAATAAGAGGGAGCAACGTAAGTAGATACTATATTAAAGGAGTGATCGTAAACAGCAATGGTATCGTCTTTATTTGCATAGTAATAATCGTCGTTCCAATCTACGATATTATTTAATGCAATATACTCGGGAACGTCAACGGTTTGAGAAAGAGAACCGTCCTGATTGATCGTATATGCCGCATAGTCAAATATGCAGGTATCGTTGGTTATTCTCAAGGGCGCTTCGGGTTTATATTTTTCAATCGTTTTCAAGATCTCGCCGCTTGCATCGTACGCAGTATATATAACATCAATAACCGCATCAATGCCATCAACTATATCTTTAATAGAGGAATCCTCTTTCTTTTCAGTTTTAGTTACAAGAAGAATAGGTGCGGTCGGATAGAGATCAAATGTGAAAACACTTTCGGGTTCAGCAAAGGTTGCGATTATTCTGTTTGCTTTTAAGCTGAATACCTTGTACGAGGCAGCATCAGAATAAAAGATAACAAAGCTATCGTTTGATTCCAATACATTGTAACCTGTCAATTCGGACAAGGCACCTGAACTCTTATAAACGTCTTCCGATGGATCGTAATCCTTGTTCAAGAATTTGTTGACCGACGATATCGTTCCGCAAGCGTTAAGAACAGTTACGCAAACGAGAAGCGCCGCAACTACTAAAAGAAGTTTAGCCTTTTTCATAAAAGCCTCCTTAAAATAAATTTCAGAGTAAAAACTCTTTAAATTATTATAGCATACATATACCAAAATGTCAATGTTTTTAACGATTTTTAAGTAAAAAAGAGGCTTAAAGCCTCTTCTTTGTAAAGTATGGAATTATCTCTTTTGAGAGCACCGAATAGCATTCTATTGCAAACATAGCGAATACCGCTAAAGAATGTAATATAAAATATGCGGGCAAAATAGTCAAGGTAAATAACAAGAAGAAGAACAGAACGGAGTAAAGCGTTCTTTTTTTCTTATCGATAGAATCGTAATCCTTTATAAATTGCATAAATGGGATTATCTCAAATATTAGAACATAGAAATATGAGATCGAGGGGATCAATATCAAAACGGCAGATGCGATGACCGATCTTGAGAGCGATGATCTTGTAACAGTAGCAAGAAGCGAAGAGATAATAAATATAATAACCAAAACGGATATATTCAATACCGAGAAAAAGTTTCCGTTCCCACTTGATGGCGAAATAAACTCAAACAGCTTATACAGAATAGAAGTAAGCGAAAGGTTAGTTCCCGAAAGAAGATGGTGGGAGTCGGTAGCAAAAGAACCGAGATTTTTCATGAAATACGAAAAATCGGAAAGTCCCGCGCTGTAAATGAAGAATGAAAGGAACATTCCAATACAGAAATAAAAAGCTACTCGAACAGACGCGAATATTTTTTTATCGCGAAGCAGAAATACACCAAAGAAAAGGGGATATATCTTGATAAGTCCCGCCAAAGCCAAGCAAATATAAGCTATTTCGCGCAAAACAGCATTAGAGCTATCTTTGAGCAACATAAAGAAAAGAAGGAAGATCAGGGCGAAATAGATAGTATTTCCACGCATTATCGCATATACGAACGGTGAGGAAAATATAATTATCGAACCTACCTTAACAGAGTTCTTTAAATCAAAGTGAAATATTTTTACTATCGCCAAAATTATAAGGGAAGTGCATATAACGAAAAACAGTACTATCGCTATCCAGAATTGAGGTGTAAGAACTACCTTTGAGGTGAGCTCATCGACCGTAAGGCCCTGTCCTGCATACATAGCAAAAACGTTCTTGCATATAAGCGCAAAAGGATATAGGATAGCTATCGCAAAAGGAGGATATGAAGCCCCGCCTATCGCGTAAGGACTGTCCATAAGAGATGCGTCCATAATGGTTACGAAATCGGAGAAGATTCCAAGAAGCCAATCAAACGCATGGCTTCCGTTTGACAGTGAAGCGAAAGCGTAAACGTAATATAAAATTATTCCAAGCATTGCTGCCAGAACACCAATAACTGTTGCCGCAAAGAAGAAATTTACAACACGTTGCTGCCCATTGGAAAGAGCGTTGCTTGAAGCAAAAAATTTATTAAGTTTTGATTTTTCTTTTAAATTCACAACTACGCTCCTTTCATTATAATAATATTCAACAAAATATATAATGCATTCACTTAAAAAATATTATAACATATATTATATAATTTGTCAATCTTTTATCGAAATATTATTTTTACATATTCGTCACAAAAAAATCATATTTCCAAAATCTTTAACAATTGTCATTTAATACTTGAAATTAGCGCTGATAAATGATATAATATTATGAAAATAAAAAAAAAATCAGGAGATCATCATGCCTCGTTTTTTCGTAAAACAAGATCAAATAAACGATACTTCAATAATTATATGCGGAGAGGACGCACATCATATAGCGCGTTCCTTGCGAATGGCAGTAGGAGATGATCTGACCGTTTGCGATATGCGCGGCAACGAATATGATTGCGTTATAACCGATTTTGATGACGATTTACAGGTTACGGTGAAAATACGTACAAAAACTCATTCGGAAAACGAATCACCGATATATATAAGACTTTTTCAAGCTTTGCCCAAAGGAGATAAACTCGATACGATAATTCAAAAAGCGGTTGAGTGTGGTGTTTCGGAAATTATCCCGTTTGAAAGTGAGAGATGTGTCGTTCGTGTAAAGCAAGATGTTGAGGACAGAAAGACCGAACGAAGAAATCGCATCGCTGCAGAAGCGGCAAAGCAGTGCGGCAGAAGCGTTTTGCCTACTGTGAACAAAAGTGTCAATTTTTCGCAAATGCTTGAAATGGCTTCAAAAAGCGAAGTGCTTCTGTTTTGCTATGAGGGGGATGGAACGGTAGCGCTCGGCAACATTCTTGATGAATGGAAAAGTAAAATGCCCGAAAGCGTATCTGTTGTAATAGGTAGCGAGGGGGGATTTTCAATATCCGAAACGCAAAAGGCTGTAGATGCAGGAATGTGCCTGACTGGACTTGGAAAAAGAATACTACGGACAGAGACCGCTTCGGGATTCGTTCTTGCTTGCATCGCTTGCGCGTGTGAATTACATTAAATAAAATTATTGTTGACCGATTTTCAATTATACATTAATAAATTACAAAAAAATAAAGAAATTTATAAAAAATATCAAAAATGCTATTGAAAAACCACAAAAAATAGTGTATAATATAGGATAGTATACACAATTATCTAAAAAATGCGAGGTTTCAGTATGTCTAACAGATTGTTTCAAGGCGTAATATATCAAATGAAGGATGCATTTGACCGTATTATCGGTGTAATTGATGAAAACGGTATTATAATATCTTGCTCCGATTTAGGAAAAATGGGAGACGTTCGCCAAGGTGTGCGCGAGGAGCTTTCGTTTTCTTCCGAATTTATAACGATAGACGGTTATACATATAGATATATGGGTATGGGCCAGAAAAACGAATATATAGTTTTCGTTGAGGGCGAGGACAAGATGGCAGAGAAGATGTCCAAGCTTCTTGCTATATCGCTCGGCAACATAAAGAGTCTGTACGACGAAAAATACGATAAAGCCTCTTTCATAAAAAATATAATTTTGGATAATATCCTTTCAAGTGACATTTATATCAAATCCAAGGAATTGCATTTCAATACAGAGGAGCTTCGTATAGTTTTCCTTATTAAATTCTACGGCAAGACCGATATGATGCCCTTTGAGATGCTTCAAAATATGTTTCCCGACAAGTCTAAGGACTACGTTATCAGCGTAGGTGAGCACGATATCGTTCTCGTTAAGGAGCTCAAAGCGGGAACTGAAATGCGCGATATCGAAAAGATAGCCGTAAATATCGCTGATACTCTGTCCTCTGAATTTTACACCAAGGTATCTATCGGTATCTCTACTATCGTTGACAATATCAAGGATCTTGCAAAGGCATATCAGGAAGCGCAGGTCGCTCTTGAGGTCGGCAAGGTATTTGAGACAGAGAAGAATATTATAAGCTATGAGAATCTTGGTATAGGAAGACTTATTTATCAGCTTCCTACCACTCTTTGTGAAATGTTCTTGCAGGAGGTATTCAAGAAGGGAAGCCTTGATTCACTCGATCGCGAGACTCTTATGACGATCCAGAGCTTTTTTGAGAATAACCTCAACGTTTCCGAAACGTCAAGAAAACTTTTTGTTCACAGAAATACGCTTGTTTACCGATTGGAAAAGATCCGCAAGCTTACAGGACTTGACCTTCGTGAGTTTGAACACGCTATTACATTCAAGGTCGCTCTTATGGTAAGAAAGTACCTTGATTCCAAGCCCGTCAAGTTTTAATTTTTATCAGTTGCGAAAGGGCAGTTGCTTTGATTTAGCACCCCCTTTCGCTTTTGAATGCTTTGCTGTTTGGATAAATACGTTCAAATGTGCATAAAAATAAATCAACCGTAAAGTTCTGTGACATTTGAGTTTTTCTCAAAGCTGTCTCGCAAAGAGAAGCTTCTAAAAAATAAAATGGAGAATTATCGAAATGTCTGAAAAAAACAATGAACAAGAGTTCGAAGAAAATACGTCCGATGCTAACGAATCAAACGACCTGCTTTCAGAAATAACCGCAGAAAACAGAGCTATCTTTCGAACCGATAACGATATAGAAGACGAACCGCTTGAATTGCCAAAGAAAAAAGAAAAAAAGATATCCTTAGGCGTGTTTGCTCTTACGTGTATTGCACTCGTTCTTGCGGCAGTAATGATAACGTACACTTGCTGTTCGGGCTTTTACCGCAAGAA
This sequence comes from Eubacteriales bacterium, assembly GCA_045588595.1. Lineage (GTDB taxonomy): Bacteria > Bacillota > Clostridia > Oscillospirales > CAG-272 > HGM12713. The sequence goes on from JAZNEM010000024.1 coordinate 35,078, forward strand.
AATAGCGGAAATACAAGTACAAAATGCTATAACAGGCATATCAGGGGATTCAACCGAGCTGTTGGATAGGCTTAATACCTTGTGTAGAATATTTGAGGGACTTTCTATTACCGATTACGACTCTGAAGTGATGATGAACGAAGTTCTGAAAGCTTATGTAAGGTCAAGCGGCGACAGATACGCGGATTATTATACCGCGGACGAATATCTTGAATTGACACGCGCAAATACGGGGGCTTCCCAAGGAATAGGAATAAGTATAGTACAGACGTCAACCGTTATCGACGGAGTTGAACGTGTCACTATAAAAATAATAAACGTAACAAGAAATTCACCTGCTGAAGAAGCAGGGCTTAAAATCAACGACCTTATCATTTGCGTGGGTATCGGTGAAAACAAGAAAACGATAGAAGATATCGGTGGATACGCATTAGCCGTTGCGGCTATGCAAGGCGAGGCAGGTACTAATGCGGAGTTTACGGTTCGTCGCTTTAACACTAACGGTGGCTATGAGGACGTTGAGTATTCTATCCCCAGAGAAGAGTTTACTGCAGATGCAGTATTTCATCGCGTATGCTCCTTTGATTCGAGTGTAGGTATAGTTAAAATAGATTCCTTCGATCTTACGACCCCTACATCACTTAAAACATCTATAGCTTCATTAAAGGGCGCGGGTTGTACGAAATTCGTTTTCGACGTTCGATTTAATCCGGGAGGAGACCTCAGATCCATAGAAGCAGTTTTGAGCTACTTCTTGAATGAAGGGGATACGATAATAAAAACAGTAGATAAACAGGGTGTTGAAGAGATATCGGTCGTTAAGCCTGTTGAGTATGAGGACGAGTATGCTTCTTGCAGTGTGAAAAAAGAAGAGATAGGCATGTATCGAGACCTTGATTTCGTGGTTTTAACCAATGGCAGCACCGCAAGCGCGGCAGAGCTTTTTACGGCAGCGTTACGCGATTATGACCTTTGTGATATCATAGGAACAACGACTTACGGAAAGGGAAGCGTTCAGTCGATCTTCCCATTAAAATACGGAGCTCAGGGAGCTGTAAAGCTTACCACAAAAATGTATTATCCCCCTTGTAACGTAAGTTACGATGGAAAGGGTATAACTCCCGATGTGACTGTTGAGCTTAACGACGGAGTTAATATTTACGATACCGATAATAGCAAAGACAATCAACTTGTAGAGGCTATAAAGTATATAAAATAAGCATAATTTTGATAAAGTATAAAGGAGAGAAAAAATGGCAGAACAAAAGTATACGCACGAAGGTTTCCAACAGTTAAAGGACGAATATGAGCGCCGAACAAAGGTTGACCGCAAGAGGATACTTGAGGCAATAGAGGAAGCAAGATCCTTTGGTGACCTTTCCGAGAACGCGGAATACAGCGCGGCTAAAGACGAGCAGGCGCGTAACGACCACCGTATTCAAGAGCTTGAATATCTCATAGAGCACGCTATCGTAGTTGACGATGAGCTTGACGCAGACGTAGTCGGTCTTGGCTCTTTCGTTACCGTTGAGAGAGACGGCAAAGAGACACAGTACAAAATAGTCGGCTCAAACGAAGCGAATCCTTTTGAAAATAAGCTTTCTGATATGTCTCCCGTAGGAAGAGCTTTGATCGGCTCAAAGGTTGGAGATAGCGTTAAGGTAGGCGTTCCCGCAGGTACGATCGAATTTAAGGTCGTAGCAATATCTAAGTCGTAATAAATCTTCTGCGGCGGTCTGAGTACCGCCGCTTTTGGTATACTTTTTACTTGGAGGTTTATAATGGAACAAAATAATGAAAAGATACAAGACCAAGGAATATACATAAAAAAAGACGAAAAGGTTACTTGGGCAGAAAATTTTTGGTATCACTATAAGTGGGCGATAATCGGAATAGTGGTAGCCGCTGTCATATTGTTTGTCTGTATAGTACAGTCTTGCACGAAGCGCGAGGAGGATATACTTATCGTATACGCAGGACCTGCGTATCTGTCTCAAACAGAGCTTGCATCGGTCGTTGAGGTAATGGGCAACACGATGCCTCGTGACTTTGATGATAACGGAGATAAGTTCGTTATTTTTGATATGTTTCAGATATTCTCCGAGGAGCAGATAAAGGAAATAACCGCGCAAACAGACGCAAACGGAAAGCAAGGCTACGTTGACAGAGCGAGAAATAGCAATAATTACGACCAATACAATAAATATGTGCTTACAGGAGATAGCTCGATATATTTCCTTGATCCGTCGCTGTATCAAACGCTAAAGACAAACGACCGACTTTGTAAACTGACAGACGTTCTTACGGAGACTCCAGAGGGAGCTATCGACGAATACGGAGTAAGGCTTGGAGACACCGCGCTTTATAAAGAATACGGCGTTCTTCGCGTACTTCCCGCGGATACCGTGATATGCATCGCGAGACCGTTTGTAGCAGGAACTAAAACAAGTAAAGAAAAGTATTATAACAGAGAAAAAGAAATGTTCTCGGCTATCGTGGACGAGCCTCTTAAGACCGAAGATTGAACAAGCTTTTAAAGGAAGAACATACTAATGAAAACCAAAATAACGACAACGCTCTTGCTTTTGCTGACCGCTATGATATGGGGCTTTGCGTTCGTTGCGCAGGTAGACGGCGTGGAACATATCGGCTCGTTTGCGATAAACGGAATACGTTACCCTATAGGCGTTATATCTCTCTTACCCGTTGTTCTGTTTTTTGAACGTGGAAAAACAGACAAAGCAGAGCGCATGCGCACAGTAATAGCATCAATAATAGCGGGAACTATACTTTTTGGCGCGTCAACACTTCAACAGCTTGGAATAGAATACACCAGAAGCGCGGGAGTAGCAGGCTTTATAACGGGACTTTATACCGTTCTCGTGCCTATCGGCTGCTTTTTGATATTCAGGCATAAAACAGGAATCAACGTATGGATAGGCGCGATACTTGCCGTAACAGGACTTTTTTTGCTTTGCTATCGAATAGGAGACGGAATCACATTTGGTATAGGAGAGCTTTTGCTCCTGCTTGGCGCATTTCTATGGACGGCTCACGTTATAGTCATTGACAGACTTGGAAAGAGTATACGTTCACTCCATTTTGCTTTAGGACAATTTTCAGTATGCTCGGTGTTTAGCGTGATTTTTATGCTTATCTTTGACCGTCCGACGTTAGACGGTGTAATTGGCGCAAAATGGGCACTCCTTTATTGCGGAGTTCTTTCCGTGGGTGTAGCATATACCTTGCAGATAGTGGCGCAGAAAAAAGCCGATCCGACCTTTGCGGCGATACTGTTGTCGACCGAATCGGTGTTCAGCGGTATAGGCGGTTCTATATTCGGGATCGACAGTATCTCGTGGCTTGGATATATAGGTTGTGCTGTAATGTTTGCAGGGATAGTAATATCTCAATTACCAACACGTAAACAGAGTAAAGATAATAACAGCGAGCCTAAAAAAGAATAAAGATATATCATTCGGTCAAACATAACCTTGGAGGTGATGGCGTTGACCGACAAGAAAAGAGAATTTTTGCTTGGGTTTTCAGCGGGTTTGTGCGTCTTGGGCGCATTTGCCGCTATACTTCTCGTTATATTTCTGTTTTGAGGAGAACTTATGAGACTTGATAAATTTTTGACTTCAAACGGCTGTTGTTCTCGTACCGAGGCTAAACGCGCAGTAAGAGCTGGAGCGGTACTCGTAAACGGAGTCGTGCCTAAAAGCTCGGACGTATCCGTTGAGCCCGAAACGGATAGGATAGTGTTTCAAGGCAAGCATATAGTATATAGAAAATACGTTTATATCATGCTTAATAAACCCGAGGGATACGTTAGCGCTACCGAGGACGGACGTGATAAGACCGTGCTTGACCTTTTGCCCCAAGATGCCTTACGTCCGGGACTTTTTCCTTGCGGAAGACTTGATAAAAACACGATCGGACTCATGCTCATAACCGATGACGGTGATCTTGCGCATAAGCTTTTAGCTCCCAAAAGCCACGTCAGTAAGACCTATCGCTTTAAATCCAAATTTCCGATGTCTTATGCGGACGCGGAACGCTTTGCGGACGGAGTCACACTTGAGGACGGATACGTTACCTTGCCCGCAAAGATCGAGCTTGACGACGATCAGATGGGAGGATATATTACACTTACCGAGGGCAAGTATCATCAAATAAAGCGAATGCTTGAGGCTCTTGATAATAAGATAACCTATCTTGAGCGAATAACCTTTGGAAATCTTGTTCTTGACAAAAATCTTGAACGAGGAGAATGGCGATATCTTACAAATGAAGAAATAGTCGGACTCAGATCCGACAGAAAATAAATATTTACGGAGAAACATATGGACATTATTCAAAAATTAGCGGAAGAATTCAAATTAAAAATCGAGCAGGTCGAGAAAACGGTCGAGCTTATCGACGCGGGAAACACTATTCCTTTTATAGCTCGTTACCGTAAGGAAGAAACGGGAAGCCTTGACGATACCGTTCTTCGTGATCTTGACGATCGCCTTACTTATTTGAGAAACATCGAAAAACGTAAGGAAGAGGTATCAAACCTTATTACCGAAATGGGCAAAATGACCGACGAAATAGCGGCGGCAATACAAAACGCTCAAACTATAACCGAGGTAGACGATATATACAGACCCTTCCGACCTCACCGTAAAACGAGAGCGTCTGTTGCAAAGGAAAAGGGACTTGAGCCGCTTGCCGAGCTTATACTCGCACAGGAGGACAAATATGAGCCCTCTATCGAAGAGCAGGCAGAGACGTATATAAACGAAGAGCTTGGCGTAGCAAGTGCAGAGGAAGCTCTTGCGGGTGCGTGCGATATTATCGCTGAAGCTGTTTCCGATAACGCTGATTACAGAAAGACCGTCAGAAAAGCGACTTTTGATACAGGTATGCTTACTACAAAAAACACAAAGGACGAGGATTCGGTATATTCTCAATATTACGAGTACTCCGATAAGATAAATAAGATACCGTCTCATAGAATACTTGCTATAAACCGCGGAGAAAAGGAAGAATTCTTAAAGGTCAGCATAAGCGTAGAAAAGGGTATCATACTTAATTTTCTTTGCAACGAAATGATAACTTCGCCCCAAAGTCCCGCGGCACGTTATATAGAAAGCGCGGTTATCGATAGCTACGACCGACTTATAGCTCCGTCTATTGAGCGTGAGATACGTAACGACCTCTTTGATACGGCAAGTGAGGGAGCAATAAAGCTCTTCTCCGATAACTTGAAGCAATTGCTCATGCAGTCGCCGCTTAAGGGCAAGACCGTGCTTGGATTTGACCCAGGTTACATTAACGGTTGTAAGACTGCCGTAGTTGATAAAACGGGTAAGGTGCTAGATACTGCTGTCGTGTATCCTACCACGAAATCTAAATTCAAGACCGAGGAAGCGGCACGCATTATCAAGAAGATGGTAGAGAAGTATAAGGTCGACGTTATCGCGATAGGCAACGGTACTGCTTCGCGTGAGAGTGAATTGTTTATCGCAGATACACTTAAAAGCGTAAATTACGATTGCAAGTACATTATTATAAGTGAGGCGGGCGCTTCGGTCTATTCCGCTTCAAAGCTTGCGGCAGATGAATTTCCCGACTTTGACGTTATGCAACGTTCAGCTGTTTCTATCGCAAGGAGATTGCAAGACCCGCTTGCAGAGCTTGTAAAGATAGATCCTAAATCAATAGGAGTCGGTCAGTATCAGCACGATATGAAGCCTGCAAGGCTTGACGGTGCGCTTCAGGGTGTCGTTGAGGACTGCGTAAACGCAGTTGGTGTAGACGTTAATACCGCATCTCATTCTTTGCTTTCCTATATTTCGGGAATAAACGCTACGAGCGCAAAGAATATAGTAAAATACAGAGAGGAGAACGGAGAGTTCAAATCTCGAGCTGCCATCCTAAAAGTTCCGCGCGTAGGAGCAAAAGCATTTGAGCAGTGCGCAGGATTTTTGCGTGTACCTCAATCCAAAGAGATACTTGATAATACGGGAGTTCACCCCGAATCTTACGAGGCGGCACATAAACTTCTTTCTATGTTTGGATATACCGAGGCAGATGTTGCAAACGGAAAGCTTGAGGATTTACGAGAAAAGGTAAAAGAAAAGGGAACTGCCGAAGTTTGCGAAGCTTGCGGAGTTGGAGCTCCCACTCTTAACGATATCATTACCGAACTGTTGAAACCGGGAAGAGATGTTCGCGATAGCCTTCCGCCTCCCGTTCTCCGTGAAGATGTTATGAGCATGGAAGATCTTAAACCCGACATGATACTTAACGGAATAGTCAGAAATGTAATAGATTTCGGTGCTTTCGTAGATATCGGTGTGCATCAAGACGGACTCGTTCATATATCCGAAATATCGGATCGCTTTATTCGCCATCCGTCCGAGGTATTATCAGTAAACGATCACGTAAAAGTAAGAGTTCTTTCTGTTGACCTAAAGAAGAAAAGAATAGGTCTTTCAATGAAAGGCATCAAGTGATTTTAATATATTAAAAAGCAAAAAATCTCCAAAATAGTAAAATTCACACAAAAAACATGCTTTTTGTGTAACATGCACAAATAACAATATAAAATTTTGGGGATTTACCCTCTTCCATTTTTGCTAAAAATTTGGTACAATATTAAGGTAATAAGTGTGAAAATTTGACTTGATTTAAACACGATAATTATTTGAGAGGAGTTTCCAAAATGGCAAGTTTATCACTCAGACACATCTATAAGAAATATCCGGGCGGCGTAACCGCGGTTTCGGACTTCAACCTTGAAGTAAAAGATAAGGAATTTCTCGTTCTTGTCGGACCTTCCGGATGCGGTAAAACAACCACGCTCCGTATGATCGCAGGACTTGAAGAAATTACCGAGGGCGAACTCTTTATCGGCGATCAGTTGGTAAATGACGTTGCTCCTAAGGACAGACAGATCGCGATGGTTTTCCAGAACTACGCTCTGTATCCTCATATGTCCGTATTTGAGAATATGTCTTTCGGACTTAAGCTCAACAAGACTCCCAAGGAAGTTATCAAGCGCCGCGTTGAAGAGGCTGCAAGAATCCTCGACATCACCCACCTTCTTGACAGAAAGCCTAAGGCTCTTTCCGGTGGTCAGAAGCAGCGTGTTGCTCTCGGTCGTGCAATCGTTCGTGAGCCTAAGGTATTCCTTTTGGACGAGCCGCTTTCTAACCTTGACGCAAAGCTTCGTGCAGCCATGAGAACCGAGCTTACCAAGCTCCATAAGCGTGTTGGAACTACGTTCGTATACGTAACGCACGATCAGGTCGAGGCTATGACCATGGCAACGAGAATCGTTGTTATGAAGGACGGTCTTATTCAG
>JAZNEM010000025.1:0-7786 GCA_045588595.1 Eubacteriales bacterium
TTCATTATTAAACCTCCTTATACTTTTGTAATGCGGTGTCAAACCACTTACATTATACAAGGAGGTTTAATTCTTTTCAATGGGCTTGCTTAAAGCTCGCCCTATTTATTTGTAGCCCTGCTCTGTTTTACCGCTCCCCCACTAGAACTGGGGGCTTATTTTGAACACCAAAACAATCGCCGGCAGATTTTCTGTCGGCGATAATTATTTGTTTACAGCGTAGCAAACCTACGTACCATAAGCAAACTTCCTTATGAGAAGTAGCCTTTCCAACTGCGCGTTTTTTTGAAATTTGTTATCTTTTTTCGTTTAAACCTAAAATGTAATCCGTTGATGTATTATAAAATTTTGCTAAAGCAATCAAACACTCAATCGGAATCTGCCTTTGTCCATTTTCGTATTGTGAATATGTGTTTTGTTTTATATGCAAATAATCTGCCACTTCTTTCTGAGTTAAATCATTGTCTTCTCTAAGATCACGAATTCGCATAACTTTCTCCTCATTACTAATATTATCACAATAATTTTATCATATCTCGTTTTGAGATATTGACATTTATCTCAAATTGTGATAAAATAACTTGTAATCAAATTTTATCATCAAAAAGGAGAAATTATTATGAAAAAAATTCTTGAAGAACTGTGGTATGGAAATATAAGCATGGAAAGCAACCTTAGCAATATGACTTCTGAAGAAAAAGAACTAATGGAGTACATATCAAGACATTACGATAGCTTACAAGCCACTTTCAACAAAAATCAAAAAGAAATCTGGGAAAAGTTTGATGATTGCTCTTCCGAATTAACGGATCTACACCAACGAAAAATATTCGTTTATGCATTTCAACTCGGTGCAAGAATCGCTTTTGAAGTTATGAGTTTAGATATAAAATAGTCAAACAATAAAGGACGATTTTATCGTCCTTTATTGTTATTCTTCCTCTTTAGGTTCGGGATCATCAATGGCGAAGCGGCGCATCGTACCTCTTGCGCGCGCGTCGGCAAGGACCACTACTGTTATCGATTCAGCTCCGTAATCAACACTCTCGACTGTCGCAAGACGGTAGAGATTATTCAATTCGCCCGCGTATTTATTAGGAATAACGTAGGTAACGCGCTTTTTTCCGTCGGTCACCATAGCTTCAAGCTTCTCTATCATCTGCTCGATTCCCTGACCTGTGAGTGCTGAAATGAACGCCACGTTATCATCGGGGGCTTGCGTGCCTATTCTGCCTATTTCCGCAAAGCCGCGGTCACATTTATTGAACACATAGAGTATCGGTTTCTCGGCAGCGCCAAGGTCAGCGATAAGCTTCTCGGTAACGGCAAGCTGGTCGCGGAAATTCGGGTCTGATGCATCGGTCAATATGAGAAGGATATCCGCATGACAGACCTCCTCAAGCGTTGAACGGAAAGCGCTTACAAGATGGTGCGGAAGCTTGCTGATAAATCCTACCGTATCGGTCAGAAGTATAGATTCTCCGCACGGAAGCGTATATTTCCTCGTCGTAGGGTCAAGCGTTGCGAAAAGCTTGTCCTCGGCTAAAATTCCCGCATCGGTAAGACGGTTGAGAAGCGTTGATTTTCCCGCATTCGTATATCCCGCTATGGCTACCTCAACTATACCGCTTCTCTCGCGCGAAGCGCGCATGGTCTTGCGGTTCTTCTCCATCTCCGCTATCTGCGTCTCGAGCGCGTGGATTCGGCGGCTCATGTGTCGGCGGTCTGTCTCAAGCTTTGATTCACCCGGTCCTCGCGTACCTATACCGCCTCCGAGACGTGAAAGTTCTGTTCCGTGTCCGACAAGTCTCGGTGCTGTATATTTAAGCTGTGCAAGCTCTACCTGCAGCTTCCCTTCTCCCGTTACGGCATGGAGCGCAAAGATATCGAGAATGAGCATAGAACGGTCGATAACGCGAACCTTATCGCCAACTATATCCTCTACGTTTCTTATCTGTGAGGGTGACATCTCACAGTCAAAAACGACGAGCGTTACATCGTTACACGCGCAAAGATAGGCAAGCTCTGCCGCCTTTCCGCTTCCAACGACCGTACGAACATCCGGCTTTTCCTTGTTCTGCGTAAGGCGAGCGACACACTCTCCTCCCGCAGTGTTGAGCAGTCCCTCAAGCTCGTCAAGGCTGCGTTCAACGCTCTCCTGTGTCTCGCTTCCCCACACGACCCCCACAAGCACGGCACGGTCTTTTATTTCATTTTGTTTTTCTCTGCTGTCAGACATATATTCTCCTTTTTAGACAAGTGAATAAAAATAGGACAGGCACGTCTATCGCGTAACCTGTCCTTTTTGTAAGGCTCAACCCGACAAAATTACTTTCCAGCGCTTTCAAGTCTCTTCTTGAACTTGTCAACGCGTCCGCCGGCATCAACAAACTTCTGCTTACCGGTAAAGAAAGGATGGCACTTGGAGCAAATTTCAACTTTGATCTCGCCGCCCTTTACGGACTTGGTAGTTACGGTCTCACCGCACGCGCAACGGATTACGCACTCTTCATAATTGGGATGAATTCCTGATTTCATTTTATTTTACCTCGTTTCTTTTATTCCGATGTTCTTTGACATCGTTCACAAACGAAAGTATTATACCACAACTAAACGCAAATTGCAATAGTTTTTTGAAAAAATTTTTTTAAAGTTCATACTTTTCTTTTGAAAAAGAAAACGTGAGTAACCTTCGGTAACTCCACCAAAAGAAAAATCTTGCATTAGTTTCACTTAAAACACACGTTTTACTTTTTTGCTTTTATTCGCACGAACTAACAGTATGTAAATTGACTCATCGATTTGCTTTCTTTTGCTTACTTTTCTTTCGCGAAAGAAAAGTAAGCACGTCCCCTGCGTCCTCCTCAAAAACCTGCCTCAATATCGGATTTAAGGCGGGCGATTATTTTCTTTTCAAGGCGTGAAATGTAGGATTGAGATATTCCGAGATGGTCCGCGACCTCCTTTTGCGTCATTTCTCGATGACCGCCCATGCCGTAGCGCATCTCGATTATCTCTCGCTCACGAGGTTCAAGAGCGGCTACAGCTCTTCGTATCGCCTCTCGCTCCTCCATCTGCTCTATCTCAAAAATTATGCCGTCCTCATCCGTTCCGAGAATATCGGAAAGCAAAAGCTCGTTTCCGTCCCAATCGGGATTAAGCGGTTCGTCTATAGAGACCTCGACCTTTGCGCCCGAATGCTTTCTTATATACATAAGTATCTCATTTTCGATGCATCTTGATGCATACGTGGCAAGCTTGATATTTTTATCCGCACGGAATGTGTTTATCGCCTTTATAAGACCTATCGTTCCGATGGAAACGAGGTCCTCAAGTCCCGCGCCCGTATTTTCGAAGCGCTTTGCTATGTATACGACAAGACGAAGATTATGCTCGATAAGCGTTTGCCTTGCGTTCTCGTCGTCCTCAAGACGAGCTATGATAGCGTTTTCCTCATCGCGAGTAAGGGGCGGTGGAAGAACGTCCGTACCTCCGATATAGTATATCCCGCCCTTTTTTCTCATTCGCTTCGCGCGCCACAGATGGAAGCGTTCCTTTATTCCACCGACGAGACGCAGACAGCCGTCGCGAATATAAGTTAAAAACACATAAATACCATCAGATATGCGTGAAATGTAGTCAATCAAAATTTCCTTAATTTCTTTCATACCTTTATCCCCCAAAATATATTAAATTTAGATACTTTCTTAATTAAACAAATTGCGGTTTATCGGGTAGTTTAACAAACATGGTATAGCGCAACAAGTCGTTTTTTGCGCAGCAAATTCGCGGGACGCAACCGCGAACCGACTTGTTGACCGAGTTGTGAAACAACTCGCAAAATCAAAATTTTTACTCATAATTTTTATAAAAAAGCATTATCCCAAAAGTTCAGGCGGTATAAGCGCGTGGCTTCCGTCTGCCGTATTTCCAATATTTGATGCTACTATAAGAGCCTCGACTCTTCTTTTTCCTTTTCCACTGTCAACCTCTACCGAATCAACGCGAAATGCGATCAAAATTCCTTCTCCCGTTGCCGTATTTGCGGGTATCAATCTTATCCGCACACTGCGTTCACGCTCCATTGAGCCAAGCACGGATATGTCGCCCTTGTTTGAAGCAAACAATATCTCATTGGGTATTACTCCGCGTAAAAACGCACGGTCAACTACTATACACGGTGCTTGACTAACAGGATCGCGCAAAAGATTTCCGCTATCGCAAAGCGCACGCACACAAACACTTTTTCCATCATAAGTGAGAGTCACCTCGGCATTTTTTCTTGAGCTTTTTTTGGCAAAAAAGCGTCCTCCGAAAAGCACAGAAAATCCGCCTATTATAGCAAGTATGGCGAAAAGCCATATCGACATTCCATCGCTATCACTATCGGGTATAGGTAGTTCCAGACGATCTAAAAGATTGAAAAGGGCTGTCATAAAGCCACCGAGTACCATTGATACCGCTATATATAGCGGTATATATGTAAATATTAACTTTGATTCCCGTTTCCGAAAAAACGCCACTATGCACAAACACGCACAGACTGACATATCAATTACTAACGCCCACACTCTCCCAACAGATAAAAACAGAGCGCAAACTGCGTATATTCCCCCAAGCGCCGCCGCTATCGAGAGCCGAATGACGTTAAATTTTACTGAAAGTATTTTTGCGGTAAGGAAAAAGCATAAAAAATCCATACTGAAATTTATCATAAAATACAGATCCGCGTATACGATCTGACCCATTTTGTGCCTCCGTCTCTTTGATGATTATATTATACACCAAAGCTTGTGCGAAGTTTGTAAAAAGCCGTCGTTATATATGCGCAAAGTAAATTATTTCATTCAAAGCATTTTTTAGTATTTTTCTGAAAACATTTTCAGTTTTTTCAAAAGCTATTGACTTTTTTATTTTAAAGACATATAATAAAGGCGATTAAAATTTTATTTCAAGAAAGAAGGAAAAACAATGAAAATTTTTATTGACACAGCAAACGTTGATGATATCCGTGCTGCCAACGAGCTTGGAGTTATATGCGGAGTTACCACCAACCCTTCTCTTATCGCAAAGGAAGGCAAAGTTTTCGAAGAAGTTATCAAGGAGATAACCTCTATCGTTGACGGTCCTATAAGTGCAGAGGTCGTTTCTCTTGATGCTCCCAACATGATAAAGGAAGCAAGAGAGCTTGTAAAGATACATAAAAATATCGTTATCAAAATTCCTATGACCGCTGATGGACTCAAGGCTGTCAAAGCTCTCTCTGCAGAGGGCATCAAGACCAACGTTACACTTATATTCAGCCCCGCGCAAGCGCTTCTCGCTGCCAAGGCGGGTGCTACCTACGTAAGTCCCTTTGTAGGCAGACTTAACGATATCGCATCAAGCGGCATGGAGCTCGTTTCCGATATTGCGGCAATATTTGATATTCATGGAATACCCACCGAGATAATCTCTGCAAGTATCCGCGGGCCTCAGGACGTTATCGACTCCGCAAAGGCAGGCGCGCACATCGCTACCATTCCCTACAAGGTAATTCTCCAGATGATCAACCATCCTCTTACCGACAACGGAATCGAGCGTTTTGTTGCTGACTGGAACAGCGTTTACAACAAGTAATTTTACATAAAGCAAATAAAAAAGCAACTGTTTGGGGTACCTACCGTAAAGCAGTTCTATATCGAACTCAAAAAGGACGAGAAAATTCTCGTCCTTTTTGCACACTATCTTGCTTGCAAGGTATAGTGTGTTATACCGTATTTTGCTTTCGGATGGTAAAGAAATGATGTTATTCGCTTCGCTCATAATGATGTTGTGCTTACGCACAGTGATGTATTGCGCCGCCAGCGCAAAGTGATGTGATGTTTGCCCACTACGCCGTTAGGCGTAACATCACTTACGGAGTAAACATCATTGCCGAAGGCAACATCACTTGCCCGTATGGGCAAACATCGTTCGGCTGACCTGCTTTATCGCAGGTCGCCGTTGGCAGTTGCTTTTTTTACTTGACAGTAAGTGTTGAATCGTGTATAATTATATATGAATCAATTATTTGAAGGAGAATATACATGAAACGCAAAAGCGGCGTGCTTATGCACGTATCTTCTCTATGGGGAAATTACTCCGAGGGTTCTCTCGGAACAGAAGCTCTTGAATGGATAGACTTCCTCGCCGATTGCGGCTTCGGCGTATGGCAGGTGCTTCCGTTTTGCCTGCCCGATGAATTTAATTCGCCGTACAAATCCTTTTCGGCGTTCAGCTTGAATCCAAATCTTATAGACCTTGTATCCCTACAAAACGCAGGGCTTATAACCGCGGCTGAACTTTGCGAAGCCGAACAAAAAACGCCTTTTTCCTGTGAATTCGACAGGCTTTCAAAGGAAAGAATGGCTCTTCTTTCAAAAGCTGCCGAGCGTTTTGGAGAAAGTACGGAGCTTAATGATTTTTTTGAAGCTCATAAACAAACGGCAGAATTCTGTCGCTTTATGGCTCTGCGAGAGGCTAACGGAAATAAGCCTTGGACAGAATGGACTTTGGATATTCCCGAAGAAAAAGCTTTGCGCACCTGGAGATTTACTCAATACATCTTCTTTTTACAATGGTCACATATCAAAGGATACGCTAACCGCAGAGGTATCTCTATAATCGGAGACGTACCGATATACGTGGCTTATGACAGCGCAGACGTTTTTTCAAATCCTTCTCAATTTCAACTTGATATGGACAAAAAGCCTACACTTGTCGCAGGTGTACCACCTGATTATTTCTGCGAAGACGGTCAGCTTTGGGGCAATCCTCTTTACGATTGGAAAGCTATGAAGTCAGACGGATACTCGTGGTGGAAAGAACGCATGACCTTTATGTGTGAGCTTTTCGACGGTGTAAGAATAGATCATTTCCGTGGAATCGAATCTTATTACGCAATTCCGGCGACCGACAAAACAGCGAAAAACGGCAAGTGGAAAAAAGGGCCGGGAATGGAGCTTATCCGTGCTCTGAAGACCGTTTGCGGTGACAAGCTCCTTATTGCCGAGGATCTCGGAGATATCACAAATGAAGTGCGAAAACTCGTCAAAAACAGTGGTTTTCCCGGTATGCGCGTGCTTCAGTTTGGTTTTCTCGGTGATGAAAACTCACCGCATCTTCCTCACAACTATGACAATGATTGCGTAGCCTACACGGGTACGCACGATAACAATACTCTACTCGGCTACGTATGGGAGCTTGACGAGACTACTCGCCGTCGTCTTCTTGCCTACTGCGGATACGCCGCGAGCGATTGGGATCGCTCCTATGACGCAATACTTAGAACTATGTTCGCAAGTCATGCGGGACTTTTAGTTCTTCCCGTCCAAGACCTCTTGCTCTATGGAAGCGATACACGATTTAACGTCCCAGGACAAAGCAGCGGTAACTGGGCGTATCGTTTGACTCGCGAACAGCTTAAAACCGTTGACCGCGCTAAATTCCGTGAGTGGAATCGTATGTACGGCAGAGAATAAGGAACGCGCTTACTTTTTCTTTTAAAAAAGAAAAAGTAAGCAAAAAGAAAACATTGCAGGGTTATTTATAATAACCGTTTGGAAAATTCAAATTTATTTGTCTTTTAGGACAGTCGAGGACGCCTGTCCCTACAGAGTTAAATTAAATCGGATCGCATTTACGTCGCCTTACGGCGAGAGATGTTAAAACGATTTTCTCAAACCTTGTAGGGACAGGCGTCCTCGACTGTCCTAAAAGACAAATAAATTTGAATTTTCCAAACGGTTATTATAAATAACCCTGC
>JAZNEM010000026.1:0-3515 GCA_045588595.1 Eubacteriales bacterium
TATCATCATGAACCCTCAGACTTGGGTGGCTTCGGGTCACGTAGGTGGCTTCTCCGATCCTTTGATGGACTGTAAGGCTTGTAAGACTCGTCACAGAGCAGATAAGCTTATCGAGGAATATGCTTTCGAAAACGGACTTGAGGATAATCCTGCAGGCTGGACATTCGAACAGATGGCAGCTTATATCAAAGAAAAGGGAATCGTATGCCCCGATTGCGGCGCAACCGAATTTACCGATATTAAAAAGTTTAACCTTATGTTTAAGACATATCAGGGCGTTACAGAGGATTCTTCAACAGAGCTTTATCTCCGTCCCGAGACTGCACAGGGTATCTTTGTAGAATTCCCCAACATTCAGCGTTCGGCAAGAAAGAAGCTTCCTTTCGGTGTTTGCCAGATAGGTAAGTCTTTCCGTAACGAGATAACCCCCGGTAACTTCACTTTCCGTACCCGTGAGTTTGAGCAGATGGAGCTTGAGTTCTTCTGCAAGCCGGGTACTGACCTTGAATGGTTCAATTTCTGGAAGGATTACTGCAAGAAGTGGCTTCTCGACCTCGGCATGAGAGAAGAGAACCTTAAGCTTCGCGACCATAGTCCCGAGGAGCTTTGCTTCTATTCAAAGGCAACCACAGACTTCGAATTTTTGTTCCCGTTCGGCTGGGGCGAGCTTTGGGGCGTTGCGGACAGAACCGATTACGACCTCTCACAGCACGCAAAGCACAGCGGTAAGGATATGACCTACTTTGATCCCGAGACTAACGAAAAGTACGTTCCTTACGTCGTAGAGCCTTCTCTGGGCGCGGACCGTGTAGCTCTCGCGTTCCTTGTTGACGCTTACGACGAGGAGATAGTTGATCCCGAGAAAAACGATATGCGTGTCGTTCTTCATTTGCATCCGTTCCTTGCTCCTTTCAAGGCAGCGATTCTTCCGCTCTCCAAGAAGCTCAGCGAGGGTGCGGATAAGGTATATACCGAGCTTGCAAAATATTTCCCCGTAGATTATGACGAGGCAGGCTCTATCGGTAAGAGATATCGCCGTCAGGACGAGATCGGCACACCTCTTTGCATTACTTACGACTTCGACTCCGAGACCGACGGTTGCGTAACCGTTCGTGACAGAGACACCATGGAGCAGGTAAGAATACCGATCACCGAGCTTAAATCTTATATCGAAAAGGCAATAGAGTTCTAATATTATAAAAGAAAAAAGGGGTCGGATATGTTTCTGAACCCTTTTTATCTTAAGAGGGAACCATGAAAAAGATAACAAGTATTTTATTATTATTCTCGATTTTGTTGTGTGCCGTTTCGTGCGCAAAGCCAAGTGCAGATAAAGAAAAAAACGCGGAAGAAACCACCACTAATACGACCACCCCGAATAATACGCCCGTAAAGCAACCGTACGAAGATATCATAAAAGAATATACAAATCTTTTACTAAAGAAGATTGACGGTAAAGAAATAGCAAAGCCAAATGATAGCGCTAACGAAACGGAGCTTGCTCTGTATGAAATAGTTCATGATTGTAGCGATGCTTCAGCTATGGGTTACGCCCAAAAGGATATTAACGATGACGGAGTTGACGAGCTTGTTCTGCTTAACAAAAGCAACAGACTTTCCGCCTTGTTTACACTCAAAAACGATTCTCCCATTTTGCTTTTGAATATGGATAAAATGGAAGCGAGCATTGCTTCCGACGGTACGGTATATGCCAATAAATATATCAAAAATAAGGGAGACTATACTTATATAAAGAAATTAGTCGATGGAAAGCTCGAAGGACTTGAATACGGAGGTTACGTCGTTGACGAAAAAACTGTCGAGTATTACAAGATTGAAAACGGAGAGAGGACAAAGATCTCCGCAGATGAAAAGAACCTATTAGACAGTTCTGTTCAATCTGTTTTCCTCAATCCTTTGTATAACACTAAAAAAACAGGATTTAGATTTATTTCCGCTATATCGGACGATTCCGAAAGCAATAACGCTCCCGTTGCGGATTTTTTCAGCTATGACGGTATTCTTTCCGCATATAAAATAATCGTTGAAAGCTTTTCGGAATATTCTCAAGCTTCTTGGACAAACGGCAAATTTGACGAGCTGTTTAATATCTCCGATAACGAAAGCTACGATGTGTTTCATAAAATATATCTCGGCGGGATCTCATATAGACCGACGGAAACTTATTTTGGACAGGAATATGATAAAAACGGAGATAATTCGTATGGATACGCAAAAAAAGATCTGAACGGTGACGGCGTTGAGGAATTGATGCTTATTACCGATAATTATGAGATTTTTGCCGTATTTACAATGAAGGACGGCAAGGCTGTATTGCTCGACTTGGGAAGCAGCGTGTGGATAGACGAAAACGGATATATGAGAAAGTCCGTAAACACAGGCGGCGTAGTCGGTCGAGACGGTGAGTTCTTTGTGTATAAGCTCGACGGCACAACACTCAATGTTATCGTCGGAGTAGGCTTTAAGGTCAATGTATATTTGAAAAAGGAAGCTTGGTATAAGACAGACGGAAAAACAAAGACGAATATCTCCAACGAGGAGGGAGAGGCGTTATATGCAACGTATAAAGTTTGTCCACATGACTATTGCGAAGATGAGTATACAAGAAACTTCTCGGGAATTGAGTTTGTTCCGTTGTTCAAAACTATGCTCGCGACACAGAAGCATATCAATACATTTTCCAATATTACGTTTGTAAACGGAAGTACGTTTACTGTATCAGCAATTTCGGACAATGACGTAACGATGAGTATCAAGTTTGTCCATACGGTCGGTCAATTTGATCCTAAAACGAATCCTGAACCCGAAGTTTATATCACTAACATTGATAGCAAGGCTGTGCGTAACGGAAACAAATATAACTTTGAAATAGACGGTATCAAAGGATATATCGAGTTTGCCGTAAACTCTGCTTGGGTAACGATTACCGAGAGCACAAACGAGCACGTCGCTTGCAGAGCGTATTTGTTTGACTACCCTGAAAATTAAAATAGATATATAGCTAGAAAGGGCTGAGTCTTTAATACTTACGTGTAGTGATATTTCTTCCTTTTCAGAACAACAAAGATCGCACTCAGTGCCATAGCCATAAATTCCGCGACAATGATAGAGTACCAGGTACCGACCATATTAAAGATAATAGGCAACAGCATTACGGCAGCAACTTGAAATACCAGAGTTCTCAAGAAAGAAATGATAGCCGAAGTCACACCATAGATAGACGAAATTATCATCATAGCCATCGTAGGCAGCGTGAATTTAATTAGTTTTCCATATGTAAAATGGTCTGAAAGTTGAATTCTCAAATCAAAAAATCCTTTCCCAAAAAGTCAAATTTACAAAAAATAACTCGGCTGTCTCAAAAGGCGTAAGCCTTTTGATATAACCGAGCGCACTCGACATCTTATCCGATCAGGGTTATAGATAACCCGCAGCATTGCGATGCTCAATCCTCCGATGAACACTATTAAATTCAAAGAATACCGCTGTTATTA
>JAZNEM010000027.1:0-4280 GCA_045588595.1 Eubacteriales bacterium
GAGTTGAAAACCGTAAGGATGCTCTCCGTGGTGCGGACTTTGTTGTCAATGCTATCCAGGTGGGACTTTACGATCCCTGCACGATAATAGATTTTGAAATCCCGAAGAAATACGGAATCAGACAGACTATTGCCGATACACTCGGTATAGGCGGTATATTCCGTGCTCTCCGAACTATCCCCGTGCTTTCTGATTTTGCCGAGGATATGGCAAAGGTATGTCCTCGCGCACTTTTCTTGAATTACACGAATCCTATGGCTATGCTCACGGGATATATGCAGAGATATACCGATATCAATACGATAGGTCTTTGTCATAGTGTTCAGGTCTGCTCGGACAGACTTCTCGAAAAACTTGGAATGACCGACGTAAAGCAGCCTATAAAGGAGAAGATAGCGGGTATAAACCATATGGCGTGGCTTCTTGAGATCGAGGACGCTGACGGAAACGACCTTTATCCCGAGATACGCAAAAGAGCCTGCGCTATACTTGAACAGCCGCCCGAGGACTTCAAGGATCTCGTACGCCTTGAATATATCCGTCGTTTCGGATATTACTGTACCGAGTCGAGCGAGCATAATGCCGAGTATAATAACCTTTTTATAAAATCAAAATATCCCAAGCTTATCGAACGCTACCGCATACCTCTTGACGAATATCCGCGCCGTTGTATAAATCAAATAAACAGGTGGAAGAGCGCAAAGGAGGAATATCTTAACGGAAATATCACGCACGAGCGTTCGAAAGAATACGCGTCGCGTATCATGGAGGCTATGGTTACCGACATACCGTATCAGATAGGAGGAAACGTTATAAACAAAGGTCTTATTACAAATCTACCGACCGATGCGTGCGTTGAAGTGCCGTGCCTTGTCAATAAGCTAGGCATACAGCCGACCGTTGTAGGAAAGCTTCCCATTCAGCTTGCGGCTATGAATGTGACGAATATAAATACGCAGCTTTTGACGATAGAAGCGGCGGTAACACGTAAAAAAGAGTATATCTATCAAGCGGCAATGCTTGACCCTCATACCTCGTCCGAGCTTTCGATAGACGATATCATCTCGCTTTGCGATGATCTTATCGAGGCGCATAAGGGCTGGCTTCCTGAATATAAGTAATGTGACAGTACTTTAGTCTTGTTAATTAAAAATAAATACAAAAAACTTTCAAAAAAGGCTTGACAAACGGCGTAAGTTGTGGTAATATATATAGGCACGAAATCGAAAGGATACTTTTGAGGACGTCAAATGCGCCGTTAGCTCAGCTGGATAGAGTGTTTGGCTACGAACCAAAAGGTCGGGGGTTCGAATCCCTTACGGCGTGCCACAAAAAAGCCTATCACACTTGTGTGATAGGCTTTTTTGAACGATGTTTGCCCTTGCGGGCAAGTGATGTTGACTTCATCAGTGATGTTCACTGCGTGAGTGATGTTACGCCTTCGGCGTAGTGGGCAAACATCTCATCACTTTGCGACGAAGGAGCAATACATCACTGTGTGACAGCACTACATCACTTCCGCGAAGCCGATACATCACTATTTACAAACAAAGACTTTTATGCTATAATAAATTTATAAAGGCGGTGATATCATGGAGAAAAACATTATATCGCGCGAAAGCTGTAAAAAAGATTTAGCGCATTTGGTAAAAGCGGATCTGTTTAGCGAGTTAATATTATTTGGCGTTGTAGCGGTTTTCTGTGTTCCGTGTATAATTGGGGTAATATTCCTATTTAAATACGTGTCGATCCTTGCAAGCGTATTAATTCTTGCGTGTGCCGCGCCGCTTGCTTTGTTTATATATAAACTTATAAAAAATATTATTGCGGTGCGATTGGTAAAAAAAGACGGCTTTACTATTATAAAAGATACGGTATGCCGCTTGTCCAAAGGAGAGCCTGCGGGACATCGCCATACCGCTAACGTGATATATTTTACAAAGTACGGAAGATTTGTTTCTGAACAATCTGTGTTTGATCTTACGTCTCTTCACGACGAATTTTATTTGGTCGTACTGAATGATAAGAAAAAAGAAATCAAATTTGCTTATCATACGATGATGTGCGATTGTAAAGAGCTTGATCAAGAGCGATAATGGCAGTTTTTATAGACGCATTTAGTTTCTTTTCACAAAAAACTCCGCTATCCCACTAAAAACAGCAGTTTTTTTCGGGATAGCTTTTTTTATTTCCTCATTTAATATTGCCGACGTGATAGGGGATTTGTATTTGCCGTCGGTCAATGTTTTATCAAGAAACTCAATAAATTCGTAAACTGCCTCGTCTGGCAAGAGCGACCGCGCGGGTATTCCTAAAAATAACCGCGAGAGCTTTCCCGCATCAAGACAAAGAAAATCAAAGCTCGGTAATTTATCCAAAGAGCATAGCATAAGCGGCGAAGAGACAAGAAGCCCTGCATGTATCTCGGTATTTCGTTCGTGCTCTGCTTTCTTCAAAAGCTCTTTTGTATCAAAAATAGCGTTGAAGCATTCTTTCGCGCCCGATACAGTCAGTGCGCAAGGACCGCCGCAGAGGATACGTATCTCACCGTAGACGGAGGCTCGGAATATGGCTTTCAAGTGTGTTATAAAACGCTCTTTTGACTCGTCGCTCATTGGATACGCAGGGCAGAGAAGAAGCGTTATGCAGAGTGGGCGTATGCTCTCGCAAAGGTCGCGGTAATCGTCAAAAAGCTCGTCCTCGCTTCTCATTTCTCCTCGACGTCCAGCAGAGCATATGTGAAGTGCGCCTATAGGCTTTTGCGTGTTTTCCGTGCCGCTAAAGGCTATATATGAGATAGGTGCGCAAAGGTTAGATAGCTCATGTGAATACAGGGCGAACGAGTCCAAATATTTGCCTAACGTATCTATATCTGGGTCTACGAATAAGGATTCTTTGCTTGTGTCAAGTATGGCGATCTTTCCGTTGTGCCTTTGAGGCAGAGAGGGAAGAGTTAATATAGGCAAATTCTTGCGCTCAGCCTCTCGCATAGAAGAAACATCGGGAGAATTGCCGATAACAACGGCGGCGTATACGCTCGACGTGTCTGTGTCCGAAAGTAAAAAGCTTGAAAGCTCACTCGGCTTTCCCACGATGATATTCGCGCCGTTAAAAAACTTTGTGAACTTTCCATCGTCCGATAGGAAAACGAGACGCCCCGCAACGCAGTCGAGTATCGTACCGACAGAACCTTTATATATAGCGTTTTTCTTATCGTCAGAACCATAAAACGAACTGTTCATAGCTTTTCTAAACCTCACTGCCCATAGTGTTAATAGGATTGACAATTTGAAAAAATATATGCGTTTTTATTTTTGAAGTCTACTAAATATTTACTTGACATATTATTAAATGTGTGCTAAAATATAAATTGTAAAAAATTAAAAAAGGTGGTTTTTAATTATGAAAGTGATAGTTGTTAAAGATTATAACGAGATGTCGGAAAAGGGCGCGCAGATAATGAAGGAAGTTATCAAGAATAACCCTGAGTGCGTTCTCGGTCTTGCCACGGGCGACACTCCTATCGGAATGTATAACCTTCTTGTAGAGGGTTACGAAAAGGGTGAGCTTGATTTCTCAAAGGTTCGTTCTGTAAACCTCGACGAATATTATCCTCTTTCTCCCGATAACGACCAGAGCTACCGTTATTTTATGAACAAGAATCTTTTCGACCGCATCAACATAGACAAGGCTAACACCAACGTTCCCGACGGCATGGCAAAGGACGTTGAGAAGAGCTGCTCGGAGTACGAAGCAAAGATAGACGCTATGGGCGGGATCGATATTCAGGTCCTCGGTATCGGAAGAAACGGACATATCGGCTTTAACGAGCCCGATAGCGAGCTTATTCCCACTACTCACTTAACAGCTCTTACCGACAGCACCATAGAAGCGAACTCCCGTTTCTTTGAGTCTGAAAACGACGTTCCGAAGCACGCGCTTACCATGGGTATCGCAAGCGTATTCAAGGCTCGCAAGATAATCGTTGTGGCTTCGGGAGCAAATAAGGCAGAGGCTATCCGCGCGACCGTTTGCGGAAATCTTTCCACGAATTGCCCCGCGTCTCTCCTTCGTCTGCATCCCGACGTAACTATAATCTGCGACGAGGCGGCTTATTCGCTTTGCAAGTAATAATATTAAAATATAAAACACGGCTTGAATTTGCACAAGTCCATTAAAAACGGACAATTGAAAAAAACACCCTCCTATGGTAGAATAGAGATATCTACCATAGGAGGAATTTTTATGCCAAGAGAGTATCGACACATCGAACAATATGA
>JAZNEM010000028.1:0-10729 GCA_045588595.1 Eubacteriales bacterium
GAAAAAAAGCTTGGCAAAAAACTTCCTGAAAAGGATTTATCGTGTAGCCGTTATGACTATGCAAAACCTTGTTTTAGAAAGTTTTTTGAGGGAGTTTGAGGGAACTTTTTTTCAAAAAAGTTTCCTCATCGCGTCCCCCCGCTAAACCGCAATTTCTTTGAATTTCAATCATTTAACGTGACAAACCGAAACAAAAAACACAAACGGAGTTGCTTTTATTATGCTTAATTATTTGATAGGTGGCGGAGACATACAGTCTTACATCATTCAGCTACTGCTTTGTCTGCCTGTTGTCATGCTTGCTCTTTCGTTTCATGAAACAGCGCACGGATATATAGCCTACAAGCTCGGAGACCCCACGGCGCGCAATTTAGGCAGACTTACCATGAATCCCGCAAAGCACCTTGATATCCTCGGATTTCTCTGTATGCTTCTCTTCGGCTTCGGCTGGGCAAAGCCTGTACCGATAAACACGAGATATTTCAAAAAGCCGAGACGCGATATGCTTCTTACCTCGTTGGCAGGGCCTGTATCAAACGTACTTATGGCGTTTATCTTCGCACTCATTATGAAGATATTTATTATCGTTATAGGCTACGTTCCTATGCCCTCTGACCCCATAAGCACTATGAAATTTCTTTTCTATTGCTTCTTGTTTTACGGCATACGCCTCAATATCAGCCTTGCGGTATTTAATCTTTTACCCATTCCACCGCTTGACGGCTCAAGACTTATCACCTCGTTTCTGCCTCCCAAAGCGGCTTATTGGGTGATAAAAAACGAGCGCATCATTTATTTCGTTCTTTTGATAGCGCTTTTCATCGGAGTTCTCGACCCGATCCTTAACATCATTACAGGCGCTCTTATGAATCTCATTTCTCTTATTTTCAGAATTTGACACAATATTTTTACCGAGGTTTTAAACAGCATGGAATCAGTTACTTACCGACTCGAGCAGTTTGAAGGGCCTCTCGACCTTCTCCTGACTCTCATACAAAAGAATAAGGTCAGTATTACCGATATACCCATCTCTATCATCTGCGATCAGTATATGGAGTACATTACCGAAGCGCAGTCGCTTGATATGGAGGTAGCCTCGGAATTTATCGTAATGGCAAGCGAGCTGATGCTGATAAAAAGTAAAATGCTTTTGCCCAAGCCCGAGGAAGACGAGACAGACCCGCGCGCAGAGCTTACCGATGCCCTCTTGCGCTATCAGCAGGCAAAGGAAGCAGCAGGCAAGCTTACGCCTCTATATGCTTACCACAGCACGAGAATGGTAAAGGACACCGACGAGATATCGGTAGACAAGACTTTCGTTGCTGATCAGGACGTTACCGCGCTTTGCTCGGCAGTCCGCAGAATAATAGCCTACAACAACGCGCTTGAAAAAGCAGCAAACACGGCCTTCAAGCCTATGATAAGCAAGCCTATAATCCCCGTTGAAATAAAAATAGTTTCTATTCTTCGCCACATGGAAGAAAAAGCGGTAGCTTCTCTTGAGGAGCTTATAATTGATGAAGCATCGCTTCCCGACCTTATAGCTTCGTTTCTTGGCGTGCTTGAACTTATAAAAATACGCAAGCTCCTCATTGCCGACGATATCGACGAAGAAAACGCTCTTCTCAAAGCATCTACAAGACTTATACTTAACACCGATGATTCTACCGTTGAGAAAAGCGAATATATCACAGACCTAAGTATCGCGAATGAAGACAGCGAATAAGAGACACTATATATAAAAGGAAGATATACGCTATGGAAGAACAGATAAACGAATTAAAAAATATAGAAGGCGCTATCGAGGCTATACTCTTTGACGCGGGATATCCCGTTAAGTACACAAAAATTGCCGAGGTCTTGGGACTTGACTTGAGAAATACCAAAACGCTTATCGACCACATGAGCAAGGAATACAACAGTGAAAAATCAAAAAGAGGCATTTATCTGCTCACTTTTGAGGATACCTGTCAGCTCTGCACAAAAGAGCCTTACGCCCCTTACATACGAGAGGCGCTCGGTATAAAGAGAGGAGGTAACCTCTCGGCTTCTTCAATGGAGGTGCTCGCAGTTGTTGCTTACAATCAGCCTGTTACGAGAACGTTCGTTGATAAGGTGCGCGGAGTCGATAGCTCGTATGCCGTAAACTCACTTATCGATAAGGGTCTTATCGAGGCTTGCGGCAGACTTGACGCCCCCGGTCGCCCTATGCTTTACGCAACTACCGATAAATTCTTGCGCGTATTCGGACTTTCCTCGCTCTCCGAGCTTCCCGCAACCGAAATAATGCTTCCTCCTAAAGAGGATACCCCCATCGTAGATGAAAACACCGACGGTCTCGTTGACGAACAGGCAGGAGTTACAGAAGAGGACGCGTAACTTACTTTTCTTTTGAAAAAGAAAAGTAAGCAAAAGAAAACATTTCTAAGAGTATATCTTGTTTTCCGTTAGTAAAAATAGCAGTAGAAAGGAGGAAAAAGTAAATGACGGCACTTATCGTACTCGGTTGTATTTTGTTATTTTTCATATTTCTTCTTTCTATAAAGGTAAAGATAATCATAACTTACAGCGAGGAGGTAGCTCTTACCGTTCACGTCCTCGGACTAAAGATAAAAATTCTCCCCGCGAAAAAGAAAAAAGGGCCTCATAGCATGAGCGCAAAAAAAGCGGAAAAGATAAAAAAGAAGCTTCGTGACAAAAAGCTAAAAAAGAACGAGGCATCGAGAAAAAAAGCCGCAAAAAAAGAAGAAGAAAAACAAAACAAAACGCCAAAACCCAAGAAAACGCTTCCCGAAATTCTTTATATCATCGGACTTGTGCGAACACTCGCCGCAAAGGTGATAAAGACCTTCTTCAAGCATCTTCGCATTGATATAGCAAAGCTAAAGGTCGTTGTCGCAACGGGAGACGCGGCAAGCACAGCGATAGCCTACGGTGCGATAACTCAAGCAATAAATCTCCTCTTCCCCATTCTTGAAGAGGTCAAAAACTTTAGTCTCCCAAAGGATACTGACATAGACGTTTCGGTAGACTATCTTTCGGAAGGCATTACCGCCGATATCCGCCTCGGATTTGCTTTGCGCGTATGGCATGTATTTGCCGTCGCGTTCGGTGCTCTGTTCAAGCTTATCGGCTACCTCATAAAAAATCCCCGTCCTCAAAAGGGATCTCCCGCTGAAAACCATAAGGTCGGAGCAAAAAAGTGACGTTTCGCGGTCAACCGCTTACGTATATAGATGAAACAAATGAAATAAAAATACCGAAAGGAACTGAAAAAATGGCAACTGAAAACAAAATTCCCGAGATCATTCGCTCCTCTATGGAAAACATTCGCTCTATGGTAGACGCAAACACCGTAGTCGGCGATCCTATCGTAACCGCAACGGGTACGACCATCATTCCGATATCGAAGATCTCAGTGGGCATAGCTTCGGGCGGTCTTGACTACAATCCCAAAAAAGAGGCTGCTCCCCGTCCTCAAAACTTCGGTGGCGGCGGCGGAACAGGTCTTACCGTAAGCCCCGTAGGATTCCTCGTAGTCGATACCGACGGAGACGTTGAGTTTATCAATATAGGTCAAAAGGGCAAGCCCGATCCCGTGGATCAAATAGCCGACTTCGTTGAGCGCACTCCCGATATTATCGCAAAGATCAAGGATATATTCACAAAGGACGAAAAGATCGACGACGATATCTAAAACTTTTTCCCAAAATAACATTTTTTCTCCTATCCTTCCCATATTATTATATTAAATTGATGATATGGAAAGGAAGATTCCGTAATGACAAAAAAAATACTCGCCTCTCTGCTTTGCATAAGCCTCACGCTGCTCTTTTCTTGTCCCGTATACGCACAGCCTAATAAAGAAGCGGCTTCGCTGTCCGCATCCGCCATAAGCGCTCAAAGCGCTATACTCATAGACGCGCACGACGGAAAGGTTCTGTTTGAGAAAAACGCGAGAACGAAAATGGGCATGGCAAGCACGACTAAAATAATGACTGCACTTGTCGTTGCCGATTCGTGCGACCTTAACGCAATCGTTAAGATAGACGCGAGGGCAGTAGGCGTTGAGGGTTCTTCTATCTATCTTACCTCAGGAGAAAATTTGACCGTAGAACAGCTTTTATACGCGCTCCTTTTAGCATCGGCAAACGATGCGGCGGTAGCGCTTGCTCTGCACGTCTGTGAAAGCATCGAAGGATTTGCTCAAAAAATGAATGAAAAAGCGAGTGCTTTGGGTTTGACGGACACGCATTTTGTAAATCCGCACGGGCTATACGACGAAGCGCACTACACGACAGCGTATGACCTCGCGATAATCTCAAAAGAGGCTCTGAAAAACGACACAATTAAAAAAATAGCCTCTACCTACAAAACTACTATCCCCATTTGCAACGGTGAGGGTACACGTGTGCTCGTCAATCACAACAAAATGCTAAAGCTTTATGACGGTACGATAGGTGTAAAAACGGGATTTACAAAAAAAACGGGGCGTACACTCGTCAGTGCGGCGGAGCGTGACGGTCTGTGCTTGATAGCCGTTACACTCAACGCGCCAAGCGATTGGAACGATCACACCTTAATGCTCGATCACGGATTCGAAAATTACACCCGTGTAACCTTTTTTGAGGCGGGTGACTTTCGTTATGCTCTCTGTGTATGCGGAGGTAAAGAGGAGTATGCGGTGCTTACAAACTCCGCGCCTATTGAGCTTACCTTGAGAAAAACACATGGCAAGGAAAAATACAGAGTTGAGACATTCTCTCGTTTTATCTGCGCGCCTATAAGCGCAAAAGTAGAGCTTGGGCGCTTGGTATTTGAGTGCGATGGGCAAACGGTATCCTCTCCGCTTATCGCAGCGTATGATATTCCTATGAGAGAGGAAAAGAGCTTTTTTGAGAAAACATTTGGAGCATCAAACTAATGGAAGAAATAAAGATCCAAAAATATTTCACCGATTGCGGAGTAATGTCGCGACGTGCGGCTGAAGCGGAGATAGAATGCGGCAAAGTCCTCGTTAACGGCAGACCCGCAACGCTCGGTATGCGTATACGCGCGGGGATCGATACCGTTGAATATAACGGCAGACCTATCGTTCCGATGGTCGATGAACGAATATGCATAATGCTTAACAAGCCCCGCGGATTCGTTACCACTATGTCGGACGAAAAAGGGCGTCCTACTGTTCGTATGCTTACAGAGGGGCTTCATGCTCGGGTATACCCCGTTGGCAGACTCGACATGGATTCTGATGGGCTTTTGCTCCTTACGAACGATGGCACGCTTGCGGAAAAACTTACTCACCCACGCCACAGTATCCCGAAGATATATCACGTAACAATAAAAGGCGAGGTAACAGATGATGTTTTACGCGCTCTTAATTCGCCAATGACTATCGACGGATACAAGCTCCGCCCGACAACAACTCGAATACATGAAAAAAATGAACGCTCATGCGTTCTTGAAATGACACTTTTTGAAGGAAGAAACCGACAGATACGCAAGATGTGCGATAAAGTCGGACTTAAAATAACTCGTCTTTGCCGTGTGGCTCTCGGAGAGATAAAGCTCGGTTCTCTGCCCGAGGGTAAATGGCGCAGACTTACGAAGGACGAGCTTAATTATCTTGACAAAAGCTTACAAGCTGTGACTTCAAAACAAACGAAAGGATAAAAAATGCTAAAAATTCTCCCTATTCAATCAAAATCGGAGCAGGAAAAGATATGCTCGCTCTGTAACGTAAAATATAACGCCGACCTACTTGCGTATGCCGTTTATGATGACGATACTCTAATGGGCGTATGCCAATTTCGACTTACCGCAAACGGAGGCGAGATATACGACCTTGCTCATGCTGATGGAACAGATAGCGTTGACGCGCTCTTTATAATGGGTCGCGGTGCGCTAAACTTCATTGACCTTTGCGGTGTTCACTATGCGCGCTTCTGCGGAGAAGTGAAAAATGAAATGCTGCTCAAAGCAATAGGCTTTAAAAAAATGGAAAACGGAAGCTTTGAAATAAACCTTGAGGGCTTCTTTACCGAGCATTGCGGAAACCATAAATAGTAAGAGCTGACACATTTGGCGTGATTTAGTTTATATATTTATTTTTATTGACAAAATCTTTTATTCATGATATAATAAAATATACTTTATATTATGTACGATTTTTAAATTTGGAGGTTTAAATTAAATGGAACACGAGCTTTCTTTAAATGACATACTCGCATGTCTCAAAAAGCATTGGTGGAAAATTGTTTTATTCGCGTTGCTTGCCGCTATTCTCATGGGAGGATTCACACACTTCTTTATAGCGAAAAAGTATTCCTCAAAGATTGAATTTTACATAATCAATACCAATGAATCTGCCGATTTCTCGCAGACTTCTATACTCAGCGCAGCAACTATACTTGCTAACGACTATATCGACGTCATAAAGGGCGACGATATCATGAATGCTGCTTGTAAAAAGCTTGAAGAAAAAGGATATTCCGGATTTACCCCCGACCTTGTTCGAGCAAGAATATCCGCATCTACAGCAGAGGACTCCTCTATCTTCATGATAAAAATAACCGATACTGACCCTCAGCGCGCTTACGATATAGCATGTGTGCTTGCGGAAATAGCACCTCCTATGATAACTTCTATCACTAAGCTCGATGAATTGACAGGCTCGGCACAAGTTACCAGCGAGATACTCAAAAAGGTTGCTGATAACATAAAGAATGATTATCCCGAGCTTGCGGCACAGATCAAAGAGACCTTCAAAGATTTTAATGAAGAAGAATATTATAGCACAAATATAGGCCTTGCGGTTGACGTTGACCCCAAGCCTGCCGTTCAGGTCAACCTCGGTCCGAAGCTCGCAAAGACCCACGATTCGCCTAACCTTATCTCAAACTGCCTTATAGCAGCGATCATAGGCGCTATCGTAAGCTTTGCCTTCTTCGTAATACGTTCTCTTCTCAATACTGTGATCCGCACGGAAGATGACGTAACCAAATCGTTGTCCAAATATCCCCTTATCGGTACAGTACCGTTCTGGGATCTTAATGAAAAGACAACGTCAAATAAGACCAATTATCAAATCAATAAATAAGGAAAGGAGAGATAGACATGAGCACTATTATACGCGGTAGAAATTCACGTGAAAGAGTTCTTAATGACAACAGCCCGTTTGCCGTTCGCGAAGCATTTAACCACATTCGTACGAATTTGATGTATACTCGCAAAGACGATCAAAACGGAAGCCCCGTATATGCGATCACCTCCGCGGGTGAGTCTACGGGAAAAAGCACCGTTATTGCCAACCTTGCGATAGCTTATACCAAAATAAATAAAAAAGTTCTCGTTATAGATGCCGATATGCGTTGTCCTGTTCAAAATCTGATCTTTGATATTGACAGCGAAAATATAGGACTTAGCGAGATACTCTCGAGCATCGTAGACGATCCTACAAATGCAATATCCAAAACAAGCTTTGCAAATCTTGACGTTATTACGAGCGGAGCTATCCCTCCCAACCCCTCCGAGCTTCTCTTAAGTGCGCGCTTCCCTGCCATCATCGAAAAATTCAGACATATATATGATGTAGTATTTATCGACTTTCCGCCTATCGACATCGTAACCGATGCTATTGCTACCTTTGAAAGCATAACAGGCTATATCTTCGTAGTCCGTGCTAATCAAAGTGATAGTAAAAACGTACGTACGACCGTTGAAACAATGGAAAGACTTGGCGCAAAGATACTCGGTATCGTTCTTAACGATGCAAATATCAAATCAAGTAAAAAGAGCTACGGTTCAAAGTACACTCTTGATTCTCAAAGCCATATAGATACTAAAAATACCTCCTCAAAGGAGATATGATCATGACCGTCATCGACTTTCATTCTCACATTTTACCGAAAGCCGATCATGGATGCGACTCACAGAGCGAAGCAATAATCCAGCTCAAGCTGCTCAAAAAGGCAGGAGTCGATATTGTCGTTGCCACCTCGCATTTTTATCCGAATCGGCACACAGTAACAGATTTCAAGCAACTTACCAAAACATCTCTTGATGATATACTATCATCAAATTTATCAGACCGCCCGCGTATCGCTATTGGAGCGGAGGTGTTGATATTTGAAAACATAGACAGAATGGAAGGCATTGAGGAGCTATGTATTGAGGGCACTCGAGTTATGCTTATTGAAATGCCAATGACAGACACTTGGAGCAACGGACTGTTTGAAACTATCAACCGTCTTTTAAAAAAGGACTTCACCGTAGTACTTGCGCATATCGACCGATATCTGCCAAGCCATAAGGAAGACATCGAATATCTTCTCGATATTGGTGCGTACGCGCAAATAAACGCAAAGGCATTTAAACGTTTCCTCTTCAAAAAACATCTTGATCCTTTTCTATCCGATGACAGACTCGTGGCATTCGGTTCGGATCTGCACAAAGAGGACACGAAAGCGGTTTCTTCATTTGCTGAGCTAAAACGCTTGAAGGATAACGTGTTCGAGCGCATTATGGAACGAACTGAAGAAATTATCAAAGACGCTAAACTTTATTAATAACAAAAAACGCTCAAAAGCTTTTAGCCTTTGAGCGTTTTTTTATATGATTTAAAACAATTTTTTCGGATATACTCCGCTTTCATGCATGCTCGCAAGCTCGGCAACAACGCAAGGACGATCCTCCTTATACGTTACACCGAACCAAACGGCATCGGTCGAAAGAACGCTTACGAAAAGCTCACCGTCCGAGATCATCTTATCTACCATGGTAGGAAGAGCGTATTCTGCTTTGATCTCTCCGTCGGGTATCGCGCGTAAAAATTCGTTAAAGCGCTCTTCCATTTTCGCAAAAATATCCGCGCTGAAGCCCCACATATTCATAGAAACGAGGGATTCGGGATCAAGGATGCCGCACTCATCGTCACGAATAACGTCGTTTTCGTCAACGGTTATCTTATAAGTCTCGCGAACACCGACAAGCTTTCCGTCACGAAGCTCGCAAACGCCGCGGGTAACCGCTCCGTTCCTGCTGACTGTGTTTTTAAGACGGTAAGACACCATGGTTGCTTCACCCTCTTTAAGCTCACGAAGCTTTTTATTCATTACGCCGAATGCGTCCGAACCATAAAAATCGTCCGCGTTTATAACGGCAAACGGCTCTGCTATAACATCACGGGCGCAAAGGACCGCGTGTACCGTTCCAAAAGGCTTTACCCTATCAGCAGGGATCTTGTAAAAATCAGGAATGGAATCGAACTCCTGATAAGCAAAAGCTATCTCTACGCCCTTAATATCGGCGCATACGCGTTCGATTATCTCGCGGTGATTAGGTTTGATAACGAATACCACCTTTTCAAAGCCCGCACGGATAGCATCAAATATAGAATACTGCATAAGAATCTCACCGTTAGGTCCAAGACCGTCGATCTGCTTGTCTCCGCCGTAACGCGAGCCAAGTCCCGCTGCCATTATAAGCAAAGTTGTTTTCATCATGTCCTCCATGTATAAAAAATCAGATCAAGTGCGCAAGCACACTTTTACTATACAATTATAACACATTTTTCACTTTGTGTCAAGTTTACCTTTTTTTAGCCTTTTAAGCGGCAATTCGCACGCCGCAGCCGCACCCAAAATAAGCACCGCGCCGATCATCTCCCATATTCCCATAAGCTCTTTGAGAACGAGCGCGGATAAGATTATAGCAACCACTGGATCGATATAACTGCATATCGCTACGGTCTGTGTTGGCAAAGAGCCTATTGAGTTGAAATAAAGCGCGTATGAAACACCCGTATGTATTATTCCCACGACTAAAAGCAAAATCACGGTTTTTAAGTTAAATACAGATAATGAAATATCCTCCGCTATAAGTGTATAAGGCAATATTACAACAGTTGCCGCGCCAAGCTGAAATATAGTTTTATCGTACGCTGAAAGAGCGGTAAGTCGGCGGTTTATAAGAATTACGGCGGCATAAAGCAGAGCCGCAAGAAGCCCGAAAATTATTCCTTTAAGAGCTATCTCACCTCCCTTAAGAACTCCCGAAACGA
Source organism: Eubacteriales bacterium (assembly GCA_045588595.1). Classification (GTDB taxonomy): domain Bacteria; phylum Bacillota; class Clostridia; order Oscillospirales; family CAG-272; genus HGM12713. The sequence continues at coordinate 10,061 of JAZNEM010000028.1, forward strand.
ACACCATACCGACAAGCGCGCAACCCGCGCAAAGTCCTTGCTTTACGCCGAAGTGCTCCTTGAATAAAAAAGGCGCGGCTATCAATACGATTATCGGCGCGGTGTAATAGCAGAGGGTTGCAGTTGCTACCGAGGTGTAATTGTAGGCTTCAAAAAGGAGTATCCAGTTAAAGCCTATAAGCGCGCCCGAAAAACAAAGCAAAAGCAGATGCTTTTTTATTGCCGTAAGGTCAAGCTTTTTCCTTGATATAAAAACGATAAGCAAAAGCGAAAGAGTTCCGATAAGTCCTCTGAAAAAGGCTATCGAGCCTGACGGAAGCGGTATCAGACGCCTGAAAAGTCCGATAGTTCCGAATACGCCCATTGAAAATATAAACGCGATCCTCGCAAGATCTGCGTTGTTTTTGCAGTTGTTTTTACCCTTGCCCATGCAAATACCTCTCGTATCTGAAAATCAAGGTCATTATACCATAAAATCGGTACAGACACAATATATATACCGAAATTTGTTATTTTAATGTTTTAAACAAATTGCGGTTTATCGGGGACGCGAAGGACGCGATGAGGGAACTTTTTTGAAAAAAAGTTCCCTCAAACTCCCTCAAAAAACTTTCTAAAACAAGGTTTTGCATAGCCATAACGGCTACACAGTAAATTCTTTTCAGGAAA
>JAZNEM010000029.1:0-21902 GCA_045588595.1 Eubacteriales bacterium
TATTGAAAAAATGTAAAGAATGTTGTATAATATACTATGTATATTTTTATTCGGAGGTCTGTAATGGGACTTGTAAATAAGGTTTTTGGAACTTATAGTGAAAGACAGTTAAAAAAGATAGAAAAATACGTTGATTATATAGAATCTCTCGCGGATAAATATAAGGCTATGTCTGATGCGGAGCTTTCGGGAATGACCGAGGTTTTAAAGAAGAGGCTTGCTGACGGCGAGACACTTGAGGATATCATGGCAGATGCTTTTGCGGCAATACGAGAGGCAGATGACAGAATACTCGGCAAACGTCCCTTCCGCGTTCAGATAATAGGCGGTATAATTCTCCATCAGGGAAGAATAGCAGAGATGAAAACGGGTGAGGGTAAGACTCTCGTCGCAACTATGCCCGCATATCTCAATGCGCTTACGGGTAAGGGTGTGCACGTAGTTACCGTAAACGATTACCTTGCTCGACGTGACAGCGAAGAAATGGGCAGAGTTTACGAATTCATGGGTCTAAAAACAGGACTTGTAGTTCACGGTATCTCTCCTGATGATAAAAAGCTTGCTTACGAAGCAGATATCACTTACGGAACGAATAACGAGTTCGGCTTTGACTATCTGCGCGATAACATGGTCGTATATAAAGAGCGTATGGTGCAGCGCGGACATAACTTCGCTATCGTGGACGAGGTAGACTCGATTCTCGTAGACGAGGCGAGAACTCCGCTTATCATTTCGGGAGCGGGTGAAAAATCCACCGATATGTACGATAGAGCTGACGTACTGGCGCGAAAGCTTCGTAAGTACGTAATAAAGGAAATGGATACAAAGGAAACCTATGACGACGTTGATGCCGATTATATCGTAGACGAAAAGGCAAACAACGCAACTCTTACTCCCTCGGGTGCTAAAAAAGCAGAGGAGTTTTTTGGTATCGATAACCTTACGGATGCGGAAAATTCTGAAATATCTCACCATATAAATCAAGCAATACGTGCGCATGGAATCATGAAGCGCGACGTTGATTATGTGGTAAACGATCAGGGGGTTATGATAGTAGATGCGTTTACGGGCCGTCTTATGCCCGGAAGACGTTATTCTAACGGACTCCATCAGGCGATCGAGGCAAAAGAGGGAGTAAAGATAGAAAAGGAAAACAAGACTCTTGCAACTATCACGTTCCAGAATTATTTCCGTATGTACTCAAAGCTTTCGGGTATGACGGGTACGGCACTCACCGAGGAAAATGAATTCAGAGAGATATACGGACTTGACGTCATAGAAATACCCACCAATAAGCCCATGATAAGAAACGACCATTCGGACGTCGTTTACAGAACGGTAAACGGAAAGTACGACGCAGTAGTCAAACAGATAATCGAATGTCATGAAAAAGGACAGCCGGTTCTTGTAGGTACTGTGTCGATCGATAAATCCGAGGAGCTTTCCCATCGTCTCAAGAGAGAGGGAATAAAGCATACCGTTCTTAATGCAAAGTATCACGATAAGGAAGCGGAGATAGTCGCGCAGGCAGGTAAATACGGTGCGGTAACTATTTCCACTAACATGGCGGGACGTGGAACTGATATTATGCTTGGCGGTAACCCCGAGCATATGGCGAAAAAAGAGATGAAGAAAATGGAGATAGACGATGAGCTTATCGCCATGGCAACAGGAACTCGCGAGGTAGACGACGAGAAAATAATGGAAGCTCGCAGGATCTTCAAGGAGCTTTACGAAAAGTATAAAGAAGAGATAACGCCCGAAGCAAATAAAGTCAGAGAAGCAGGCGGACTCTTTATCCTCGGTACAGAAAGACACGAAAGCAGACGTATCGATAACCAGCTTCGTGGACGTTCGGGCAGACAGGGTGATCCGGGTGAATCGCGATTCTTCCTCTCGCTTGAGGACGACCTTATGCGTCTTTTCGGTTCGGAGAGAATGATGGGTGTCGTCGAGCGCCTCGGACTTCCCGAGGATACACCGATAGATGCAAAGATACTTTCCAATCAGATAGAATCGGCTCAAAAGAGAATAGAAGATCAGAACTTCAAGCGCCGTAAGTACGTTCTTACCTACGATGACGTAATGAATCAGCAAAGAAATATTATTTATAAGCAGAGAAACGACGTTCTCAACGGTGAAAATATAAGTGATACCGTTCAAAAGATGATACTCCAGACGGTAAGTGAAAACGTTGACGTTTATATGCAAGGAGAGGAAGCGGAGCATTGGGATCTTGTCGGTCTGCGCGATGCTTATAAGGGTATTCTCACCACTCCCGAGGACTTTGAGTATAGCGAAAGCGAGTTAAAGAAGCTAAAGAAATCAGATATCAGTGAAATGCTTTGTAACAGAGCCCTTGAGCTTTATCGCGAAAAAGAAAAGATGGTCGGAGAAGAACGCTTCCGCGAGATAGAGCGTGCGGTATTGCTTCAGAATGTTGATAGTGCGTGGATGGATCATATAGACGCGATGGACGACTTAAAGGACAGCATCCGCTTGCAGTCTTACGCACAGCGTGATCCCGTAAACGAGTATCGTATTCAGGGGGCGGATATGTTCGACCAGATGGTCGGAGAAATACGCGACCGCACGACCCGTATGGTTCTTTCGGTTACTGTAAAAACTCCCGAGATAAAGAGAGTACAGCTTGCAAAGCCTCTTCTTGAGGGCTTTGAGGGCGGTCAGAGCAAGCCTAAAAGGGTCACCGTAACTAAGAAGACGGAAAACGTTGGAAGAAATGACCTTTGTCCTTGTGGCTCGGGTAAAAAGTATAAAAAATGCTGCGGAGCTCCCGGACAGGAAAATAATTAAAAATATTGAGATATTAGCCGCATTCGCAAAATCGGTATGCGGCTGATATCTTAAAATGAGGAAGAAAAATGGGCTTTGGATTGCTTTTTGTCGGATATTTTATGGCTGCGTTTATGTCGATGAGTCCTCTTGGAGGATATCTCATAAGACTTATCGGATATGCAATAATTCTTGTTGGTGCGTTTAAATTAAAGCGTTATAATAAGACTTTCGGATATTTGTGTATTGGAGCTTCGCTTATGGCAGTGCTTTCTTTTGTCATAGCACTTTCGGGAATATTCGATGATATTACGGCAATTTCGCTTTTTTCGGATAATATAAAAAATATTATCGGTCAGCTTGAGAGAATAGGATACGTTTTGTTTACATTTTCAATGTGTTATCCGATACGCTCGATAGCAAAGGAGACCGAGGTGGAAAAAATAGCGGTAGCTTCTGTTAGAAACTTTATTTTTACGGCGATATATTTTGTTCTTTATCTTATCGCATATATTCCACTTCCGTTCGTTAATGATTATAAGGCTTATTTTGGAACTCCTGTGTTCATTTTGTATATCGTTATTATTTTCATGAATCTTTTTATGATCTTTTCGTGTTACGCAAAAATATGCGACGAGAGTGATGTGGAAATGGCTCAAAAGCCGTCGCGTTTTGCCTTTGTAAACCGTTTCAGAGAAGAAAACGAAAGACGCAGAGCAGAAGCAGACGCAAGAGCCGCGCAAAAAGAAAAGGAGAAGAGAGAAAGGAGAAAAAATGGCAGATAAAAAAATACGCAAAAATCTTATCGGGATAGCAATAGCATGTCTGTTTATATTCAATCCCAATATAAGTGTTATAGACATTTTTCCCGATTTTATAGGATACATAATCTTGACTATGTGCGCCGCGCGTCTTGCCGACCTCAATGAGATACTTGATGAAGCGCGTATGGCATTTAGCCGCATGATATGGATCGATCTCTCGAAGATAATGGCAATATTTTGGATATTCGGCATGAACGTTACGAGCGAATATACCTCGTCTTTGATGCTTTGGTCGTTCGTTTTCGGTGTGCTTGAGATACTTTTTGCCGCTCCTGCCTTTTCGAAACTTTTCGCGGGACTTATGCAAATAGGAAACTATTATCCGAACGAGGCTATATTAAGACGAAAAAAACGTCTTTTTTCAAAAGAGCAACGCGCAAAAAACGAGACCGAGCGTTTGCGTTCGTTTACGGTAACCTTTATATACGCAAAGGCTATTCTGTGTTTTTTACCCGAGCTTGCCGATATAACGAATCTTTCCTATGACGAATTGTCAACGGGAACTGTAAATCTTTATCAATTCATAGGACTTTTAAGATTTTTCGCATTTGTTCCTGCATTGATGATAGGCATAGTTTGGCTTGTAAAGATGATACGCTATTTCGTAAGCCTTGGCAAAGACATCTTATTTGTCGGTGCGTTGAGCGAAACTTATTCAATAAAGATACTGCCTAAAAAGGGATTGTTTATAAAACGAGGAGTTCAGGTTTCATTTTTGATACTCATTATCTCGGCTGTTTTGACCGTCGATTTTCGATTGACTGTTGAGGATACCTTGTATCTGAATAAGATCAATTTTATTCCGGATATCATTCCCGCAATATTGTTTTTGATATTTTTTGTGATTATAAGGAAATATTCGCAGAGAAACGCAAAATATAATATCGCATCAAGTGTGTTTTATATAGTTGCGGCAACGGCTTCTTTTTTGTGCGAGACTTACTTCTTTGCCGAATATTCATATACCGCAATAATAAGAAGTGATGCGGCGCTTGTTGCGTTTTGCGTAATGATAGCAACTGTCGTACTAAAGAGTATAGCTTTTATTCTCGTTATTGTTTGTACCTATAAAACTCTTTGCGGAGTCATTTTCGCGCACACGGGATACGTGCTCGGGCGCGAGAATGTGACCGAGGCTACTGAAAGACAGGCATCGGAGCTTCATAAGGAGCTAAAAGGGGCAATAAAACTGATGCTTTTCTCGAGTGTCCTTTACGCAGCTTCAGACATAGCGTATGAGCTGCTTATCGATAGTTTTGGATTTATGGGAGTCGTAAATATGGTATGCGCGGCAATTTTTATCTTATTGACGGTAAAAGCACAGTCGGAGATAATGCTCGCGGTAAATACGAAATATATGCTCGAGTAAAATTTTAGTGAGCATCTGTTTTTAGAGCAATAAAAACAGAAAATTTTTCTTTGGAGGCTTTCCGATGAATATAGAATTTAGCAGATCTCTGCTCATTCGTGTTTTGGCGGTCGTGTTGCTTGTTATTACCACGTTGCTATCGTTTTCAAGCTGCTTGTCTGAACATAGGCAAAATGGGAATATATTTGAGCCTCAAACAACGATCAGTACGACAGACATTGAGGCAGACTCCGATTCGACATTGCCTCCCGAAGATACTCCCTCTTTGCCCGAGAATACTCTTCCCGAGTCCACGGACGATTCATCGGATATCCTTTTTAAGAATAATTCAGTCTTTGTTACAATGACCGATCTTATAACCATAAAAGAACACTCCGATAAAAATAATGTTAATTGTCGTATCGTACAGGGTGGTTGTACTGACGGCACTTATTACTATGTCGTCTTGAACGATGGAAAAAGTTCTAATGCGGATTCTGTATCTGCGGTCTGTAAATACGAGATAGCAACAGGAAAATGTGTAGCAACTTACGAAAACATTCAGGTGGCACACGGAAATGATATTACGTACAATTCAAAAACGAATGAACTGATTTTTGTACATAACGCGCCGGAGCGTAAGGTCATCTCAATCTTTGATGCCGATACTTTTACGTTTAAGGAAAAGAAGACCTTGGATATCGAGATCTTTTCAATTGCTTACGATCCGTATGAGGAGTGCTATTGGGTCGGTCTTTCTCATTGCTACGATTTTGCAAAGCTCGATCTTTCGTTCAAGCAGATCGGTGAAAAATATAAAGGCTATGATACGGGATATACCAAACAGGGAATGGATGTTGATTCTCGGTATATTTATTTTTGTCAATATAATATAAACAGTATCATCGTTTACGATAAGGCGGGCAATTTTGTCCGAGAGATAGCATTGCCTGAATTTTCCTATGAAGCGGAAAATATCTGCCATATCGGAAATACATTCTATATCGGATATTATAGATCTTCTTCGGGCGGTGTCCTTTACAAGACCGAGTTGTCGAAGATCGAGACCAAAGAACATTTGAGCCTTGATCGCCATACAGATGCAAACGGAAACATCTGCAAGTTTGTTCAAGGAAGCTGTTCGGACGGAAAATATCTATATCAAATGCTCAATAATGATAAAAGCTCGAAGTATGTAACAACGCTCGTGAAAATAGATCTGAATACAAAAGAGATCGTTTTGACAGCAGAAGGATTGAAAACAGGAGTCACGAACGATATTACTTACAACTCAAAAACAAAGCAGATCATAGTAGTGCATAACAGACCGGAGGCAAAGGAGATATCGATATTTGATTCCGAAACGCTGACACTTGTATTGCGGAAGCTGATAACGTATTCTATTTATGGTATTGCGTACGATTCGGTTAACGACTGTTATTGGGCGGGAATTTCGGGAGGATATAATTTTGTCTGTCTTGATACGAATTTCGAAAAAATAGGTGATATCTGCGTTGGAAAGCGTACAGGATATAGTAAGCAGGGAATGGATTGCGACGGAACGTACATATATTTTCTTCAGTCCGCAACAAATTCTATCGTTATTTATAAGAAAGACGGAACGTTCGCGGGAATCATCTCGCTTTGTGATATAGATAATTCAGCACAAAGCATTTGTCATGTCGGAGATGTCTTTTACATAGGACATAATGTCTCTTCTGCGGGTGGGATCATATATAAAATGTCTATTGAATTTGATAAATAAAGTGTTCTGATAAACTTAATTATATAAATTAATATAAAATTAAAAAATATACTTGAAAAATCAAGTGAAATCTGTTATACTATATAGGTAAACTTCGTTCGCGCGAGGTTTTCACAGCAACAGGCTGTGAAATAAGGCCATACCAGCCGGGGAATTAGCGGAGCCCTGTACCTGAAATCCGCTACAGCAGGGGTTCATTCCTTTTTTGAGGGTCGATCTGATACGGCTGAGCCGTGTTCTCCTGGGTTGAAGAGTGGGTCTTGCGCAATTGGGAGCTGTGAACCATGTCAGGTGGGGAACCAAGCAGCATTAAGCAGTATACCCGATGTGCCGCGAGGCAGCCTGCTCGGAGCAGGAGGAACGGAGATCGCGTAAAGGTGAGATTCGATCTAAAGGTGTATGGTCTTATTTGACAGTCTGTTTTTTGTTATTAGGAGGTGTGAAAATGTATCAGGCTTTATATCGTAAATGGCGTCCGCAGATATTCGACGACGTTTACGGACAAGAGCATATAACTTCTATTTTAAAGCATGAGACCGAAACGGGCAAATTTTCGCACGCGTATCTGTTTTGCGGCTCTCGCGGAACGGGAAAAACGACTTGCGCAAAGATACTCGCAAAAGCAGTGAACTGCGAAGCTCCTATAAACGGAAGCCCGTGTAATAAATGCGCGTCTTGTATGGCGATAGATTCGGGAATAGCGACAGACGTTCTTGAAATGGACGCGGCGTCCAATAACGGCGTTGATAATATCCGTGATATTCGTGACGAGGTAGTGTATACGCCATCGTCCTTGAAATACCGCGTTTATATCGTCGACGAGGTGCATATGCTCAGCGGAAGCGCGTTCAACGCACTCTTGAAAACGCTTGAAGAGCCGCCCTCACACGTTGTATTCATTCTTGCCACCACAGAGCTTCATAAGCTTCCCGCAACCATCGTCTCACGTTGCCAGAGGTTTGACTTCCGCCGTATCTCTACTGAGGTGCTTATGGATAGACTTTCGTATATCGCTGACAAAGAGGGAATAAAGTACGATACAGAAGCTTTGCGTATCATTGCGAAAATGGCACAGGGCGGAATGAGAGACGCAATAAGCCTTTTGGAGCTTTGTGCGGGAACGAGAGGAGATATCACTCCTTCGCTCGTTGTTGAGACACTTGGAACAGGTGGCAGAGAAGAGCTTGAAAATACCGTTAAGGCAATATCGAGCGGAAACTTTGACGCTATCTTTTCGATAATCGACTCGGTCGTTCGATCATCAAAGGATATTTTGGTGTTCTGGCAGGACCTTGTTGCGTTTTATCGCGATATGCTCGTTATCAAAACCACCTCTAATGCGGGTAAGTATCTTGATCTCACCGAGACAGAGACCGAGCGCTTGAAAAATACGGCGGGACTGTTTACAAAGGAGACCTTGATATATCATTGCAGAATGCTTGACGATGCCTTTTATACCATGCAAAAGTCTGGCTCTGCAAAGCGTACCGTTGCCGAAATGGCTTTGATAAAAATGAGCGACACAACGCTTGATTTTTCTCCCGATGCTATCCTTTCGAGAATTTCAAAGATCGAAAACTCGCTCGCAGTCGGGATACGCATACCTCAAAGTACAGCTTCCGATAATTCTTCCCAAAATGAAGTAAAGGAAGAAAAGGAAAAGTCAGAAAACGAAAAAGCAGACATAGTGCCGACTTCCGCTAAAGCAGATGCGTCCGATGACACCTTGCGCGTTCTTCGCGGCTGGAATGAGATCGCCGAAAGAGCGGCTTCGGGTGACATGGCAACTCTCGGCTTTTTAAGACAGGGAAGAGCGTTTACCGACTCAAGCGGCAGAATTTATATAAGATTTCCTAATGATTTTGCGCTTTCTATGGTCAATAAAGCGCCTTATACCGATAATATAAGAGCGGCTCTTTGCTTAACGCTTCAGAGAGAGATCCCCGATTCTCAGCTTGTTTTTGGGGTCATTTCGGGAGAAGAATCGGAAGAGACCGACCTTGACGATCTGAATTTTTAAAATAAAGGAGACATAAAGATGAAAGCTAATTTACCAAAGGGAATGGGCGGCGGACCGCAGAATATGAACGCTATGATCCGTCAGGCACAGAAGATGCAGGAGGATATGGAAGCGCTTCAGGCAGACCTTGACGCGCGTGAGTACGATATCTCCGCGGGCGGCGGAGTTGTAGGCGTAAAGATCAACGGCAAAAAGGAGATACTCGCTATCGACATTCAGCCCGAGATAGTCGATCCGGATGATATAGAAACCCTTTCCGATATTCTCGTTGCCGCAGTAAACGAGGCTATCAAGCGCGTTGACGATACCAATAGCGCGGAAATGTCCAAGATAACGGGCAGCATGGGCTTCCCGGGAATGTTCTGATATGACCGACTACATTGAATCCTTACAACGCCTTGCCGAGCAATTCGGACGGCTTCAGGGCGTCGGAAGAAAAACTGCTATGCGAATGGCGTTTTCCGTTATCGATCTTGAGGAAGACGAGGCAAGGGCGTTTGCCGAGGCTATAATCGAGGCAAAGACACGGATACACCCTTGTTCCATATGCGGAAATCTTACCGACGAGGATATTTGTTACGTTTGCGACGACGATACCCGAGATCGAGGGGTGATCTGTGTCGTTGAGGACGTTAAGGCAGTAATGTCTATCGAAAAGGTACGCGAATATTGCGGACTTTATCATGTTCTCGGAGGCGTTATTTCACCCGTAAACGGCATCACTCCCGATAAGATACGCTTTGATTCACTTGTCGAAAGAGTCAAGGCAGAGGGTATAAAAGAGGTCATTATAGCGACCAATCCCACACCCGACGGCGAGGTTACCGCAATGTATATCTCAAGAGCCTTAAAGCCGCTCGGCGTTAAGGTAACGCGCCTTGCGTACGGTATCCCCGTGGGCGCAGACCTTGAATATGCCGACGAGGTAACACTCGGACGCGCACTCGAGGGCAGACGAGACGTTTAAAAATATTAAAAAAGGGCTATTTCAAATGCTTTGGGTTGTGCATTTGAGATAGCCCCTTTTGTATGGAGGGGTGTTGTATATTCTCTTATCCAAGGTGACGGAAAAATCAAATGTTAAAAACAAAAAAACATACAGTGCTTCTTTTTGCGTTATTCTTATTCTATGTAAATACTATCTTTCTTCGCTCTTCATAGCTCTGATCAGATCCATTCTGCGAATGCGAAGGACACAATAAAAAGCAAACAATAGTGATACTACCACGTTATAAAGCACGCAGAGCAAAAACGCACCTGTGGGAAAGCTGAAGTGCAAAAGTGGTTCATCCTCTGCAATCCTCCAGAAATGCATAAGAAAATAATCTACGATCAGTGAGCCGACAAGACCGTAAAGAGTTGAATAAAACATAAGATAAAGGCTCTCAATACACATCATGGCACACAGCTTTCCGTTTGACATTCCCATTGATTTTAGTATCGACAGTTCTTTTTGTCTCCTATCCATATTCGTAACGGCACTTCCGCTTGCACAAATAAGAAAGATCAGCACGAACAACACTGCAAGTATCAATGCTATCTCAAGCAAAATGTAATACGTTCCGTCAAGCTCCCAACCCTTACTACTGTGTATCAGGTATGGATACATGAAAAAGCTATATATCGCAATCACAAATATCGTACCGCCCGAAAGAGCAAACGATATAGCACGGTATTTTCCTTTATGATTATCATAGTTTTGCCCTGCAAGCTTTCCCAAACGTCCGAAGCATTTTTCCATCAATGTTGAAACAAGACCTTGCTTCAAGGAAATATTGATCTTTTTCTTACCCCGTACCGTATCCATTACCGATTTTCGAATAAGTTTGAGCATCGGGATAAACGCCGCCGCTATCGTTGTTATTATCCCCAAAGCAAATGCAAGAACGATTCCTCTTATATCTACGGTAAAAGACTTGGCTTCATCGGTCAATGCCTCTGCGAGCGCATAAAACCCGTTGTTATAAAAAACTCGCCCTACCGCAGTACCGAGTATTGTGCCGAACAGCGAAGCAAATATACCGTATACAAGAGCTTCCGTAAGCATCATTACATACCTTTGAGATCGAGACATTCCAAAAAGCATTAGAGTGGCGACAGTTTCCGCTTTTCTGTCAAAATGAATGGAAAAAGTAGCATATATCATGAGACAACCCATGACCGAGGCAAGTACTATCAAGCCATTTGTAAGGAGCTTAATATTTTCTATATCATTGCGATCACCGATTGTGTACACAGCGTTTCTTAACGCAAAGGAAAGAGAGCAACAGAGTGCAATCAAAGTCACTGCAAGGAAAACGCCTACAAACGCAAGTGCCGAACGTAAAGATTCTTTTTTTAGATTTCCAAATACGATCTTAAATATCACTCTCATTTTCGTGAGTCCTCTACTATCCTGCCGTCCTCAATGCGAATTATCCGTCGCGTAGCCATTGCCACACGCTCATCATGTGTAACGACTATGATAGTCTGTCCGTACTGCTCGTTTGACAGTGCAAAAAGCTCCATGATCTCAGATGTGTTACTGCTGTCAAGATTTCCCGTCGGTTCGTCCGCAAGCAGTATAGCCGGTTCAGTAATAAGGGCACGCGCGATAGCCACGCGCTGTTGCTGACCGCCAGAAAGCATATTTGGATAATGAAATTCTTTTTCTGATATTCCTAATACATTCAGTACATCCAAAAGGCGGTTTTCTTCCACCTTTCGTCCGTCAAGCTCTGCAGGAAGTGTGATATTGTCTCGGACGTTAAGCATTGGCAACAGATTATAGCCTTGATATATCAGTGCTACTTTTTTACGCCGATATAACGACATTTCTTTATCGTTTTGACGATGCACGTCCACATCTTCAACAAAAACCGATCCGCTTGTCGGAACTTCGACACCGGCAATAGTATGAAGGAGCGTCGATTTTCCAGATCCCGACGTACCGACTATAGCCACAAATTCACCGCGTTCTATCTCAAAGGATACGTCATCAAGCGCAACGGTTCGCGTGTGTTCTGTTCCGTATATTTTACTGAGTGACTTGACTTTAAGTACAGGCATAACAAGCTCCTTATCAATACAAAGAAAATATTTTTACAGATTCAGATCGTGTTACAAAACGACAGAGGGATTGTAAAATAAAACAAAAACAATCCCTCCGTCTTACGTTGCAATTTACCTCCTCTTGCAGTTCAAGCATGGGGAGGCTTTTTGCGTTTATATTACTTAAAACTTAATGATACTTTCGTCCCACATTTCAGGAGCTTCATAGCCCATGAGGTTTACCATGGTAGCGGCTACGTTGGAAAGACCGAAGTTGCCTTCGTCAGCTTTGACCGTGTACGCGCCTGCGTTTACGTTGTCGTAGATGATGCAGGGAACGGGATTGAGCGTGTGGCTCGTCTTTGCCTTGTAGTTGCCGTTCTTGTCAGCTTTAGGCTGTCCGCTCTTTTTGTCGATCTCATACATTTCGTCAGCGTTTCCGTGGTCTGCCGTAATAAGAGCAACACCGCCAACCTTGTCAAGAGCCGCGAGGATTCGAGCAAGCTGGAGGTCAAGAGCTTCCATAGAGCAACGTGTCGCAAGCATAGAGCCCGTATGACCGACCATATCTCCGTTGGGGAAGTTTACGCGGAGATACTTGTATTCGCCGCTTTCAAGACACTCGATAAGCTTGTCGGTGATCTCTGCGCACTTCATCCAAGGTCTCTGCTCAAAGGGAACAACGTCGGAGGGGATCTCAATATAGGTCTCAAGCTCCTCGGAGAACTTGCCAGAGCGGTTTCCGTTCCAGAAATAAGTTACGTGACCGTATTTCTGTGTCTCGGAGATAGCGAGCTGCTTAACTCCCGTGTCAGCGAGATATTCGCTCATGGTGTTGGTTATTTCGGGGGGAGATACAAGATATTTCTTCGGAATGTGGAGGTCTCCGTCATATTCAAGCATACCTGCGTAAACAACTGCGGGAACGCGCTTGCGGTCGAATTTGTCAAATTCACCTGCGGGAGCGTCAAATGCCTTGGAGATCTCGATAGAACGGTCGCCGCGGAAGTTGTAGAAGATAACGCTGTCGCCGTCGTTGATAGTGCCGACAGGCGCGCCGTCCTTTGCGATAACAAAGGGAGGAAGATCCTGGTCGATGACCTTATATTCCTCACGGTAAGCCTTAACTGCCTCACTAGCACTTGCAAACTGTCTGCCCTCACCGAGAACGTGGGTCTGCCAGCCGCGCTCGACCATAGACCAGTCAGCTTCATAGCGGTCCATAGTGATCTTCATACGTCCGCCGCCCGAAGCGATGCAGATGTCAAAGCTTTCGTCGCGGAGCGAAGCGAGGAAATCCTCAAAGGGATCGATATATTCAAGAGCGCTTGTCTCACCAACGTCACGTCCGTCTATAAGAACGTGGATTCTTACCTTTGTAATGCCCTCTGCTTTAGCCTCTGCTATCATGGCCTTGAGGTGATCGATGTGAGAGTGAACGTTACCGTCCGAGAAAAGTCCGATAAAGTGAAGCGTACCGTTGTTTTCTTTTGCGTTGGAGACTATCGCCTTCCAAGTCTCAGAAGCGAACATCTTTCCGCTTTCAATAGACTGAGAAACGAGCTTTGCACCCTGAGCAAAGACCTGACCCGCGCCGAGAGCGTTGTGACCGACCTCGGAGTTACCCATATCGTCGTCAGAGGGAAGACCTACTGCCGTACCGTGAGCCTTGAGCTTCACCATGGGGTATTTTGCCATAAGCATATCAAGAGTGGGGGTGTATGCGGCAACAACTGCGTTCGCCGCGTTGTCGGGAGCAATTCCGACACCGTCCATAACGATAGTAAGAACGGGGCCCTTTACTCCGTCAAAATTAGAGAGTTTTTTTAATTCAGCCATTTTTATCCTCCGAAAAAATTATTTTCCAATCTTATATAGTATACTCCAAAATCTCAATATTTTCAAGGGGATATCGAAAAAATACGCAAAAAATTTAAATTTTAACTTCTAAAAATCACCAAAACCGCATTGGCAACGAAAAAACGTCACCAATGCGGTAATTTTATTTATCATTTAAACAATATTGCCAATGGGCTGTCGGTAAGGGGAATGTTTTTAAATCTTACACCACCGTTACCCAGATCCTCCAACATTCCCTCGGGAAGATCGTAAAGAGTGCCGTTCTTCAAATCGCAGATTTGAATATTATCATTCTTCTGTCCGTAAACGCAGAATGTTGCCGTACCCTCATAGGTCTCGGTAAGAATATCTGCCTTTTTCCAATATATCATTGCCTTGCTTCCGTCGTCAAGCTTGAAATTGTATACCTGAATATCTCTGTCCGAGCAATCGTTTCCGTTGACACGTCTTGACGGAAGGTCCTCTATGGCATAAGGAATAGCTTCTGCGCACGCGCTGCCTTTTAAAAGGGAACACAATGCTGACAAAGCATAGTAAGATGGCTTTTCTGTATAATCTCCCGTCGCTCTGCCGTCCTCGTCAAACTCGGCGCTGATGACACCGAAATAACCGTAATCAAGATAGCTTGCTTTGTTGCCGACCTTTCCAGTAAGAGCCTCTATCATATCCATTGTGGAGAAGTACGAGGTGAATTCTACACCCTCGTGAAGATCGCAAATAAGAGTTCTCAAAAGATATTTCGTCTGCTTCTCACGCGACCACGCAAAACCTTTCATAGCTCCGTGACCGTCGCTTCTGGTCTGCGCTCCCGACTCACCCTGTATCAGCTTGATATTTGGGTTATAGGAATTTACAAGATCGCGAAGCGAGGCTATCTTTCTTCCTCTGCGGGCGTCGGTAGAGGAATAGACGTGGAATGTAACGTAATCTATGTATTCGTAAAGACCCGTAGATAACGCATCGTTTACCCACTTCAAGTTTGCTATATGACCTAAGCCGAAAGCCGCTATCTTTGCTTCGGCGTCGGCTTTTCTTATGATCTGCGCCGTTTCACTTGCCAATATTCCGTATTCACGCGCGTTTCTTTCACGGTCGATATTTTCTTTTGCTTCTCCAAAGTGTTTCCAGGAGTACATACAATCTGGCTCGTTCCAAATCTCGTAAAGCGATATTTTGCCCTTGAAATGCTTTACCGTCGCCTCAACGTAGCGAAGCCACGCGTCTGTCTCTTCTCGGCTTTCAACGGGAGGACAGCCGACAGCACCGAATACCGATTCCGCAAGCTTTGTGTAAAGCGGATTTCCATAGCACAGACAGAGCCAAGGCTGCATTCCTCTTGAAATAAGATTGTCAACTATTTCGTCAAGCCATGCAAAGTCGTATACTCCTTTGACCTTTTCTGTTTTCATCCAGCCTGACTGAATACGAATCTTCTTGATACCGATCTTCGATACCTTGTCATACGCCTTGTTTGGATCAAAAACGTCTCTGTCAAGCTTTTCAAAACCGATTCCTAAACGAGAAAACTCTATCTCGGACGAGCTAAAATAGGGAAGCTTCCCTTGGCGGATCAATCGTTCCATAAAAATACCTCACAGTATAATAATATTAAAAGTCTATATACAAAAATAAAAATATGTGTTATAATAATATAGGCTTTTTTATATTATATCACGATAAAACGGCGTATGTATATCAATATTACACTATAATTTATCATTTTCTAACGATTGGAGACCGATATGCTAAAAATTAACGAAGATATATATTGCGGTCTGTTTGACAGCAATATTTTAAGAAAAGGACAAAAGAAAAGCATTGATAGAAAGGTTCGCCGCTATGAGATAGAATTGTTTCACACGGACAGCGGAGTAAGCCATGTGGACGGAAAGGCATATCCCGTTCGTAGAGGTATGCTGCTTTGCGCAAAACCGGGGCAGGTGCGCCATAGCGATTTTCCCGTGAGATGTAATTTCTTTCACATTTACCTATCGGAAAATATCGACCGTGATATACTGTCGGTCTTGGATTCTATGCCGACCTGTACGTATCTCGAAAATGACGAGCGTCTTGAAGAGCTTATCGGAATTTTTAATAAGCTCGGCGCATGTTTTGTTTCATCAAGTGATAACGCGATAGATACGGTGCGTATAAACACATTGTTTTTTGATATTCTTTACCGTTGCCTGCGTGCTTGCGAAGAGAGAGGCGTTCGATCGGACTTACAAAATATTAATTGGATAGTTAGGGAGACGTATGAATATATTCGTCAGCATTATAGCTCCGATTGCTCCTTGCGCGCACTCGCAAAGGCGGTAAACGTCTCGCCAAACCACCTTCAAGCCGTATTTACTAAAAATGTCGGTATAACACCGTCAAAATACGTAATGGTAATGCGTGTGGAGAAGGCAAAAAAATTGCTGATGTCAGGAGAAAAAAACTTGTTGGAAATAGCATTGGAGACGGGCTTCTGCTCGCAATCTCATTTTACTAAGGTGTTTAAGGAGCAAATGGGGAAAACTCCGTCCGCTTATCAAAAAGAACTTTTGGAGAAGTATTGAAAAACAAAAAATTCTACAGTATTGAAAAACAAAAAATTCTCCGCAGGATTGACAGATAAGTCGTGATATGGTACAATATAATGATAGGAATTTTATTTTTTATGCAAAGGCGGTGATATTGTGGCTGAAAACAGCAAGAGTAAAAATTTGGATGATTTTTGGGATCTGTCCGAACTCGTTCCAAAGAAAAAAATATATACGCCTACAAAAAAATCTGTCGATACAGTTGAAATCGAAATATCACCCTTGAATGAACAGAATACGCAGAATAAGCGAAATAACGATACACAGCTCACATTTTCGGATAGAGGAACGATAAGCCGAACGGTAACTTACGACAAAAAAGAGGACGAAAAGGTGCTCTTTGAGTCGATAGAGGAATATTGCGTAAACGAAAGCCCTATCCATAAGGTAACACTCAAAAAGCATAGATGCGAATATCATTTTTATAATGAATTTCGCAAAAAAGCAAAAGAGCTTCGAAGCGCACAAGTGAGTGAAAGTGAATATGTTCCGTATTTTTCATACGTTCCGCAATATGACCAATTGAATGAAAATCAGTTGTCGTATTACCTGTGGTGGCGCAAGAATTTTGAGGACGGAATATATATAAAGATCGATTACAGCTACGTTCTGCTTTACGTTTTCGAGCTTATCAATATAGGAGAATATATCACCCCCAAAGATGCGCAATATCTGCTCACGGAGATATGGAACGTTTATCATACAGAGTTTCCGTCTCTTGAGAGTAAGCTTTCAGCTTGGATATGCGATTATAGCCTTGTTCACAAGCTGCCTCCTCCGGAAAACGCTGATAGCAGAATAGTAAAAAGCGAGTCCTCATTAAAAGAGTTTTATATCTCCATGCCGAGCGGTGACCCTCAAAAATGCGTTGGTTCACTGATAAAATATTGCTCGGCATACGATTACAGAACGAGCAAATTTGCCACGGGAGACAACAAAGCATTGTTTGACAAGCATATTTTTGCTTCGCTTGTTTATGCATGGCGCAATTATGACGGAGGAAAAGGATTCCTTTCGGGGTTTTCTGTCGGAGATAGCAGAATGAGCCGCGAGGCTTACGCAGGCGCGCTATGTTGCTCGCAGGAAAAATATCGTATAGATATCGAATATTGCTCTTTTTCAAGAATGAACGAGCTTCGATATCATATCGGAGATATGGTGAAATACGGAGAGAACAAAATACGCGCGGCGATAGGAACTAAATCAAGATTAATGGTTTATAGTTCCAATTCCGATTTGTATAAGGTCATCGATGAATACTTCGCAAAAGCACTTCCTCCAAAATCGAAAACACCTAAAAAAGTTAAAGAGACATACGAATACGATGTTCTCTACGAAGCTCCGAAAAAGCATTTTTCATTAAACGATGCAAAGCGTATCGAGGAGGATTCATGGGGAACAACGAACGAGCTCGTTACGGCGTTTGAAGAGATTTTTGAGGATATCGTAGAGGAAGAAGCACATTCGATAAAAGAAGAGATAGAAGCTACCGAAGAAAGTGCGGATACAACTCTTTCAGATGCTTTAGGGCAACTTTTAGGATTTGCTCTTGCCGTAAAATCGGGTGATAAAAATAAGCAGGATAGTGAAGCAAAGTCTTTAGCCAAGATAAAGGATTCAATAGTTGACGAGATAAACGATATCGCTGTCGAGGTCATCGGAGATATTCTCATTGAGGACGGAGATAACGGCTACGAAATTTCTGAATTTTACAAAGAACTGTTGTAAAACTGTTGTAAAGAGGTTTAATATGAATAACGATACGAATATACAAAAAATACCAAAAAGAGTTTTGAACTCGCTGCTTTTGTCGGTATCGGCAGGTGTCGTTCCGCGTATGGGAGCACCGTATATAGCTATCGGTAGAAAGGACGAGATATCAGCACTGCTCTCGGATCTTGAGCAGATAAACGAGGGCTGTGGAACGATGCGCTTTATAATCGGACGTTACGGAAGCGGAAAAAGCTTTCTTATGCAGCTTATACGCGGATACGCGCTTGAGCGCGATTTTCTCACCGCAGATGCCGATCTTTCGCCGGAACGCCGTCTTTACGGAAGCTCGGGAACGGGTGTTGCTACTTACCGCGAGCTTATAAAAAATCTTGCGTCGAAATCTTCTCCCGACGGAAATGCGCTTCCCAAAATAATTGCCCGTTGGATAGAGATGCTAAAGACCGAGGTAATTGCTTCAGGAGTAGAAGCTGAAAGTGATGAGTTTATAAGACGTCTCAATATTGTGGCGGCAGAGAAGCTCCGCGAGGTCGAATATATGGTAGGCGGATTTGATTTTGCGCGCGTTATTACCGAATATTATCGCGCGTATATTGAGGGCAACGACGAAAAAAAGAGCGCGTGCTTGAGATGGCTCAGGGGAGAATATGCCACAAAAACCGAGGCGAGAAGCACTCTTGGGTTCTCCGTGTCGGTAATTATCGATGACGATAACTGGTACGATTTTATAAAGCTCCTCGCGGTGCTCGTTCGCTTTATGGGATATCGCGGACTTGTCGTATTTATCGATGAATGTGTAAATCTTTATAAGATAACGCATAGAGTCAGCCGCGAGAACAATTACGAAAAGATACTTTCAATGTTCAACGATACGCTTCAGGGAAGAGCATCGGGGCTTGCACTCATACTTGGCGGAACACCGCAGTTTATGGACGACACACGCAGGGGACTCTTTAGCTACGAGGCTTTGCGAAGCCGCCTGTGCGATAGCAGATTCGCGTCAGAGGAATACAGAAATCTCGTAGGACCTGTAATACGCTTAAAGCGATTTACCGACGAGGAACTGTTTGCTCTTATTTCAAGAGTGACAAAGCTTTATTCCGCAAATTACGGCAAAGAACCGCGTATCACGGAAGAACAGATGATGCAATTTTTGAATCTTTCGCTATCTCGCGCGGGCGCGGATCAGATGATAACGCCACGCGAGATGCTTCGAGATTACATGACGGTATTGAATATCCTTATGCAGAATGACGATATCGTTTTCGAGGACGTCGTAAATAAAGCGTTTGGAGACGCGCTTCCGTCCGAGGAGAAGGACGAATTTCCCGAAAATGCGCAAGAGCCACAAAGAAATAATTACACGGTAAATGATATAGACTTTTAAAACGTAAAGTTACAAAAAATGCAATATTTGGCGTATTTTCTATTGGGTAGAAAATATAACTTTAGTTACCAAAAGAAAGTGTGGTCGGTAGCTTTAGCTGTCCGACCACTTTCTTCCTTCGAGAAAAGACTATCAAAATTAGTTATCTACAAACAATTATTTATAAATCCCCCCTGTATTGCTTTCTTTTTGCTTACTTTTTCTTTCGCGAAAGAAAAAGTAAGTCAATTTGTAAAAAAAGGAGAAGAGAAATGACCGAGGCAGACAAGATATTTGCTCAATTTCCCGAGTTCATAAGGGAATATATATATTCGCACTCGTGGGAAAATCTGCGAGATATACAAATTGCTGCGGCAAAGACCATTTTTACGACAAATAAAAATCTTCTCCTCACCTCGTCGACCGCAAGCGGAAAGACCGAGGCGGCGTTCTTTCCGATACTTTCGGAAATATATAACGCAGACGATAAAAGTATATCCGTGCTTTATATCGCACCGCTTAAAAGCCTTATCAATGACCAATTTGGACGAATGGAGGCGCTTCTCACACAAAGCGGAATAAGGGTCACGCATTGGCACGGAGACGTCGCTGTGTCACAAAAGAAAAAGCTTCTTGAACGCCCCGAGGGCATATTGCAGATAACCCCCGAATCTCTTGAAGCAATGCTTATAAACCGTTCAAACGATATAAAAAGACTCTTCTGTGACCTTCGGTATATCGTTATAGACGAGATACACACCTTGACGGGAACAGACAGAGGAAACCAGATAATTTGCCAGATAGCGCGTCTTGAGCGCATCATAGAGCGTTCTGTACGTCGAATAGGGCTTTCTGCCACCATAGGCGACCCAAGTCTTGCGGCGGCATGGTTGAGTGCGGGAACGAACCGAGAGACAGATATCCCAAGATTTCCAGAGGAAAAGAACCGTTGGCGGCTTGGTATGGAGCATTTTTATATCCGAAACCAAGCGTTCGACCAAACTAAAAGCGCAACAGAAGAAAATAACGATAAAGCTCTGCTTGATACGGGATACGAATACGTTTACGATTGCGTAAAGGATAGAAAATCTCTCGTTTTCTCAAACTCGCGAGAGGAGACAGAATACGTTTGCGCGACTCTGCGTCAGATAGCAAAGAAGCGTAAAGAGAACGATATCTTCCTCATACACCACGGAAACCTTTCAGCGTCATTGCGAGAGGAAGCCGAGATGAAGATGAAGAATGAGGAGATAATGGCAGTCACTTGCGCGACAGTCACAATGGAGCTTGGTATCGATATCGGCAGACTTGAGAGGATAGTGCAGATAGATTCTCCAAATAGCGTCTCGGGATTTTTGCAGAGACTCGGACGTTCGGGCAGACGAGGTCAGCCGCCCGAAATGATGATGGTATTCCGCGAGGAAGAGCCGCTTCCAAACGCTCCGCTTCCACAGCTTATCCCGTGGGGGTTGATACGCGCTATCGCGATAGTGCAGCTTTATATAGAGGAACGCTTTATAGAACCGCCAAGACAGAAAAAAGAGCCGCTCAGCCTTCTGTTCCACCAGACGTTGAGCATATTGGCGTCACACGGAGAAATGAGTGCGGCAAAGCTTGCCGATACGGTGTTAAAGCTTCCGCCGTTCCTCTCAATATCAAAGGAAATATATAAAACAATGCTCGTCTCAATGCTTAATAACGATTACCTTGAAATGACCGAGGAAAAGGGACTCATAGTCGGTATGGCGGGCGAGAGAATGCTCTCAAGCTTTAAGTTTTACGCTGTTTTTAACGATAGCGAGGATTTCACCGTCAGATGTGAGTCCGAGGAGATAGGCACGATAACCACTCCGTCGCCCGTAGGCGACCGCTTTGCGCTCGCGGGTCGTGTTTGGGAGGTGCTTGAGGTAGACGCGCAGCGTAGACTCATATACGTCAAAGCGGTCGAGGGCAAAATGGAGATATCTTGGCCGGGAGAATACGGCGAGATACACACCCGTATCCTTGAGCGTATGAAACAGGTGCTTTGCGAGGACAAGGATTATCCGTACCTCAAGGAGAACGCGAGAAAAAGGCTTGAGACGGCACGCGCGGTTGCAAGAAATACGGGCATGACAGAGCATTCGATAATACATCTCGGAGGGTATACGTGGTGTCTGTTCCCGTGGCTCGGAACACGCTCTTTCAGAACCTTGCGAAAGATGATAGGAACGGTATCAGCACAGCTTGGCATATCGGGTATGGACTTTGAGGGAAGCTGTTATATGACCTTCCGAATGGAAAAGGGAAGAGATAAGGATTTGATCTCCGCCTTGAAGTCTCGCTTCGGCTATGACGGCATATCGCCAATGAGTCTCGTCTCCCCCACCGAATTGCCCGCGTTCGAGAAGTACGACGAATATATCCCCGCCGACCTCTTGCGCCACGCCTACGCCGCAAATAGACTCGATACAAATGAAGCCGCAAAGAGAATAGAGGATATCGCAAAGGAATATTCGATATAAATTCAAATAAATCAAGTTTTAATTTGTCGGTGGGTTTGATTTGACGAAATGACAAGGCACGAACGAAACGATTTTC
>JAZNEM010000030.1:0-5663 GCA_045588595.1 Eubacteriales bacterium
GATACCCTATATTGGTCTAAAAGTACTCAAGCCGCAAGAGGCTCTCGTTCTCACGCTTTTCGGAAAATACGTTGGAACTATCAAGGGTGAAGGCTTTTACGCGGTCAATCCCTTCTGCGCTTCAGTAAATCCCGCGGCAAAGACGAAGCTCAATCAGAGCGGTGACGTAAATACTGTCGAGACCGTAGTTGTAGGCAAAAACGCCGCTACCATTCAAACAGTAAACAACAAGCTTTCCTTGAAGATAATGACTCTCAACAACAACAAGCAGAAGATAAACGACTGTCTTGGCAACCCCGTTGAGATAGGAATTGCGGTAACTTGGCGCATAGTTGACACCGCAAAAGCCGTTTTCAACGTTGATAACTTTAAGGAATATCTCTCGCTCCAATGCGACACCGCTCTCCGCAATATCGTACGCCTCTATCCTTACGACACAGCCCCCAACATTGACACCACGGGCGACGGAGTTGCAGACGACGGAAGTCTACGTGGCTCTAGCGAAGTCGTTGCTTCTCGCATAAAGAACGAGATACAGGAGCGTGTTGACGAGGCAGGTATTGAGATAATCGAAGCTCGTATCACCTATCTTGCATACGCTACCGAGATAGTCGGGCGCAAAGGTTGATATCGAAGACGACGGAACTATCTGCATCGCTTCCGCTAACGGCGAGTGCGCTGCAAAGGCTAAGGCTATGATCGATGCTATCGTATTCGAACCCGAGGTTGGAGCAGTTTACACGGGTAAGGTAACGGGCATCAAGGAATTCGGCTGCTTCGTAGAGTATGCTCCCGGTAAGGAAGGCATGGTCCACATCTCAAAGATCGCTCCTAAGCGTATCGAAAAGGTTGAGGACGTTCTTAAGCTTGGCGACACTGTCAAGGTCAAGTATATGGGTCTTGATAAGAAGGGCCGCATGGACTTCTCCATCAAGGACGCAGAATAATAAAAAACAATATCCTCGGCGGCAAAACCGCCGAGGCAACATAAAAAATAAAGAACGGAGGACGCTCCCACATGAATAAATTTTTTGCTTGGATAAATAGCGGCACCACCGCTCAGCAGAACAAAAAACGTTTGACCTGCTACATGATAGTCATAGTTGCGGCTCTGCTCGCAATAAGCCTTTTAACGCTTGCGGTTATAGGCATCGTAAGTGCCGTAAAAAAAGGCAACAACCCCGATGAAGAACAAACGGTCGATCCCAACCGCGGATTCGTAACCACTACGTTTGTCCAGAATCAACTTCACAAAGGCGATCTTTTGATAGTTGACGAGCTTCACCCCTATATTGCCGAGGCAAACTCTGACGTTGAAATTAAAAAATTCAGCGAGGGTCGTACCTCTATAGACGGTGAAAATATTTACTTTGCTTACAATCAATATATTGACGTAAACGCTGATGCTATGGAAGCTCTCGACAAAATGATCGTTGACTTCTATAATACCGCAAAAGGCAAAGACGGCAATCTTTACAAGGATAGCAATATTTATATTTCAAACATAGATTACGGAAACACCTTTGAGTTTAAGTATTACGCTACTATAAAGGGACAGAACGGTGCGGAAGCTACGACCTATGCAAAGATAAGCGAGAACGAAAAGTACGAGTGGATATTCAATAACGCTTATAAATACGGCTTCGTTCAGCTCTATTCCGCTCCCGAAGAAAACACCGCTGAAGATGCACAAACTTCCGAAGATATGACTCACATCTTCCGCTATGTCGGCAAGGTACACGCTCAGCTTATGAAAGATAAAAAGTGCGAAACTCTCGCAGAGTATATCGAGATGCTTAAATCCACCTCTTACAAAAAGACCTTCGGCGTATCTGTAGACAAGGTTTCTTACAAGGTATATTATATCCCTCAGGGTGAAACGCCTATGGTTCCCGAATCCTATTCGTATACTGTCAGCGGTAATAACGTAGACGGTTACATCGTAACCTATTCTACCGCAAAAAATAAATAATCCAAATTGTTTAAAAAGCCTTCTCCGACGGAGAAGGCTTTTTTGATATTAGCACGAACCTTGAACAAATCATAAAATCAGCATAATTTCAGTCCCGAATGTACATGCTAAAACAAACACGTTCGGAGGCAAAAAATGAAAAAAGCAAAAATTTCGGATATACTTACAGTTTTTATTTCGTTAGCGATAATTTTTACATTCGGTATCGCTATACTCATAAAGCCTCAAAAAAGCTTCTCCGAGACCGAAAATCGAGTGCTCGCGCAGTTTCCAAAAGCCAATTTCGATAATATAATAAACGGGAAATTCTTCTTGCGCCTCGGTGATTTTTATTCCGACCAATTTCCTTTTCGAGAAAGCTTTACCACCATCAAGGCTAACTCCGAACGTTTTCTTTTAAAGCAAGAAAACAACGGAATTATTTTCGGCAAGGACGGATATCTTATAGCTCGCGGAGATAGAGAGAAAAATATATTTCAAAACAATCTTGTGCATCTGCAAGAGCTTTCAAAGAATCACGAGGTAAACATCTTTGTCTCTCCGAGAGCCATTGACGTATTATCCGATAAACTTCCAAGGCTATGCGACGTAAGTATTGAAGAACGAACGAATACCGACATCAAAGCTCATTTGCCAAGCTGCATAACTATTTCAAATACGATAAAAAGAGCCTCCCAAAACGGTGAATACGTATGGTATAAGACCGATCACCACTGGACTACCGACGGCGCGTATCTCGCATATTTGAGGCTTGCGAGCGAGCTCGATTTTGTCCCGTATTCCGCGAATGAATTTGAGCGCGTTACCGTATCGGACACATTTTTAGGTACGTCCTTCTCAAAATCGGGCTTGCGCTCGGCAGAGTATGACTCGATAACACTTTACCGCTATGACGGCGATGACGAAATTTGCATATATAACGAAGAAACTGACACGGAAGAAAAAGGCTTTTACGATTTTTCAAAGCTTGAAGAAAAGGACAAATACCTCATCTTTTTGGGCGGAAATTATTCACGAATACAAATACGCGCAAAGGATACACCGCGCCCCTCTCTCTTGCTTATCAAAGACAGCTTTGCGAACTCGGTAATTCCCTTTCTTGCCAGACATTTCGACCTTGACGTTGTCGATCCGAGGTATTTTCGCGGTGATATCGCCTCGCTCATCAAAGAAAGCAAGTGCGACAAAACGCTCATTATGATAGGCGCGGGAACGCTTGAAAGCACAGAACTGGGATAGGACACGAGGGACGCGATGAGGGGGACTTTTTGAAGAGTCAATCTTTTAAGATTTACTCACAAAGTCCCCCTCAAACTCCCTTCAAAAACTTTCAAAAATAGATTTTGCGGAGTTTTTATTCACTAAATTCTCGCTCGATAGTATTGATAAATCCCGTACCCGTATGTATATAATAACCGCAAGTAAACTCGCCCGTTCCCGATTCACGCTCAACTCCGTCCTTGTCTTTGACAAAAATACTGTGAGGAGAGGGATTCAGAATGACCACCTTTACGACGGGACGCTTTGACATTGAATAAACGTAAGGAAAATAAAATTCTTTTTCCCTATGCTTTTTCTTAAGATCGTATATCTGATAAAATTTATTTCTCTCGGCATTTATGCGCGTGGTAAGTCTTATCCTTTTTTCATCGAGAAAGGTCACGTGCGTAAGCCGTTTGGGAACGGTGAGAAAGCACCCGTAATATATCTTTCTTCCCGTATCCACGCAAAAGTCCTCTTGCTCCTTGTTGTGTACGAAATACTTTGGAAAACGGCGGTTTATTGTCAGCGTATGTCCGTTTTTACGGCAAACGCGCTTAAGCTTTCTCATAAATTTGAATCTCTTGTGGAGCAATCGAACGGGCTTATAAAGTATAAACGACGCAATAATAACGACGATAGCGGTGGAAATAAGAACAGGCGCGTAGATAATAGCGGTAACAATTGTAAGTCCTGCCGCAAAAGCAAGAAGCGCAAGAACGAGTGTGGCGAGTATTTTGTAAAAAGTCTCTAATATCTTCCGAGGAAGTCCGAATTTACGAAAAACTCCGTAAGAGCGGTATAACGGAACATGCTCGTAGTCTGTATTCTTTTTTTCTGTATATACATGTCCGAAAGAACCGTCATGATTGAGATCTTCTTTATTCTTCTCTCTTTTTCTTGTTCCCAAACATGCTCCTGCAAAACAAGAAAGCGCATAAGCTGTATCAAATATAGTACACGTCAAGAAAATATGATAAATGGTTATTGCATCAACATATAAATTTGCTATATGTATGGTAAAATATTTAGCACCTACCATTACAAAAGAACTCCCACCGGTAATAATACAAATCAACATATGTAATATCGCAGGAATTACGGCAAATAAGAGCTGATAACCAATTTTATATTTAGCATTTTTTTGTTTATATGTTTCGTCATATGTCATAACGAATATAAGAATCATAGTAAATAAACAGGAAATAAACGATATTAATATTGTTTCAAGCTTTGGATTATCACCTGTAAAAAGTTTTAAAATATTGAAGGGAATCAAAGCTAAAACAATACCTAACCAAGACGCACCCCAAAATTTCAACAAATTAAAGCATATTTTTTTAATAATGCTACTTTTCACAAAAATATCCTCCGAATGATATAATAGCACAACAAAACATATTCACTTCACAAAAAATCAATTTTAGAAGCTTGAAAAACATTATACACGAAATCGGCAGCAAAGTCAATAGAGCGATTATGGAGATATTCTCTTTTTAATAGAATAAAATTTATTAATCTCGTATTGGTTAATTTTTCAAGATAAAAAAGAAACTGTTATCCATACCAAAATTTCATTTATATGTTCTTGCATATAGATTTTCACACTTTCTAAACACTCTCTTTATATGATAATACAAAAACCTTTATTTGTCAATGCATTATATCCTTTTCAACGTCTTTTTTCGTTATAAGCACAAACAATATTCTTATCAATGTAAAAATCATTCCGAACACTACGGTATTGAGTAATATTCCAAGGAGTGCAGAGCCCGTAACAAGATAGAATCCCGTTTCGGTAATATAAAACTGTTCAAACATAGTAGGATATTGCAATTCCACTCCGAATATGAGGCAAAACACGAGAAACGGCAACTGAAAAGCAAAATATATCCCGAGTCTTATCAAATGCTCTTTCAAAAAAGTTGCTTTGAAATATTTTAAAGCGGAAAACTCATTCGCTCTAACGGTTTCCTTTATTCCCTTTTTATATTCGCTGAATGATGACTCTATCTTTGAATGGACGATCGAAAAGATAACAAAGACCGCTATATTATAAATAAGTACGGTAAGATTTACCCTTGTTTGCAGTTTATCGTCTATCATTTGCGCAACAGAGCTTGAAAAGATCACTCCGAACAGTATCATTGACATCAAATGAAACAATAACAACAGACCAAACCATTTGACCATTTTTCTGAATAGCTCTCGATTCATAAAAAGTCCTCCTAAAATTTTAAATAGTGTTACATAAAACAATCGATTAAACAAATTTCGGTTTGTCGGGGATGCGAAGGACGCGATGAGGGAACTTTTTTGAAAAAAAGTTCCCTCAAACTCCCTCAAAAAACTTTCTAAAACAAGGTTTTGCATAGCCATAATGGCTACATAATAAATCTTTTTGTATTGCTTTTTCTTTGATTACTTTCTT
>JAZNEM010000031.1:0-30535 GCA_045588595.1 Eubacteriales bacterium
GTTGCTCAGTCCGCAAATCAATCTCTGCGATCTTGTAGTTGCGGTAGCAGAGCGAGGCAAATTCCGCCCCCTCTGAGCGCAACTCTAATTCTGCTCCTACCATAGACTCGCTTAAGTAAAATACCTTGCTGTCGAATCTCAGATATCCCTTGAAATTGACCTTTAAAATGCGGTGTAATCCGCTGTATTTATACGGTTTTATCTTGTCTGGATATTTTCTTTCGCTCGGTATGTAAATGTCCGCGGGGCAACGCATATCGATCGCCTCGTGAGGTCTGACCTCGTTGTACTTGGTACGCCATTCTTTGAGGTGTTTATCCGCATCGGCAAGGTCGATGAAAGCATTTCTTTTGAGAAGCTCATTCTTCATCGTACGGTGAAAGCGTTCTATCTTGCCTTGCGTTTGAGGGTGCAACGGGAGACCGTTTGCGGAAATCTTTCCACAAATTGCCCCGCGTCTCTTCTTCGTCTCCACCCCGACGTAACCATAATCTGCGACGAGGCGGCTTACTCGCTTTGCAAGTAATTATCAGATAAAAAATGAGGTGTGAACTTTTAGTTCACACCTCGTTTTTTACTTTGAAAAATATTTTTCCGCCGCTTTCATTTCCTCGTCTGTCGGAATGACTTCGGGCAGAGTTGACTCCATGCCGAGCGCTTTATATTTCGACTCGGAAAAATTGTGATAGGGAAGAACGCGCACCTTCGTGAGATTTTTGATTTCCGAAAGAAATGCCGCGATCTTTTCTATCTGTCCGCTGTTGTAATGTGGAACGTAGGGAATACGCACCTCTATCTTACAACCCTTTTCATCGAGATACTTGATATTTTCAAGTATCTTTTTGTTTGAATGCCCCGTACACGCGATATGTACGTCCTCATCGATAGCCTTTATATCGTAAAGAAAAATATCGGTAAACGGAATGACCTTGTCAAGCGTCTCACGCGAGACGTATCCGCAGGTGTCTACCGCTGTGCTTACACCGTTTTCTTTGAGCTTTTTGAGAAGCTCCGCGCAGAAATCCGCTTGCATAAGACACTCACCGCCCGAAAGAGTAACACCGCCGTTTGAGGAGTCATAAAAATCCTTGTCATCAAGCAAGGTGGGCAAAAGCTCGTCGACCGTGACTTCTTTTCCGTAAAATCCTAATGCGTCACCAAGACAAACGTCCTTGCATTTTCCGCAGCCTATACACTTTTCGCGGTCAAAAGAGTGCATGCCGCCTCTCATTGTATGAGCACCCGACGGACAGACCGTCACACACTCTCCGCAGCCTATGCACTTGTGCTGATAATATGCTATTTCGGGCTTGAAGCCTATACCCTCGGGATTGTGACACCACACGCATTTTAAGGGACAGCCCTTGAAAAATACGGTCGTGCGTATTCCGTCGCCGTCGTGAACGGCAAAGCGTTTTATTTCGAAAATTTTTGCTTTCATATAGTCTCCTTTTGGAGTGGGAATATCAACGGTTATATTATACCGCATCAAGCTTTGCTTGTCAATCGTTAAGATCGTTTTGAACTTTTTTAAAATTCAAATTGCTTATAAGGATAGAAGCAAGGATAATGATAAACGCGAACAAATAATTCAGTCTGAATATGTTTTCACCGAGCAAGATCCCCGAGAAGATGACCGCAAAAAGCGGCTCGGTGAATTTGATTATCGAGAGCTTGGATAGACTATTGTATTTTATCAATACGTTCCAGATAACGTACGCGCTGATAGAAGCAAAGCAGATATACGCAAGAGAGCCTATCGCGCGAATATCGACGTGAGTTATTCTTCCGCCCAAAGCAAAACCCGTTGCGAGAAGAAAGATACCGCCAAAGAATTGCGAATAAGCAACGAGCGTTAAGGGATCGGTTCGGCTTACCGCTTTTTTAGTTGCGATCGTACCCGCTACCGAGCAGAAAGACGCTATTATAAGCAACGCATCACCAAGCGCAAAAGTAAACGCGCCACCGTTGAGGTTCGTAACGATTATACCGAGAAATCCAAGTATTCCGCATATAATATTTTTCCACGTAAAGCGGTCGCTTTTTATAAAGAGAAACGAAAAACAACTCAAAAACAGAAATCCTATCTGCTTTATTATCGCGGTCTTAGAGCCTTCTCCTATCGCGAGAGCCATATAGGTAAAGAAATAGTGAAGGATTATCGTGAATGCCGCAACGGCAAGTATCGGCAAAATATCGCTCTTTTTAGGCTTTAGAAATTTACGTTTTGTTGCCGAAAAGAGAGCTATCATTATAATTCCCGATACTGTAAAACGTGTTCCAGCAAAGAGAATTATCGATGGTATATTGTTGCTGCTTATGTGAAACGTCGAGTAGCCTATCTTTATGAAAGG
This sequence comes from Eubacteriales bacterium, assembly GCA_045588595.1. Lineage (GTDB taxonomy): Bacteria > Bacillota > Clostridia > Oscillospirales > CAG-272 > HGM12713. Next base: position 2,355 of record JAZNEM010000031.1, read on the forward strand.
GAATAGCGTGCCCCAAAGCGCGCAAACTATCAGCGCAAGAATTACGCTTGAAACTCGTCCCGAAAACAATTTTTTAACGTTCATTTTTTAGCTTCCTTTTATTAAAATTTTTATCCAAACAAATACGGAAGTCTGCCACATACAGACATTTCTTTTTTGAAGGTATATCCCGCATATTCATCGGTGGCAGACGCATTTTTGTAGTCTGCCGTAACGACTACAAGCTCGTTCATGCCTTTGCCAGCAAAAGCACAGCTTGCAGGGATCTTTGCGGGAACGTCTATGTGGTCAATGACGGTCATATCGCGCGTGTCAACGACGGCAATATGTCCTTGCCCCCAACAAGCAACGTACAAAAGGTCGTTTTCGTCTATCGTGAAGCCGTCGACACCCTTGACGTATACGCTTCTGCCCGTGTATTCGATGTCGCCACTCTCTTTGTCAAAGGAATATTCCTTTATGAGCCTTGTATCGCTATCGGTATGATAAAAGCGTTTTTCGTCCATCGACCAGTCCATTCCGTTTGATAAAAGCAAGCCTTCCAGAAGCGTTCGGACGTTGCCGTTCTTATCAATGGAATATAATTTTCCGTCTACGTTGTCGGAGATGCCTACACGCTTTTCGCTTTGCGTACCAACGTATATTCTGCCGTCAGGACCTGCTTTCATGTCGTTTGCATATAAAATATTATACTTATCCGTGTCATAAAGCGGAGCTGCGGTGCTTCCGTCAAGATAAAAGATACCGTCGTCCTTGCGCGATACTATCATGCGGTTATCTTTATCAAAGGCAATTGCCACCACTCCGACGTCGGTGGGAATTATTTTAAGCTCACGTGTGTAGATGTCGAGCGCGCAGATCTCTTTTTCGTGGTTGTTCGTAAAATACAACAGACCGTCACGGGCGTTCCAAATAGGCCCCTCTCCGATAAAGCATCTTTTTTTCGATAAAATTTCCATGTTCATTATATCAACGCTTCTGCCTGACGGATAAATCCGTCCTGTTCAACCTTGTTTATGTTGTTCCAAAGCACGTTCCAACCGCAAACGCGTATCTGAAGATCCTGATATTTTTCGGGGTGCTTTTGAGCGTCACGCAAGGTATCCGCGTCGAATACGTTTATCTGCAACGCGTGACCGCCTCTGTTACAGAAGGTTATAAGTAGCCCGTACATAGCCTCAAGTCCGTCATCTCCCTTGACGGCAGAGGGCAAAAGTCCCATGTCGAGCGCAACGTCACTCGTAATGGCGGAAGCATCAAGCTTTGTTACAGAGAGGATAGCGGCGGTCGCGCCCTCGCGGTTTTGTCCCATAGATGCCGAGACGTTTTTGGAAAGTTCTTCGCCAAGTCGTCTGCCGTTAGGAGACGCGGCGGTCTTGCTGCCTTGCGAGTAGGATTGTCTTGCTACGTGGTACGAGCAGTTCCATTTACCTGTGCGAAGCTTTGCGTTCGGTTTGCCGACAACGTTTTTGTTTACGAAGTCGTACAGCTCGGTCGCAATGGCATCGGGACGTTCCTTGTTGTTGCCGTATTTTTCTTTATCCGTTATAAGCTTTCTTCTGAAAAGCTCCTCACCGTCATAGTTTTTATCCAAAATGTCACGGAATCTTCCAAGAGAAAGTTCGCGTTTTTCAAACACGTATTTCTTTATCATCAACAAAGAGTCTGCCGCGTCGGCAAGAAATCCTACGTTGAGATAAGTGGCGTTTTTAGCGCATCCGCCCTTTAGTGCGTCAAGACCTTTTTCAAGGCAGGATGGAGAAGTTGCGGATATCATAGACTGCGGATTGATGTGCGCAAGATAGTCCTCAAAACTGTTTACAGTATCTATGGTCAGGTTAATAATGTTTAAAAGCTGACGCTTGTATTCTTCGAAAATTTCTTCAAAGCTGTCATATTTGTCAAGGCTGCGGCATTCAAGACCGTCAAAAGCACCCGTTACTCCGTCGCGTCCTTCATGAAGGGCATATTCAAGAGGCTTTAAGAGATTGAGATAGTTCATTCCGCAGCTCATTCCGTCTTGAACAGAGTATTCATAGCAGCCCTTGATATCGCAAAGCCGAGCCTGTTCCTCGGTCGCTCCCGCCCTGACGAGAGCCTTGCGTATAGTCTCATCGCAGACGAATACTATTGAATTATGTCCGCGGCGTATCATATCGAGAGCCTTCAGCAAAAATTTCTTCGGAGTGCTCTTTGATACCTTTATCTGTATCTTGGGGCTGTATATGTTCATTTTGTCGTATGTGTCGAGAAAGAGATAAGAAAGCTCGTTTATAACGGTAGAACCGTCAGCGTTTTCACCTCCGAGATATACGGGCTGATTCCAATAGTTGCCTATAGCGGTGAACTGCAAGAAAAAGTACGCAAGGTCGGTTCGTATCTCCTCCTCGGAGATGCCGTTTTCGATATCATGACGGTAAAATTTAAAGAAAAGTCTGTCAAAGTTGCAAAGCGAACGAACCTGTAAGCCTTCGATATGCTCACAAAGTATAAAATAGATATAATCAACAAGGAGAGCTTCATAGAAAGTCTCTGGCGCATGATGCTGAATGCTTTTAAGAGCTTTCGCTAACTTTTCCGAGCCATCTGTGGTATTGGCGAGGTCAGCAAGTCTTCCGATAAAAGCGATGATCGCCTCATACGTTATTTTGATGCCCTCAAAAAACGCTTCCTCATCCGTGTTAAGCTTACGGCTTTTTCGTATATTTTCGCTCTCGCTGAGCAATCCTTTGAAGCCTAAAGCGAATATTCTGTCCCAAACGGGAACGCTGTGGTCGTAATCGGGCCAGATAGTTACTATACCGGCTTTTTCAAAATGATTTTTTCTTTCGTTTATTTCGGGTATGAGTTCTTCAAAGACCTCTTTCTTCCAGTTTCCTACAACAGTCGCATTGAGAGGACGGTCTAACATATTTATCGCGGGAAATATATCACGCGCATCACAGGATATTCTTGTGTTTTTCAGTACGTATTCAAAAGCCCTTGCCTTGCGAATTGGGTGGGGAAGAGGCTCATATGTTTTATCGTTATCAAGGATACCCGAAAGTATTTTGTCACCCTCCATTCCCGTGTCTGCGGAAAAGATCTCATCTCTGCGGATAAAGCGCTTGTGCGGATCAAAGGGCTTGCTTTGATCGTGATATTTGTTCATGATGTATTCGTAACTTTCTTTAGTTAAGTATTGCATGACATTACCTCCAAAAAAGTTTTTAATATTATTACGAAAGCATTATATCACTAAAAAAAATTTTTGTAAATAGATAAAACAAAACACTTGACGAAATCGATACAATATCGTATAATAAATGCGGGGGTGATAAAATGAACGAACAATGGAAAAACATCGTTATCAGCAAAATAGCGCTTGTGGTTCGAGTTGCCTCGGGAACGGGAAGATCGGTACATACCGACAGAGCGTACCACGGACTTGTTTTGAATGACGAAAACTCGGTGAAGGACTATTGTTTTTCGGACGGCAGAGTTATGAGGACTCATGAAAACGAGCTTTTTTATCTTCCGAAGGGCTCGTCTTACAAAGTGAGAGCCATAAAAAACGGCGGTTGCTATGCAATAAATTTTGATGCGGAAATATCGGACGTACCGTTTTCTGTAAGCTTTAGAAACGCGGAGGCTGTAAGACGTGCTTTTAAGAGCGCGGAGAAAATTTACCGAAGCGGAGATGATATGAGAAAGCTTGCGGCTATGAGGTCTTTGTATGATATCATCTTTTTAGCAGAGGAGGAGCAAAACCGCGCGTACGTTCCCGATAAAAAGGCCGAGATAATATTACCCGCCGTTGAAAAAATAAAGGAAAGCTTTTTTGAAAACGGACTTAACGTTACGTCTCTTTCCGCTATGTGTAACGTAAGCGAAGCGTATTTTCGGCGTATATTTACCGAAAAATACGGAATAAGTCCAAAAGAATATATTATAAATATGCGTATCGATTACGCAAAGCAGCTTTTACGCTCGGGACAAATGTCGGTGAGTGATACAGCAAGGGCGTGCGGATATTTTGAGGAAAGCCATTTTTCGCGCGAATTTTCAAAGCGAGTAGGAGTAAATCCTTGCGAATATAAGAAATAATAGAAAAGGCTGAACTTGGTTCAGCCTTTTCTATTATTTGCTAAATTTGTCTTGCGCTTCGGCTTCCAACATTTCTTCGTACAAACGCGCTTTAGCCTCTGCCGCAAGATTATCTTCTATCTGAGCGTTATAGGTCGTTCCTTCAAGTACGGCATCCATACCGCCTTTTCCGAGATCGACACAGAGCGTTTCGCGAAGCACATGAACGGCAACCTCACCGAGCGTTATTAAAACGAGAGAAATAAAGGCTATTACGAGATTCGCGACCTCTCCCTTATAAAATATAAGCTCTGCTTGCGAGCCGATAAGGAGAAAGAATACGAGTATGGTAAAATTCGGTCTGATACAGGATACTATATACGAGTCGCCGAGAGAATAGTCTTTTTCTTTCATTCTCGTGGTGGTAAAGCCGATGCGGCAGAAATTGTTTGCGAGAGGCTTGGTTATGCCAAACAAAGCGAAGAAAAATACGAATCCTGCAAGGAGAGCGAGTATCTCGTTGATATCGAAATTTCCTCCTTCAAATATGGATACAAGGTCGGAAAGATTTCGATTGTCAAAAAGAACGATAGCCTTTTGAATGAGATTAGAGGCTTTGAGCGTTATGGAGAATATTATAAATATGAAAATTCCCGCAAGGGAGGTCAATTGAAGCATAGTGCGGTATTTGCGCTGCGCTTTGGTGTAGTCTTTAAAATAAGGAGCGACTGCATTTATGATAATTCCTATGAAGGAAAGGGTGATTACCGCAATCGATGAAAATCCGAATTTTGTTTTTGACACGAGTACGTTTAAAAACAGTATAAGCGGAACGCGGGATATAGCTATTCTGAACATATTAAGCGTACCCTTGTAGATAGAGTGCTCGGTCTTTCTGAACTTAGGCTTAAAATATTTAGTAAGGATCATTATAAGTAAAACGAGAAGCAGAATAGGCGTGCCTATCGCTACTATGAGAAGCAATACGTAATATATAGCTACCGTGATATCCGAGTCAAATGCGGAAAGCACGAGGTAAGCGATGCCGGAAGCTCTTGTAGATAGTGACAGGTGCTTGCTTTCAATTACGTTATAGTAAACCTCCTGATGCTCGACGTAAGAAGCGTTATGCAGAGATATCATTTTAAATATTGAAACCGTTGAGCCAAAAAAATCGAAGGATATATATTTATCCTCTTTGTTTTTTTCCATATCCTCTTTGTCGACTGTTTCGTAAAAAACAGAGAAATCGTCATTAAAGGGGACTCTGAAAAAGCTTCCAAACACGCTCAAAACAAGCATAAGAGCAACAAGAGCGGTGCAAGATAGCCTTTGCCATAGAATTATTTTGTTATGCGGAATCTTCTTGGTAAAATTTATCATGATATACTCCGTATTCAAAAATGTTATAATTAAAAATAATTATAACATATAGATAAAGTGTTGTAAATAAAAAGTTTAAAAAATTCAAAAAAATTTATAAAAAAGCAATATCAAATCTTTGCGAATTGATATTGCTTTGTAATTTATTTGATAATGATCGTTGAAACACTGTTGGCTCTCAATTCCGCGTAAAAGAGAGTGTTGTTTGCTTCAAACTGTACTTGCATACCGTGTCCGTTAGGGTTTACCAGTATCAAAACCGTGTCAGCCGTGTTTTGAATTGCTATCCCTTCTATGCGTTTTTCAAAGCTCGGATATTTTGACAGATTTTCTCCGAAATATTCGTCCATTGAGATATAACGTATCACGGAAGCTTTATTTATATGGGGCGCGATGTGGGAAAAAGCCTTGTATTGCCCGCTATACGAAAGTTCTCCGCTTTTACTGTCGCGAGTGACGAGACCTCCGCAGGTTTCGATAAAAGGTCCTATATTTGGACACCCCTTTTCGTCAAGCAAAAGATTCCAGCCTGTAAAGGAACTGTAACCTGTTTTTACCGCCCTTGCTGCCATAAGTGCCCATTTACACCAATCACCGTCGTAGTTATCCGTAAGCCTTGGACCTCCTTCGGTAAAATGCAGTTGCAGATGAGGATATTGTTCAAGTATTTTTGCGGTTTCCTCTATAGCTCCGCCGTAATAATGGAAAGCTACGCCGTTACAGGAGTCAGCCAATCCCTCGCAATTTTTAAGCGACCACAGAACGCGGTCGGTGTCGTCAAAGTTGTGGTCGAACATCCATATTTTGATATCAAGCTTTTTTGATACAAGCTTCTTTTTCAATGTTTTGATAAACTCTGCTTCTATTTCGGGATGCCAGATGCACGCAGGCATTCTTCCGTTTTGTTGTGTGTTTACTTCGTTTTGCGGAGTCAGAGCCGATATCTTTATACCATGTTTAGCGTATGCTTCTATGAACTTTATAATATAGTCGGCATAGCAGTCGATATATTCACGTCTCATATATCCGCCGCACATGCTCTCTCCTGTTTTCATCCAATAGGGAGGACTCCACGGTGACGCGAACAGATAAAGATCGGGATTTATTTCAAGTATCTCCTTTATCATGGGAATCACGTATTTTTCATCTCTGGCGACCGAAAAATGCTCAAGAGAGATGTCAAGCTCAACGTCATCGTAGGAATAAAGCTCTGCTGAATAGTCGCTTGAGCCTATGCAGATACGTCCTACTGAAAGACCTATTCCGTCTTTTCCGTAAACCTTTTCAAGAAGAGCTTTTCTTTCTGACTTCTCCATCAGATTAAGCTCATAGCATGAGGATGGTGTAATAGCGACCCCGAATCCTAAAAAATTTGAATAAGCCTTATCTCCAAATTTTAGTTTTTTTGTTCCTTGCATACGCAACGCAGGAAATATTTCATTTTCGGACATTGAATGCGAGCTGTCCGTAAAATACTGAATGGCTTTCATTTTATAACTCCTTGTTTTATAGATTTATTGTCATAAGAGCAACAAATGCCAGAATGATACCCAAAATACATTTGAGCGTTATTTTTTCTTTAAAGAAAATAGCTGACATTAAGGTGGATATGATCAGGGAAGTCCCTTGATTAAACGGATAAAGCTTTGCGCTATCGAGATATGTAGCGGCTTGTGTCTTGAAATAAGAATTCAAGAATAGCGCGATAGCCATGATAACTATAAAATGCAATCCCTTTTTTGTGTTTTCTTTTGGAATATCGGGCTTTTTTCCTTTGTGCAAACATGAAATAATAAGAAATGCTCCGAGAACGATAGCTGCTACCACATATGTGTAGAGATTGAATACAGATGTAGGTGTCTCGGGACAGCTTTTTACAAATATCTTTTGGGAGAGGTCGGCAAAACCGTTTGCCATTCCGCAAAAGATCAGTAAAATAATGCCCCAAAGAGTAAGCTTTATATTTATGCTGTTATTATATGAGCACATGATCAGTGATGCAGCGATCAATATGAGATAGCCTATCCATTGTCGAAGGCTTATAGTTTCAGAGAACAGGAAACGGCAAAAGCACATTGGAACTATCGTGCCGAGTGTTAAAAATACGTCTACCAGCATATACGCGCTTTTTTGAATGATCATCAGCCAGCTTATAACAAAAAGGGAAGTGGAGACTCCCGAAAGTATAGATATAATAATTAGGTCAGGCTCAAATGAAATGAATTTAAGATCTCCCGAAAAAAGTATCAATACAAAGCCAAAGCAAATGCAGATCAGCATTCTTACAGTGTTAAAGAAGACCGCCGAGTGCAAAGTCTTAGTTAGGTTTCCGAGCTTTTTTCCGCAAAATCCTTTTACAGCCCCCGATAAAAGAGCAAAGGATGAGAACAAATACCCCATAGTATACCTCAAATTATTGTATTTTTTAAAATTATATCATTTTATATCGATCGTAACAATGGATTTTTTGATAAAAATATTGTATTTTTCGATAAAATATGATATACTTAACAAGGTATAATAAGGAGAAAGATATATGGATCATAAAAATATAATTGGATTTTTTGAACGAGGCGGAGATTTTTGGATAACAAAGTTATTAAAGCAGCATTGGAACAAAGATATATATAGCTATATCACGAGGCCAAGACAAGATCATGGATTGATGCTTATTATATCGGGTACTGTAATTTTTGCAAGCAAAGATATAATGCTGACAGCGAAAAAAGGAGACGTTGTATTTCTTCCCAAGAACTCATTTTATGAAGCAATATTTGATGGAGAAGTGTACAATTATCTTGTGAATTTTGATATTGAAGCAAAAAACGAAAATGAGATATCAAATCTTTCTTTTCCGAGCGTTTTGTTTCACGGCGCGTCAGCTTCATGTTTCAAATGCTTCTTTGATCTGATAGAAGAAAATTACGTTGAGGATAAAAACTCGTTGCGGCGTAAGGGATTGTTTTATTTACTTTTGGATAGTATTTCAAATCACTTTGTAGAATTTCCTTCACTTGATGTTAAGACCGTAGAGATAGCAAAAGGTATGCTTTGTGATACTGAAGAATTAAGCATATCGGAAATAGCGTTAAAATGCGGGATCAGTGAATCAGGGTTGCGAAAAAAATTTAAAGATATTGTAGGTGTATCTCCAAAAGAATACAGAATGAATATAAAATTAAATCGGGCGAAATATTATCTTGAATCTACAGGAATGTCTGTAAGCGATATATCAAATACGCTTAATTTTTATGATTCGGCATATTTTTGTAAAATGTTTAAATTACACATAGGTGTGACGCCGAGACAATATTCAAAAAATAAGAGTTTATGAAAAATCAAAAAACACAGGATACTGATCTTAAGATCCTGTGTTCTTTTTTATTTTTCGTACTTTTGTTGTATCTCTTTTGCATATGCTCTCGGTGTTGTTTTCATTTTTTGTTTGAATACCGAGCTGAAATAGGATTGAGAGGAAAAGCCGCACTCGTATGCGATCTCGGAAAGCGTCATGCTTGTGTTTATCAAAAGATTTATAGCCTTTTGAAGCCGTTGTTCCTCGACAAACGCTCGTAATGTTTTGCCTGTGGAACGCTTGAAGCAATTGTGAAAATGTATCGGACTGAACGACGCGTATTCCGCGAGCGCGTTAAGCGACAGATCGGAAGAAATATTATCTTTTATATATTTGATCACCTTTTCTATCATTTCCTTATTGCTTATATTTTCACGAAATGCTTGCTTTGAGGAATTTTGGCAGAGAAGATATATAAGCTCGAGTATTTTGCTCTGCATAAGAAGTCTGTCATTGTCGAGTGCGGTGTCATAATATTCGCATAGCTCTTTGAAGATATCCGAATAAACCTTTTTGTTATCAATCTTTATATACGACGGCAATTCCATAAGACGGTCGTATAGCTCGCCTTCTCGGAGTATCATATGAATAAAATAGCATTTGAACGGCAGCTTCGTATGTCGGATCTGCCCCGGCTTTGCGCAAATAATAATGTCATCTGCTATTTCGGATACTTCTTTGTCTATGTATGAAAAACCTCCCGAATCGAGTGGAAGCTCGATCTCAAACATAGTTGTTTTTCTATTTTTGGTCACGTTTCGGTTTTTTAACGCAAGCTGAGCATTGTAAATTCCTACCGCTACTATTTCAGGTAAAATAATTTCTTTCATAAAACTCTCTAAAATAATAAGATTTCTAATAAATTAGATAAAAATTCGATAGATATTCGATAAAATATATGATACAATAAAATCACAGATTTGTCAATATTTAAGGAGGAATTTGTATGAAGATTATTTGGCTTGGTCAGGCAGGCTTGCTCTTTGAAAAAAACGGAGTAAAAATTATGATAGACCCGTATCTTTCAAATTCGGTTGAAAAGTACGAGCCTAAAAATTACAGACGTGTTCCCGTAAACGAGGAATTTTTGTCTGTAACTCCCGACGTAATGATATTTACGCACGATCATCTCGATCATTATGACCCCGAGACAGCACCCGTATTTTTCTCAAAGACCGATAAGCGCATGACCGTTCTTGCGCCCTCGTCTGCTTGGCAGAAGGCAAGAACACACGGAAACGGACACAATTACGTTCAGTTTAACCGTCATACCGAGTGGACTGAATACGGATTTCGCTTTACCGCTGTTAAAGCGGAGCATAGCGATGCGTTTGCCATAGGCGTGATAATAGAGGATCTTTTCAATGGAAAGAAGTATTACGTAACGGGTGATACGCTTTATAATTCTGAAATTTTCGGCGATATTCCAAATGATATTTACGCGGTATTTCTCCCCGTAAACGGAGTTGGAAATAATATGAATATCGCCGATGCCGAGCGTTTTGCAAAAGATTGCGGAGCGAAGCACATCGTTCCGATACATTACGGTATGTTCGATGAGCTTGACGCAAGCAAGTTTGAAAGTGAAAAAAAAGTTCTTCCGAAAATTTGGGAAGAAATAAAATTTTGATTATAAAAAGGGAGATGTTTTATGAAAAACCGGATTCCAAACATTGAGAAAATGACGTTGAGAGAAAAAATAAATCAAACTATCGTCATACAGATGAAAAAGGGAGAGACGGTCGATTTTACCCCCGGAGCTGCATTTTTCTTCGGTCAGATAATTACCGAAGCAGATGAAGCGGGGCTTGATGAGCTTCGCGGATACGTTAAGGAGCTGGCTGATATTTGCGACATTCCGCCCCTTATAACCTCAGATTTTGAGAACGGCTGCGGAAGTATGGTAAAGTCATTGACGCCTCTGCCTTATATGATGGGACTTGGCGCGACGAATGATGCTCAAACGGCTTACGATTACGGTAAGGTGACCGCGATAGAGGCACTTTCTATCGGTGCAAACTGGACCTTTTCTCCTGTAAGTGACCTGAATAGAAACAGTAGAAATCCGCTTATAAATAACCGTGGTCTTACAGATGATACAAGTCTCGCGGTAAAGATGCTTCCGCAGATAGTAAAGGGTATGCAGGATAACGGTCTTTCGGCATGCGCAAAGCATTTTCCGGGTGACGGAATGGATTACAGAGACCAGCACATAACCACGACATATAACGATTGTGAGCTTGACGATTGGCGCGCTACATACGGCAAAGTATTCTCTGAAATGATAAATGCAGGCGTTGACTCTGTAATGGCGGGACACATCGGACTTCCCGCATATACAAAGGAGATCAGCGAACGATTTAAGATGCCTCTTCCAGCCACATTGTCAAAGGAGCTTATCACCGATCTTTTAAAGGGGGAGATGGGCTTTGACGGTATCGTTGTTACCGACGCGCTCGGAATGGGCGGCTTTGCCGGTTGGTATCCCACAAACACGGAAGCAGAGATAGAATCTTTCAAGGCCGGCTGCGATATGATGCTCTGGCCAACAAATGAATACGCAGACGCGCTTGAGGCAGCGATCCTTTCGGGAGATGTTCCCATGTCGCGCCTCGACGATGCGGTCACGCGTATTTTGCGTGTCAAGGAGAAGAGAGGACTGTTTGATCCCGACCGTAAACTGTTCAGAGAGATTTCGGAGGAGGAAGCAAGCTTCATAAAGAGCTTCCAGCAGCGTTGCTCCGAGCAGGGAATAACCTTGGTTCGAAACCGTCTTGATCATTTTCCGCTCGACGTCAATAAGACGAAAAAAATCGGCATAGTCGTTATCAGCGAATACAAACCTGCACTTGAAGAGGCAAAGGCTCTCAAAACAGAATTTGAGGCTCGTGGCTTCCGCGTCGATTACAACGAAACAGGAAAAATATCCGAGCAGGAGGCAAAACGCATATTCGACGAAAACGATCTTGTCATATACGCAACCTTCTCACGTCCGTTCCGTCCGATAGGATTTATCGATTACACAGGTGAACGTGCGGGTAGACTCCGCACCTCTTATTCACAGCCGAATTATGTAGATAAGCTTGCTGTCGTAAGCTTCGGCTCTCCCTATTTTGGAGATCAGTATTTTGAAAAGGCGCAGACCTACGTCAACGCGTATTCCATGCTCGAGTGTTCCGCAAAGGCATTTGTTCGCGCCGCTTGCGGTGAGGTTGAATTTCAAGGAACATCTCCCGTAAAACTGAACGTATACGATAAATAAAATACAATAAAGGAGAAAAATATGAAAGTAACAGATGTAAAAACATTTGTGGTAGACTGTTTTCGCACTAACTGGGTGTTCGTAAAGGTGTATACTGATGAGGGTATAACGGGAGTAGGAGAGGGTACTCTCGAATATAAGGAAAAGGCACTTGTCGGCGCTGTTGAGCATATCAAGAATTATCTCGTAGGCAAAGATCCCCGACAGATAGAAAAGCATTATCACGACATATACAGAGATGCGTATTGGAGAGGCGGAGCTGTTCTTATGTCAGCTTTGTCCGCAGTTGAGATGGCGCTTTGGGATATTCTCGGAAAGTCGCTCGGCGTTCCTGTATATCAGCTTCTCGGCGGCAAAGTAAATGAAGATTGCCGTATCTACGTAAACGGTTGGTTTGCGGGCGCGAAAGAGCCCGAAGAGTTCGGTGCAAAGGCTAAAGAGGCGGTAAAACGCGGTGTTACCGCTATGAAGTGGGACCCGTTCGGCAAGAATTACTTGCAGATTTCCAATAAGGAGCTTGACAAGGCTCTGCGTTGTATCGCGGCAGTTCGAGATGCTGTCGGCGACGAGGTCGATCTGCTTATCGAAGCTCACGGACGCTTTGACGTTCCCACGGGTATCAAGATAGCGCAGGAAGTAGCGCAGTTCAAGCCTATGTTCCTAGAAGAGCCCGTACCGCCCAACAACCTTGAAGCTCTTGAAGCTGTCCGCGCAAAGTCTCCGGTAGCTATCTCTGCAGGCGAGCGTCTTTACACCCGTTTTGATTACAACGAGCTCTTCCGTCGCCGCGCTTGCGATTACATTCAGCCCGATATATCCCATGCGGGAGGTATCATGGAGCTTAAGAAGATCGCGGCAATTGCCGAAGCAAATTACATACCCTTTGCTCCTCATAACCCCTCGGGTCCCATTGCAAACGCCGCAACTCTTCAGCTCGCGGCTTGCTGCCCGAACTTCTGTATTCTTGAAATTATGTACAGCGACGTTGATTGGAGAAAAGACGTGACCGACGAAAATCTTACTTATGAAAACGGACGTATCAAGATCGGTGACAGAGCGGGTCTTGGAATAGAGCTTAACGAGGAAGCTTGCCTTGAGCACCCCTACGTCGAGCATAACCTCCGTCACTACACGGGCGCTCTGACCGATATTCGCCCCGCTAAAACCGAATTTTATTTTTAAGGACGCGCTTACTTTCTCTTTTGAAAAAGAGAAAGTAAGCAAAGAGAAAACAAAGCAAAAAATATATTTAAATGGTTAGAGGAACAATTAAATGTATTCCAAAGTATATAGCAAAAACGGTCATATGGTCATAGACATAAACGGAAAGAACTATCCCTTTGCGGCAACTCGCTCCTTCCGTCCCGAAGGACGAATTTTAAAGGATTTCTCCGATCACGGATTGAAATTTTTTAATGTTTTTCCAAGCGGGATTATGACCGCCTTGCAAAAGCGAACTATACCCTATTCCCAGTTCGGTCCCGTCTGGGTCGGAGAGGATGAATACAACTGGGACAATTTGCGGGCGCAATGCAACGAGATATTCGGCTCTATTGGAGAAGATACCTTTGTCTCGGTAAATGTTCACCTCGATCCGCCGCAATGGTTTATAGATCAATACCCCGACCACGTAGACCATTGGGAGCAGATGATACAGAATCTCGGCAGCGAAAAATGGAAAAAAGCTGCCGCAAAATATATGTGCGCGCTAATTGATAAGCTCGACGAATGGTATCCCGAACGCGTATACGCCATATTTTTAATGTGCGGCGGAACTACCGAATGGTACTCTTATCACATCGACAAGGTTATAGATTCTCCCACCGAGTTGCAGAAAAGGGCATATCGTGATTTTTGCAGAGATGACAATGCGCAGATACCCTCACGAAACATTCTTCACTCCGCGAGCGACGGTGTCATTCGTAGCCGAAAGGAGCAGAGCGAAGCAATAAAATATTGGCGATTCACCAATGAAATAGTAATGGATACCGTTTTGTATTTTGCAAAGATCGCCAAGGAGCATACAAACGGAAAGCGGATAGTAGGATTGTTCTCGGGACATATTTACGGACAAAACCTTGATTTTGCGGTGCAGACATCGTATAACCGTCTTGACAGACTTCTGACGAGTCCCGATATCGATATGCTTTTCTGTCCCGCGTCATACCTTTTCAGAAAGCTTGAATCGACAAGCGGGATACGAGTTCCGATCGATTCGATAAGATGTCACGGAAAGCTCTTTTCACACGAGATAGACAGCTCTACGCATCTTTTGAAAAATAGTAAAGATGCGGGAGCGATATCCCATGCGGTAGGACGTGACGAAGCCTTTACTTGTTCAAGTGATTCCATAACGTATATTCGCCGTGAGGTCGGAATGATTCTTGCCAAAGGTCAGGGGTATTGGTGGTTCGATATGTTCTCGGGCTACTACGACGACCCCGAGCTGATGAAAGAGATAGCCCGTTTGCGAGAGATTCAGGAAAAGGTTTGTGAACAGCCATTCTCCTCGGTAAGCGAGGTCGTTGAAATGCTTGACGTTGAATCCAATTATTATTTAAAGACAAACACCTATTATCCTATGGCAGAGCATCAGAGCGAAGCACTCAACAAAACGGGTGCACCGTGGGATATGTGTATGACCTTTGATCTTGATTGCAAAGGCTTTAACGCCGATCAATACAAGCTATATATATTTCCCGCGCTGTTCGCTCCGATTGATTCCACGAGAGAAAAAATATCGGAGCTGAGACAAAAAGGGAAGAATATGCTTTATCTTCACGCGCCCTTTTATGCGTGCGGGGACGAGCTTTCAATCTCTGCCATGGAAGAAAATACGGGGATAAAATTTGAAAGATGCGATCTTCGTGATAATACCGTAAGGCTTTGCTTTGACGGTGCGGAAGACGTGACCTTTGATTTCACCAATAAAACCTTAAAGGGCGACGTCTGGCATCATAAAGATCCCGAAGAATTCGAATATATAACACCGATATTCTCTCCTACAAATCTTGACGTTGTTTTAGGTCTGTTTGTCGAAAACGGAAAGCCCGCTTGCGGAATTAAATTCAGAGAAGACGGTGGATTTGATGCGTTTTGCGCATGCGCTCCGATGCCTGTTGAGCTTATACAAGAGATTTACAGATACGCAAAAATATTTATGTATGCAGATCGTGGACTGCCCATATATACGAGTTCAAGCTTTGAATGTGTATACAATTATGACGGCGGAACGGTAAGACTTTACAGACCGAAGCCGTCGATCCTCACGGACTGCTTTACAGGTGAGAGTTATTTTGTTGACGAAAAAGGAAAAGATTTCTTATTTGAGCCTCACGAAACAAAATATTTTATTGTAGAAGAAAAGGAGTTTTGATTATGATATTTAATATAAAGGATTTTGGCGCAGTAGCGGACGGTAAGACCTTGAATACAACTGCAATTCAAAAAGCGGTCGACACGTGCTTTGAGCAAGGCGGCGGACAGGTGCTCGTTGAAGGCGGAGTTTATATGTTCGGTACTATTATTCTTCATTCAAACGTAGAGCTTCACATTGCGGCAAATGCCACTCTTCTCGGCTCGCCACGGTGCGAGGATTATCCCGAACGCACAGATGTAAAGCACGTCAATTCCGAAAAGCTTCCAAGATGGAGAAATGCCTGCTATATATACTGCGAGGAAAGCGAAAACGTATCTATTACGGGCATGGGTAAAATCGACTGCAACGGAAAGGCTTTTGTCAGAACTGTTGAAAATCCTACCTATTGGACATATCATAGGATCAAAGCTCCGACACCTCCGAGAGTAGTTTTCTTCGCAGGGTGCAAAAACGTAAAGATCACGGACGTCACCATGGTCAATCAGCCTGCGGGATGGTCATACTGGATTCACGACTGTGATTACGTTGCTTTTGACAGAGTGAAGATCTTCGCCGAGGTCGAGTATCCGAACAATGACGGTATACACATAAACAGCTCGAGAAACGTAACTATCTCCAACTGCGATATCACCTGCGGAGACGACAGTATTATAGTTCGCGCAAACAATGCTTCTCTTGCTGAAAACAAGGTGTGTGAAAAGGTGACCGTTACAAATTGCAATCTGACAAGCTATTCCGGTGGAATCCGTATAGGCTGGAAGAATGACGGAGTGATAAGAAACTGTAGCTTTTCAAACATCGTAATGACAGACACGTCTATCGGTGTTGATATTACTCTCCCGCATTTTCTGTTTGATCCCGAAAAGCTTTGGACAGCTGATATGGGCAGGGAAGCAACCTTGATCGAGAATTTATCCTTTAGCAATATTATTATGGATAATGTTTACGGCGAGCCTGTTAAGATTCAGATAACAGAGCATGAAGAAACCGAGGTCGAGGCTATCCGCAATCTTTTCTTTACGGATATTCACGCACGCGGACCTCGCGGCATTCAGCTCATAGGCAGAGGCGAAAATCACCTTGATAATATACGGTTTTTCAATTGTACGTTTGAGGTGACCGATTATACCGCCTTTGGCAACAGAGAATATCACGGTGCTCAAGGTATAAAGCAAAGCCACGGCGGATATCCAAAGATCGCGTATTGCGATAGGGTAATATTTGACAACGTGGAATTTCAAGTCAAAAATTAAATGCACCCTGTTTGTATAAATAAAATTTTTCGAAAGGAATTTGAGTAAAAACATTCTTTTAAGAATGATTTATCAAAAAACAAAAATATGAAAACAGCACTTATAACAGGCGCTTGTATCAACACGGGCGTAGCAATAGTTGAAAAATTCGCATCCGAGGACTACAACGTTATCTTCACGGGAAGAAGCATGGAAAAGGTACACGCGGTTGAAAGAGAATACAAGGCAAAATTCCCGAACGTTGAGATAGTAGGCTATCACATCGACTCTCTGCTTGACGAGAGAACGGTCGACGAGAAGTCGGTCGAAACGATGTTTGCGGATATCGACAAGAGAGGACTTTTCGTTGAAACTCTCGTTCTCAATGCCGCGGATCAGGGACTTGGTCAGAAGATATTCGAAAATCCTCTTACCGACCTTATGAAAGTTATAAACACGAACGTTGTGTGGAATTTCTGCCTTTCGGAGCATGCCGCAAAGAGAATGAAAGAGCAGGGCGGCGGTAATATCGTTTTTATCAACTCCAATACCGCGTACAGAGCCATTCCCGACAGAGTGGCATACGTTGCGTCAAAGGGCGGTCAGCTTGGACTTATGCGCGCGCTCGCTCTTGACCTCGGAAAGTACAATATCCGCGTGAACGCGGTTCTCCCCGGTATGATAAGAACAGACCGTTGGGAAAAGAATCCCGAGTTTTACGCAAAAGTTCCGTCGAGATACACTCCTATCGGAGACGTAGCGGTCGGTGAGGATATCGCCGATGCCGTATGGTACTTTGCGGCTTGTGCGAGAAACACCACAGGCGCGGAACTTGTCGTAGACGGAGGAAACACCATTCAGCTTTATCCGATAATACCGAATGATTGACGACTGTTAAAAGAGGTTTGATATGGAATTAGATATCAAAAGTATGGGCGCTGTGTCCGATGGAAAGACGAAAAATACCGAGATGATTCAAAGAGCAATAGATCTCTGTGCTGTCTCGGGCGGCAAGGTGATCGTTTCCGACGGCGTTTACCTGACGGGAAAATTGGTGATGAAAAGCAATGTCGAGCTTCATATATCCGAGGGAGCTGTTTTGCTTGGCTCTCCTGATTATGACGATTATCCCGAAGCGAAAACGACCCATGTTGATA
The DNA here is from genome assembly GCA_045588595.1 of Eubacteriales bacterium. Classification (GTDB taxonomy): domain Bacteria; phylum Bacillota; class Clostridia; order Oscillospirales; family CAG-272; genus HGM12713. The sequence continues at coordinate 20,188 of JAZNEM010000031.1, forward strand.
CCAAAATGCTTCCTCGTGAAAGAAATGCCTGTCTTATTTTTGCCGAATGTTGTAAAAACATATCTATTACGGGAATGGGAACGATAGATTGCAACGGGCGGTATTTTGTCGAACCTCGTGAAAACGTAACAAAAAAGCATACTTGTACTTACCGCCGTATTGAAACGCTTACTCCTCCGAGAGTCGTTTTCTTTACGGGGTGCGAAAATGTAAAGATAGAAGATATCACGATGATAAATCAGCCTGCGGGCTGGTCTTATTGGATACACGATTGCGCGTATGTAACCTTTAATAAAGTAAAAATACTCGCGGACGTTCATTATCCGAACAATGATGGTATCCATATCAACTGCAGTCACGACGTCAGTATCTCGAATTGTTTTATTACCTGCGGAGACGACTGTATCGTTGTAAGGGCGAACAGTATATCTCTTGAAAAAGATACGCCGTGTGAAAGAGTGTGCGTTTCAAACTGTACGCTGACGAGCTATACGAACGGTGTCCGTATTGGCTGGATAAATGACGGTACGATAAGAAATTGCGTGTTTTCAAATATTGTGATAACGGATTCGAATAACGGAATAGGTATAAATCTTCCATACAGAGTCAGACAAAGCGGAAACGTGAGGATATTTGACCCGAGCAATCCTATATCTACCGATGTAGGCAGAGAGGAAACTTTGATAGAAAACATGCTTTTTGAAAATATAGCAATGGACAATATATATCATAGACCAATAGCGATATCTATTGATGAAAATCCGAACGTTAATTGTAAGGGTATCAATAATATTCGATTCTCAAATCTTCATGCCACTGCGCTAAAATACCCAAGCTTTGTCGGAAGACAGGAAACGCCGATCGAAAACATTTACTTTTATAATTGTTCGTTTTCTGTCAAAGACGAAATAGACGGAGAAAAAAGCGAAAATCCTCAAATGATACAAAAATATGCGGACAAGGTTCATTTTATCAATACGGAATTCAAATAAACTCTTGAACCTGTTTGTGCTTTAAGGAGAAAGAAACATGAACGAAAAAGCGCAACCCAAAAGACTCATAAACTGGTGGCTCACTTGGGAAGATTTCAATTGGCCAAGCATTGATATGCAGGACAAGATAAAGAGAAGAGCAGAGGAGGCGGCAAAAGCCAACGTAACGACTGCCGTTCTTTTCGGAGCTCATTTCAGGTGGGACTATCTTCCTTATTTTGAACTGCTTCACGACCATATAGCAGCGACCGCGGAGGAGCTTCATAAATACGGAATCGAGCTTTACGACCGCCACTCCGTAAATCTTATCCATCGCTACGATACGCGTGAGGAGATGCGCCACGTTATGCTTCACAGCGGACCGCACATTCCGTTTTCTCCTTCTCGTGAGGCGGCGGCAACTTGGGAATACAAGGGCAAGCGTCTTAACGATTGGCGAATGATAGACGTAAGAGACGGAAGTATTCTATATTATCCGCAATATGCGGGCGAGGGCTTTTGCTACCGTAACCCCGATTTTATCGAGGCTTATTGCGATTACGCGAAAAAGCTCGTTGCCGATACGGGAATCGACGGCTTGGCGGCTGAAGACCCCGTTCACTATATGCATTATATCTCCTGCGCTTGCCCTCATTGTAGGGCAGAGCTGAAGAGAAGAACGGGAACCGACCTTCCTCCGATAGACGACAGAAGCTTCTGGGGCAACTGGGAGAACGAGGCTTGGAAACAGTGGATAGACCTCCGCTATGAAGCGGGTAAGGAGTTTTTCGAAAAGCTCATGCCGTGTCTGCCTAAAGGTTTCCCCGTTACGACCTGCGGATCGAACAGCGCGAGCGCATACGTAAACGGTTCGGCATCCGACGCGAGCCGATTCGTTGCGGGCGGAAGCAATTACGTTCATATGGAGATGAGCGGAAATACGCCGCCCTACAAGCACGACCCCGTTACAGCAAACGCGCCTATTTCCACGTGGCTGACCGCGTTCTCGCATCATCAGGCAGTAGCAAGAGAGAACGGTATTCGCTCGTTCGCGACGGGCTACGGCTTTACAGAGCCGAGCGCGAATATCATCTGGGCGGTAAATAAAGCTCTTGATACAGACTGTTGCTTCTCGACCTTAAAGGCAAGACTCGGACTTCCCGACCATATGCTTAAAGAGCTTCCCGAAGCACCCGAGATAGTTAAAAACACATATACCTTTGAAAAGAACAATCCCGAACTTTTCTGCGGAGAGCAGATAGCTCAGGTCGGCGTATATTTCTCTTATGAAACGAGAAATAGATCCTGTTTTGGAAATCTCGCCAAAGGTTATGCGCTTGACTACTCAAAGACCTTGCAAACGCTCTTTGGCGCAGGTATAAGCGCGCATACCGTGCTTCATCTTCCAACCGATACAAAGGATTATCCCGTTATCGTGATCGCAAGCGCTGCGCTTATGACCGATGATGAAAAGAAGCTGATCGCGGAATACACTAAAAACGGCGGTATAGTTATCGCAAACGGTCCTTGCGCTATGACGGGCTGTGAGAGCGAATGGATATTGCCGACAAAACCGCAGATCGACGATCCCAACAAGTTCTTCTCAACGATAGCCAACGGCGTATGGCATAAGAATGCGGAATGGATAACCAATACAACGCTTGAAGAGTCGACCGAGCCGAATGAATGGCGAGAGGTCGGACAGGGAATATACTACGATCCGCACCGTATAAGCGACAAAAAGATATCGGATAGCTTCCTTGCTTTTGTAAACAAATTCATGAAGAAGCTGCCCGTTGAGGTCGTATCGTCCGAGGGATATATTACGACAGCATTCGAGAATGATGGCTATTACGTTATGCATTTCCTCGCTGCAGATTACGACACCGATATCGACCATAAGCTAGACGAAATGAGATTCCATAGAAGCCGTGTAAATTACGTCAATAAGGTAACTCCGATAAATATATCGGAAAAGATAGTGATTCGCACGGATCTTGACGCAGACGTATTTATTCCATTTGATAAGGGAGAAGCAAAGATCGTTCGTAAGAACGGAGTTTGCGAGATAACTCTGCCTAAAGAGACGTCTTATTCGATTATAAGATTCAAGAAGTGATTTAAACGAAAAAATACCAACCTTGATTTGTTTCAAGGTTGGTATTTTTTATTTTATCTCTTGTTCTAAATTTTTAAATTCCTCTGTGTCAAAAAAATCCGTTAAGGATATTCCAAAGCCGTCGCAGAGCATTTTGAGGGTCACGATTCCGGGGTTTTGGCTTTTGCCGTACAGAATGTTTTTTATGGACGATGGAGCGACTGCCGATTCCATAGCCAATCTGTGAATTGACATATTTTTTTCTCCGAGCAATTGTAAAATTCTGTTTTTTACCGTCGTATAAGTGTCCATTTTGTCCTCCTAAAAAATATTTAGTCTAATTATAGCCCAAACCTCTTGACATTATGGGCTATATATGATACAATATAGACTATAAATAGACTTTGAATCATGGAGGAGTTAAAACAATGCAACAAAAAAGAATAACAGGTTATATCTTTTTGCTTACAGTCATTCCACAATTAATAATGTTGGCACTTATTGCAATAGATGCTTACTTTATTTATTATGGAGTTGATGCTGATGAAAGCCTAGCGTTATCAGCATTAGGTATTTTAGGAGGGATTGCAACGCTTGCGGCGATGTTTAGTGTTTGTCTTTTTGTCAAAATGTATGGCATTCCATTCTTTTTTAAGAAAAAGCACAATGACTATAGCTATCAAGCTTCAACCAAAACAGAATATAAGCTTGTTTTGGGAGAAAAGGATGCACGCACCGGAGAACGCTCTGCAACTATCAAAGAGGAAAAGAAAAGCGACGGTGGTGGACTTATCGTGGACATATTCATCGAAAGTTTTATCATATGTGTTTTCGGAATATTTAAATTTTTAATTGAGATGACGCGTATCAAATCGTCCGAGTCGAGACTGACTGCGTGGGAAAGTGTGCGCCTTGATATGAAAACTAAAATAGCAGAATCTAAATCAATTATAGACTTCTTTAAATTCCCTATAATTTGCTTTATTATCTGTACAATTCTATTGGCACTATTTATTATTATTCAAGTATTAAAATATTAAAATATTCAAAAAATAAAAAAGGCAATACCATTCCGATTGATTTTCGGAATGATATTGCTTTTTTATATGAGTGTATTTGATTAAAATAAGGAACTACCCGTACCTTTCCACATATCCTCTTCAAATGCGGGATATCCAAGGTCAAGCTTGACTGCCTCTATGATATCCTTTCTTAAATTGCGTGTAGGCGAGTTAAGCACGTGTTGCGCGTAATATACGCTGATCTCTTTTTCTTTATCGATCGCGGCAAACGCGCCAGCCGCTCCGCCCCAACCGAAGTCGGTGCGCTTCGAGTCTCCTGCTCTTGGCGTTCTTACTCCAAGTCCGTATCCGTAGGTCTTGGAAGAATATGTTTCTCTTTGGTCATCGCGGAGATGATCCTTACACATGAGCACGAGTGTCTCCTCTTTAAGCAGCTTTCCCGTGCGCAGTCCTTCAAGGAAACGAATATAGTCGTCTACGGTGCTTATACCGCCCGCACCGCCGCTTTCATACATAGCTCCGAGCTTGTAGCCGCGGATATTCTTTCCAACATTTTTAAATTCTCCGTCTTCAAATCTGTACTGATCCATAAGGAAGGGAACTTCTTCGTCGGGAAGAAGAAAAGTCGTGTTTTTAAGACCTAACGGGTCAAGGATACGCTCCTTTACGAACTCACCGAATCTCTTGCCGCTGACCACCTCTACAACAGCTGCAAGAACATCGTGGCAAAGAGAATATTGCCAAGTCGTACCGGGTTCAAAATCGAGCGGAACTTGCGCGAGATATTTCATCATTTCCACTGTGGGAGCTTTGCCCTCGGTCTCCGCCTTACCGCGCAATATAGGCTCTTCGCTCAGACTGTAGTTAAGACCTGCGGTCATAGTGAATAAGTGGAATACGGTCATACGTTTTTCCGCTTTGACTATCGCGCCCGCCTGCTTTACCTTCATATCGGAAAAAGCAGGAAGATAGAGCGCGACCTCGTCCTCAAGGCGAAGCTTGCCCTCTTCAATAAGCATCATTGCCGCCACGCAAGTGAATATCTTTGAGCATGAATAGATATTATATTTTTCTTTTCCCGTCATTTTTGTGCCGTTTTCATCGGATACTCCGCGCATCTCGCGGAAAACTTCCTTTCCGCCCATGTATACCGAGATATCAAATCCGGGGACACCAAGGCGCTCAAACTCATCAAGAAGCTTTTTTGTATGTTTAAACATGAATGATCTCCTTTTTGCTTTATTTTAACAATAATAATTATATCACTTTAATATAAAAAGTCAATAAAAAAAGGTAAAAAAAGCAATATCAGAAACATTTAACGTTCCTTTTTTGAGCGTCTATAAAAATTCTACTATAAATATAGCAATATCAACGTATAGTTTATTGACATCTATATAAAAATGGTATATAATTTAAGTAAAGAGCCCAACCTTTTTTCGAAAAATGTGCCTATGTTAACAGAGAAGCTTATTTTAAGGAGTTTGAATATGAAAGAGAACAAAGAGTTAAAAAGCAACGCGAATTATTTTAATAAAGGAGAAGCGTTGAAATTTATCGGTATCGGGCTTATGGTGTTGGCAGGTATAATGTATTTCTTCGGTTGGGGGTATATATCCTATATCCTGATGTCCATAGGACTTCCGTTGGGTGCTGTATTGCTTGTTGTCAGTACGTTTGGGCGATCGACCGAGTCGGACATTGATGCCTACATAAAGAAACATACAGAGGGCGTTGAGCACAAGACCGACGATCAGAAAAAATTCGAAAAAAGATTGTACAAGAAAATCCCGATACAAACGATCGAGGGCTATGATTACAGCGAAGGCTTGATGTACAAAAAGGGAAAAAGCGGACAGGTCCGTTCGTCAAAGTACTGCAAAGCGGTGATCTATCCTCTTGAAACGGGACTTTGCATATGCTATCGAAAGATCTCACTTGTGTCCGATGAGATTGAGAATAACGACATGGAGATACCTTACGCAAGCATTACAGTGTTTGAAATGAAGAGTGAGGACAAAAATCTTACGGTCGGTAAAAATTCGATAAGAGTTAAGGAAACGCTTCTCATGATCGGGAACGCAGACGGAACAGCTCTGTCGTTACCCATTAAAGACAGTATAATGACCGAGGAATTTGTCAAGAAGATCAACGCACTTATAGCAAAATCTAAAGAGGCATAATAAACACAAGGCAGTATCATTCCGATTTTGATTTTCGGAATGATATTGCCTTTTTTGTATTAAAGTTTTTGCGAATCGAAGGATTTTTTTAAAAAGCGTCCTCGCTTGCTTTCACTATACTTGTTTTTTAAGCGAATCAATAAATATGAAAGAGCAACGTGTGTTCAGACTCGACAACGATCACACCTTCGTGTAGACACTTGCGGCGCAAGCACCGTTGTATTGACCGTTACTTAAAACGATCTTGCCATTGACAATAACGTAATGCAAGCCTTCATTTGTAAGCGAACAGTTGACATAATCAGCGCGATCTGTGATCCGTTCGGCATCAAAAATACACAGATCCGCATCCATACCGACTTCAATGCTTCCTTTGCCCTTCAAACCATAGACTGACGCAGGCAGGAAAGTCATCTTGCGAATCATTTCCGAAAGTGAAACGATAGACTTTTCTCTGACGTACTTGGCAATCGCTCTCGGGAAGGAACCAACAAGCCTTGGATGATGCTTTTGGCTTGTACCCTTAATTTCGGAATCGGTGCATATCATCGTTTTCGGATGTTTGATAACGTGGCAAAGGTCTTCTTCATTTACGCAGAAATAGCATCCTTTGCCTGCGCCCTTGCTTTCCCTGAGCAGCGACAAAACTGTTTCGTATTGATCGGTCTCTCCTACCATTCTTGCGATCTCGCTGACCGTCATACCTTCATATTCACGATTTGGTGGATAATCTGTGACGAGCGCGAAGCTAAGGTCATCGCCCCAGGTCTCACGTCCCCATTTCTTTACTTTATCGCAAAACGTTGCGTCGTAGAGAAGATGCAATATGTTTGATGTGTTTTCAGGATGCAAGAAGCCCGGTACGAATCGCGCAAGCAATGATGTTGACGACGCACAATACGGATATACGTCAAGATAAATATCCGCGCCCTCTCTGTTGGCTTTGTTGATCATTTCTATTGTTTGGAATACTTTGCCGTGGTTTTTATGCCACATAGCCTTATGATGAGAGAATACGGCGCGGCATCCCGACTCTTTTATAACCGTAAGATACTCTTCTGTCGCTTCTATTAATTCGTCGCCCTCATTTCGCAGATGCGCCGCAATAATACCGCCCTGCTCAGCAACGACCTTTGCCAGTTCTATCACCTCATCAAGCTTCGCGTATGCTCCCGGTACGTAGAAAAGACCGAGAGACATTCCGATAGCGCCTGACTTGAGACCTTCGCGGAGTAAGTCTTTCATCTTGTTAAGCTCTTCGGGAAACGGATCGCGATTCTCTTTGCCCATAACAGCAATTCTTAACGAATTATGACCGATAAGCATTGCAGAGTAAGCCCCCTGAGGAATCTCTTTCACCTTTGAAAAATACTCGCAAGGAGTTTCGACCGTTCCATGGGGCATTAAAACCTTTGGAGTCTCAGAGGTGCCACACTGTCCCGTAATGGAAAACGTAATACCTTGTTCGATCTTTTCTTTCATATCGGGAAAAGTAATTACATTTTTGTCAGAATGGCTGTGCGAATCAATAAAGCCGGGTGTTACGATAAGTCCGAATGCATCAATCGTTTGTTCACCGTCCGCCAGACCATTTTCGATGCTTTTTATTTTTCCGTCTTCTATTCCGATGTCAGAAACAAAACAAGTGTTTCCGCGACCGTCAATAACGGTCGCGTTTTTTATAACCAGCGTATACATATTTTAATCTCCTGTCAAAAAAACAGCTTAATGACCGTATAAACCAATAATGAACCAATTACTGCCCAGGATACGTATTTGACAAATCCCGTACCTTTTTTCGTTGCCAGTGATGCGCCGATATAACTACCTATGATGTTCGCAACAGCGCATGGAATCGCGATTGCATAAATAACATCACCGTGAATGATATATGTAATCATAGACGTAAGGTTAGATACCACAACGATCAGCTTTCCGTTACCGCCGCCAACACGAAGGTCATATTTCATAATCAGCGCGAACAGAAGAATTGCTATCGTTCCTCCTCCAGGACCAAAGAAACCGTCATACAAACCAAGCATAAAACCAACGCATAGACATAAAAGAACATTTTTCCACGATAGATGAATGCTTGTAGCTGTATAACGCTCTATTTTGATTCGATAGGAGCAAAACGTCAACAGTATCACGAAGCACATAGCCGCAATTATGATCACGTTTTTTACACCTTCATCCAGCGCAAGCATTATCTGTGTTGACAGATATGAGCCGATAATTGCCGATAGAGCCGCAGGCAATGCGATTTTTATATCGATTAGTCGGCTTGTCGCATATTTCGCAAGAGAAGCACTCGTGCCGAGGAAGCTCTGCATTTTGTTGCAGGCATATGCCGATGAGATTGGGAGTCCCGCCAAAATATACGAGGGTAATGCTATAAGTCCCCCGCCGCCCGAAATTCCGTCAACGATTCCCGCTATCAATAATGCGGGGCACAAAAATAAAAGTTGTTGCCACAATTCCATAAAAAATCTCTTTTCTTCGCGTTTTTTTCTTGATTATATCATACTTTTATGGTATAATCAAATATATATGTTAAATATCATTTATAATTTTTTGTTATAAGCGAGATGGATTATGTTTAAAAAGGCAAGATATGTATTGTTGATATATCAATTAGGCAGCTTCACAAAAGCCGCAGAGGCTCTCTATATTTCTCAGCCGTGCTTGAGCGCGGCAATAAAGCAGATCGAAGCCGAAATAGGTATGAGACTGTTTGACAGAAGCACCGCTTTTGTAAGTCCGACTCCCATTGGGTTGGAATATATAAAGGCAGCGCAGCAGATCGTGGCACTGGAGGATGCATTTATACTAAAAGCAAGCGAAATCAACTCACTCCTGTCAGGAATAGTACGTATAGGTGGTTCTAACTACGTATGCTCCTATATCCTTCCGCGTGTGATCGAGACTTTTTCAAGGTTATATCCTCACGTGACCGTTGAACTGACGGAGGGGCGTTCATCTAATCTCGCCGCAATGCTGCGCAAGGGAGAGCTTGACATTACCGTAGATAGCTTTGACAGTGATCCTAAGGGATGCGTATATATTCCGCTTCTTTCGGAAAAAATTTTGCTTGCCGTACCGCAAAGTTCAAAGAGCAATCAAAAAATAAAGCACCTTTCGGCGTGTCCGTCAGAGATATTTTTGGGAAGCAAAAGCGCCGATATGCTTACGGAGGTTACTATGGAGCACTTCAAGGATGAGAAGTTCATTCTTTTGAAGCCCGGTAACAGTATGTATGAACACGCTATGCATATTTTTAAAGAAAGTGAGGTAACTCCTCATATCGGGCTTTCTCTTGATCAGCTGTCCACATCATACTCTCTTTGTGCGCAAGGAAGCGGATGTGCTTTAGTGACGGATACTATATTCAAATATCACGCATTTAATGACTCCATTCTGTTGTATAATGTCAAAGGAGGCGGCATAAGAACCTTTGGTATCACTTATAAAAAGGATCTATACACTCCACAGATCATAAAAAAATTTGTGGAAGTGGCTAAGGAAAGTATAACGTAAGGCGTAACATATAAAAACAAGAAGGCAATATCAAACCGAGAGGGAATGATATTGCCTTTTTACGTTGCATCGATATACTTTCGTAGGGAAGATATACGTTGCGAGGAGATATGATTGTAGGGACAGGCGTCCTCGACTGTCCGTTACGATGCCAATGCCTGCGGAATATTGGCGGCATTTAACATATTTTCAATGAAAATCCGCACCCCGTGGTGGTGTCGTTGATCAGCACGTGCGTCACAGCTCCCACCAGCTTGCCGTTCTGTATGATCGGGCTTCCGCTCACGAGTGTGGTCAAGACGGGACAACAAAATTTAACCGAGATTTAACAGTAGAATCGATAAACCGCCTAAAATTAAAACAGCAAGTTCCTTTTTTGAAATCTTTTCCTTGAAGAAGATTACCCCGCAGATCATGGAAAGCAAAATAACACCGATATTGAGCGTTGGAAAAAAGATCGCGCTGTCTAGCAAGCCCGCAAGTGACGTATTAAGCAAATTGCAACAACCGAAGAACAGACCTACGCAGGATGCGACT
>JAZNEM010000032.1:0-4241 GCA_045588595.1 Eubacteriales bacterium
TTCATAAAGCTCCGCGGCACTTACGTCCTTGCGCTCTATCCCGAGTTTTTTGTCAAGTGACGTTCCACGGTACGCAGGTGCAAATCCGATAAAAAAAGTAGATAACGTAATAGCCAAAGCCGAAAGGATAGCTCCGCAAAAGATAAAAACGTTTTTCCAAGAATCGCTATATCTTTTCATGCCGAAAATAACGAGAGATACGATTATCGCCGGAAGCATGAGAAGCAAGAATTCGGCAAGTGATATAGGAAGCCAATTGGTGAGATGCGCAAGAAACGCGCGAACGGGAGCGGATACGTATTGGTTTACAGTATCGGCAAAGCCTTGACTGAAAAGGCAGATGATATATATTAAAAGACAAAGAAAAAAGATAGCGTATATCACGATGCAGACGGTAGGTAAACGACGTGTCCTCTCGCGTTTTTGCTGCGCATGTGTTTCTTTGATCTCGTCCATGAGATACTCCTTTTTGATTATTTTGAAATATCGAAAAGCGCGGGCTCTCTCTCCTTGAGCGAGGATATGGCGTTTTCAGAAAATAAACTGCTTAATAATTTGAGCATATCATCGGGAAGAGGCGCTGTTATAGAAATAAGCTCCTTGCTTTTAGGGTGAGGAAATTCGAGAACATGCGAGTGGAGCGCGTGCCGCGATATGTATTTGCTTTCACTTCCGTACATATCGTCGCCCGTTATAGCGCAACCGAGTCCCGAAAAATGAACTCTTATCTGGTGAGTTCTGCCCGTTACGGGATTGGCGTAGACTACCGAGTGCCCGTTTTCCGATAATAAAACTCGGTATTCGGTGATCGCTCTGTCTCCTCCTTCTCCCTCTTTGCAGTTTTCGCGAACGATAATGCTCTCCTCGGTTCTGCGGATATAGGTGTCGATAATTCCTTGACTTTCGTTCGGTATTCCGTCAAGTATGGCAACGTATTGCTTTTTTACCTCTTTTTTGCGCATTGATTCCGATAGCGTGTTTGCCGAAAGTCTGTCGCGCGCGATCAGCAAAAGTCCGCTCGTATTGCGGTCAAGCCTGTTTATCGGTCGAAAGACGAAAGGTATTCCCATTTTTTCATATCGATAAGCAAGTGCGTTTGCCACAGTGTCGTCGTAGTGATCGCGAGACGGATGAGTCGGCATATCTGCCGGCTTATCGGGAACGACTAAAAACGTGTCCTCATACGCGATATTTATAGGAAGGTCGATGGGAGTCAGCTTTTCTTGCACCTCGGTGTCTTCGGTGGCAAGAGAGAGCACGTCGCCCTCGTTAACTATTGCTCGAACCGTCACGTGCTTGGCGTTTAGCATTATGCCGTTCTCAATGAACTTCAAGTGCTTCAAGGTTGCCGACGAGATACACAGAGGGTGCTTGATTATTTCACGCACGGTCTTCCCTGCGTATTCTTTTTCCACAACGTATTCCACTAAAGAGCCGTCCTTTTGATAAAATAACTCAAAATTTCTATTTTTGAGTATTACTATACTTATTATATCACTTTAACGCCAATATTACAAGGATTTTTTTGTGATTATTAAGAATAATACATAAAAATGAAAAAGTATTCATTTTCCCCACTTATGCGCCATATTTTTTTAAAAAAGAGGTTTTTTGCGTCAAAATAGCTCCACGCGAGGCTTTTTTCTTGTCAAGTCTTTTTTTGAAAAAAATAATTTTTGTAGATTTTCACAAATATCTATTTGTGAAATTAAGAAAAATTTTGAAGTGGGTAAAAGTAGGCGTGCCTGTGGAAAACTCTGTGGATAGTGGGGAAAAGCTTGCTAATTCAAGCTTTTTTTCGCAAATGCTTTTTATTTGACTGTGGAAAACTTTTCGATATAGCTTGTCAAGTCTTTTTCATAAAAAAACAAAATTCTACATTTTGCACAAAGAAGATTTTTTCTTCTTCAAAGTTCGATTTTGCATGAATGAATAATTTGCTGAATAATGTAAAAAACGGTATGTAATAGAATATGTATGTGAACAAATTGCTGTTTATAGGGGACGCGAAGTACGCGATTTCCCGCTTTTTTGAAAAAAAGCTTGGCAAAAAACTTCCTAAAAAAGTTAAAAAAACAACCATAACAGCTATGCAAAGCCTTATTTTTGAAAGTTTTTGAGGGGAGTTTGAGGGGGACTTTTTTCAAAAAGTCCTCCTCATCGCATCCCTCCGCGTCCCCGATAAATCAAAATTTGTTAGAATTAATAAAATAAAAAATGTCGGTTTTGACGTATAATTACGTTTAAAACCGACATTTTGATTTTTATATGTTATCTTTGAACTCGTCCCGAACCGTCACCGCCCGCGAGCTTTTCAACCTCGGATACGGAAACACGGTTATAGTCGCCCTCAATGCTATGCTTAAGAGCCGATGCAGCTACAGCAAACTCGATAGCCTGCTGTGTGGTCTTGCCGTTGAGAAGAGCATAGATAAGACCGCCGCCAAAGGAGTCTCCGCCGCCTACTCGGTCAACTATGTGGAGGTGATAGGATTTAGAGAAGCAATATTCCTTGCCGTCGTAAAGCATTCCCGCCCAATCGTTATCACTTGCCGAGATAGATGTACGGAGCGTTATAGCTACCTTTTCAAATCCGAACTTATCGGCAAGCTGCTTTGCGACAGACTTGTATCCGTCGTGGTTGAGCTTTCCGCCGTAAATGTCTGTTCCCTCTGCTTCGATTCCGAATACGTCCTTTGCGTCCTCTTCGTTAGAGATGCAAACGTCAACGTACTTACAAAGCTCGGTCATAGCCGCTCTTGCTTCGTCTCTTGTCCAAAGCTTTCCGCGGTAGTTAAGGTCGCAAGATATCTTAACGCCTTTGTTTTTAGCTGCTATACAAGCCTGCTTGCAGATCTCTACGAGATTGCCGCCGAGAGCGGGAGTAATGCCTGTGAAGTGGAACCAATCCGCACCCTCAAAAATAGAATCCCAGTCGAAATCTTCGGGCTTTGCTTCGGAAATGGCAGAGTGCGCGCGGTCATAAATACAAACGCTTCCGCGCTGTGATGCGCCTTTTTCAAGGAAGTATATACCTACTCTGTCGCCGCCGCGAACGATCTTCGAGGTGTCAACGCCAAAATATCTGAGCGAATCAACTGCCGCCTGACCTATCGCGTGCTTGGGAAGCTTGGTTACATATGCGCTGTCCATGCCATAGTTAGCCAAAGAAACCGCTACGTTAGCCTCTCCGCCGCCAAAGGTGGCCTGCATCTGATCATTTTGGAAGAAACGGTAATATCCGTTGGGTGCAAGTCTGAGCATAAGCTCGCCAAATGTTACAACTTTCATTTTTATTGTTTTTGAGGAAAATTTTCTTAAAAGAAAGCTTTTCCTCAAGCTCCTTTCAAACAAATTTAAAAATTTTTTGTTAGCCTTTAGTCGTTCGTTGCGGACAGTCGAGGACGCCTGTCCCTACAAGGTTTAATAAAAACTAACGGAATAATTATACCCTGCAAGTGCTTTCTTTTTGCGGAGTTATTTTACCAAAGCCATAGCTTTAGCGGTCTTTGCCTTGATCTCGGCGGGAGTTCCCTTCATCATCCAGCTGCCGCCGCATGCGATTATCTTGTCAAAGGCAAGGTATTCGAGAACGTTTTCTTCGGAAATACCGCCCGTGGGAAGAAATTTCATAGTCGGGAAAGCCGCGCTGAGAGCTTTGAGCGTTCCGAGTCCGCCGTAATTTGAGCAGGGGAAGAATTTTACTATCTCAAGTCCGTAAGAGATAGCGGTAATAATTTCAGTAGGAGTTACGCAACCTGGGAGATAGAGGACGCCGCGCTCACGGCAGACCTCTGCGACCTCAGCGGCAAATCCCGGACCTACGATAAATTTTGCTCCGCAATCAATAGCCTCATTAGCCTGCTTTTTGTTTATAACGGTTCCTGCGCCTATGAGCATTTCGGGAAATTTCTCGCAGCCAAGACGTATAGCATCTGCCGCGCAAGCAGTACGGAATGTTATCTCGGCAACGGGAAGTCCACCGTCACAAAGCGCGCGCAACATGGGCTCTGCGTCGGAAAGTTCCTTAATAACTACTACGGGAACGATTTTGTTTGTTTTGATCTGATCGAGTAATTGCATTTTTTCGCCTTTCTTTATTTTAATTAATATTGATAATAAATATTATATCATTTGTTTAAATACAAGAAAATTGATTTTACAACCGTTTTTTATTGCATTTTTGAGCATTATTAATTTATATGGTAATCTAACGCTCATATTACATTATATATTTTATT
>JAZNEM010000033.1:0-3300 GCA_045588595.1 Eubacteriales bacterium
CCAAACGGTTTTCAAGACTTGTTTCGCATTTGGAACTTAACGGAAATTGACCTCTAAAAATGCTCCGATTTTGGAAAGCAAAAATGAGATTTTCAATGCTTCCCTAACGGAGATTTTATGGAGAGAACAAACCGAGAGAACTTGTAAAACCGACCTCTGAAGTCGCCAAAAATTCCTTATAAAATAAGGAAATATGCCACTTTCGGGTATAAAATGAGTATAAGTTTTTGTAACTGTAATCGAATTTGTATTATGCGAGAAATTGATGTTCAAAACACATTTTCAAGCATCTTTATCGGACGATAATCGAATAGAAAAAATAGCAATTCGAACCTCCCAAAAATGCGCTGAAAAAATTGCATTTTGGAGAGAATTTGGAGAGAAAAACGCCCTTTGGGGAGAACTTAGGAGAGAACAACGGGGAGAAAAAATCCCCTTCAAATACAATCGAATTGCACGGATTGGCTATGCCGTTGACCGAATAAATTTTATGAGGTGTAGCTATGGATCAGCAAATAATCGACCACTTAAAAAGCACATACCCCGAAGTGATTTCATCAGACCAACTGTATAAGATTTGCCGAAGCAGCAAGCGAACAGTTCGCTACTATCTTGAAAATAATTTCATTCCCTGCATAGACTCCGGCAAGAAAACACGGAGATACCAAATTCGCCTTGATGATGTCATTGCGTTTCTGTTTGAACGAGAAGAAAACCCCGCCTTATATAAAACGCGCCAAAACTATTATGCTGGTCAGAAAAAGACCAAGCGCGTAAAAGTTGAGTCGCGTACCAACAACATCGACCTTGCCCTGCTTCGTGAATTTCTGCTTGAATATCTTTCGGAATATGAAGATGTTATTTCCCCGAAAGAAGCATCGGACATAACGGGCTATTCGCTCAATACGGTTTCAAGATGGTGTACGGAAGGCACTCTAAAATGCTTCTATATTTGCAATCGCATAAAGATCCCAAAGGAATATCTCATAGACTTTTTGGCAAGTGAGCGCGGAATTAAGATTGTCCGCAAATCCGAAAAGCATCTTGAAATACTGCTCGCTTTCTTCGATTATATGAAAGAACATAAAAAGAAAGCGTGAGCCGATATGGGGATTATACCACGAATATGTTAATAGATTATTACATACGGCAAGATTAGCCGACCTTTTTTCCGAAGGTCGGCTTTTTCTATGCCAATTTATATGTAAGAAGGAGTGATAAAGTTGGATGTTAAAAGTCAAGAAACGGTCTGCACCGTTCCTATAAGTCTGATCGACGATTTTGCCGAGCACCCTTTTCAAGTGAGGGATGACGAGGATATGGAACGGCTCATACAGAGCATCGAGAACAATGGTGTTCTCACCCCCGTTATACTGCGTAAGAACGGCGACAGGTACGAGCTTATTGCAGGACACCGCAGAAAGCACGCTTGTCTGCGGCTCGGTATCAGCGGTATTCCCGCCATCGTGCGAGAACTCAGCCGTGAAGAAGCTGTCGTTGAAATGGTTGACTCTAACCTTCAACGTGAGCACATCCTTCCAAGCGAGAAAGCATTTGCCTACAAGATGAAAATGGATGCGATGAAACGGCAAGGTCAAAGGACGGATTTAACTTCTTGCCCAATGGTCACAAAGTTGAATAGCGCGGGCGAGATAGCGGAACAAGGAAACGAGTCAGAACGCCAAGTGTTTCGGTATATCCGTCTAACCGAGCTAATCCCCGAACTGCTGACGATGGTGGACGAGGAAAAAATCGCGTTTCGCCCTGCGGTGGAGCTATCCTATCTCACGGAGGACGAGCAAAGAGATTTGCTTGAAACCATTGAGAGCGAGGATTGCACACCCTCCCTCGCACAAGCAATCCGAATGAAGAATTTGAGCAAGGTCGGCAAGCTCGATATGGACACGATATTCGCCATAATGACCGAGCAGAAGCCGAACCAAAAGGAAAAGATCAAGATACCGATGGAACGGCTTGAACAGTTCTTCCCACGTGGGATGCCGCAAAAGCAGATTGAGGACACCATTGTAAAGGCTCTTACCCTTTACCAAAAGCACTTGAAGAAAAAACGAGAGGACAAAGGAGATAGATAATGATAAATAACGAAGGAAAAGAAATGATAAACGACTATGCCGTACAAAACGAGGTGTTTGTCGGCAATCGCAGATATTTGTTTGCCATTCATAAGAATGATAAAGAGCCGCAACGCTTCTTGAAATGCCAATGCTACGATGACGACCTTTTCAGGCACTATGTAAACGCCGTCACAAGCAACGATTTCGTTGAGTGTATGAAGCTCTATATGGCGGATATTTCTGCCGCAGTTGAGCAGATCGAAAAAGACCGTGCCGCCATCGGGCTTGAAGATATAAGCTGCTTGAAGGGTTATGACCTTCTCTCGGCAAGCCGCGATAAGAATATTGAGGGTAAGGTCGTAGCAATCGAAGAAAAATGGCTTTTCGATGGCTACAAGGACATTTCCCATCAACTTTATTTTATTACGGGCGGTAACGGCTCTTACGCCAATAGCCGTGGAAACGGCTGCTTCTGTGTCAACCTCTATACGGGTGAAGATACACGCATTGAGAGATACGAGGTTTTGGGCGAAGTTCCCGAAGATAAAATCCCCGACTTTGCCAAGGAACACCTTGCAAAAGCAAGAGCCGACTATGAGAAAAGACAAGCGAAAGAAAGGAAAAATCGTGATGATGCAAGATAACGAAAACAAGCGTATCAACGCAGGTTATGAGATTATAGCCACCCTTCCCGTAGGCGACGTAGAGTTCGTCGTAGGACAGAATGTTCACGATCCCGCTATGTTCGTCACGTGGGAATATCAGAAGCAGCGCGGCTACTATTGGGGGCATTATATGACCGACAAAGACGCGGCTATGCGAGATATGTATGAGCGCGCCGAAGCGGAGCTGTCCTTCAAGAAGTCCGTGAACACCAAAGAAAAGAAGAAAAGCGAAAGAGAGGAAAGATAATGGCTACTGTAAATAAAACGAGTAGCAGAATTATTACCCGCCTTATCGAAATGGGTATCACAACGGAAAAGGAGGTTGTCGCGCTTGAACTCAAAGACGCGCTTGCAATCCCCGGCATTACCGTTGCAGACCTTCACGCCGTCTGCGAATTGCAGGCGGCAATCAAATCGAGAAAACTGTTTGAGTTCTTTGTTGAAGCAAGCAAGGACGAGAAAAAGGAGGAATGAGTATGAGGTTGGAATCTGTTAAGCTCAAAGAGGAACGTCAGCTCTTTTTCGCAATAGAAAACGAAACGAGGGATTACGGCTGCATC
>JAZNEM010000034.1:0-16057 GCA_045588595.1 Eubacteriales bacterium
GCTATCCGCATTTTCCTCACCGAGAACTACAAGCGCAAGATTTTGCACTCCGTTTACACAAAGCGCGCGTGAAATATTCACACCCTTGCCTCCTGCCTGTCGGTCGGTTATCTCTGCGAGATTTTCGTGAAACGGCAAAAAATTTTCCGCGTAACAATGGATATCAAATGCGGGATTCAAAGTCAAAGTAATTATTTTCATATCTCACCCAAATTTTAATTTTTATCTACAATATAATTAAATCATAAAATTTCGAAAAAAGCAATAGAAAAAAGTTGTATTTTTTCAATAAAATTCAATATTGAGGTTCGACACACCGTATAACATATTTTTTAAGACTTATTGACAAAGTTATATTTGTGTGTTATAATGCGAAAAAAGATGGAGGTGTGGAAATGTTTGCAACCGAACGTCAAGCTAAAATTTATGAAATGATATGTAAGAACGATGCTGTTTCAACGTCAAATCTTGTAAAAAAATTCGGGGTTTCTATTGAGACCATACGCCGAGATCTTTTGGAAATGGAAAAGCAAAATCAACTAAAGCGAGTACACGGCGGAGCTATAAGGATAGGCGACATGAAGCCTTTCGTTGAACTCCAGCAACGTCACCGAAACAAAGAAGAAGAAAAGACCGCTCTTGCAAACATTGCCGTTACCATGGTAAAGGAAGGCGATTTTATCGCGGTGGATTCGGGTAGTACCGCAATGTTTTTTGCCGAGGCTCTAAAGAAAAACTTTGAGAGTCTTACAATAGTCACACACTCTCTTGACGTATTCCAGATATTACGTGACCACAAAAACTTTGATATACTTCTCTGCGCGGGACACTATATGAAAAACGAAAACGCTTTTTACGGCATGCTGACTATTGAAATGTTAGACAAAATACACGTTGAGAAAAGCTTTATCTGTCCTTCATCCGTCGCTCTTGAACACGGAGTTTGCGATTACCACCCCGATCTATGTATGGTACAGAAAAAGCTTATCGATATCGCGGACAGCGTTCATATTCTTGCAGATAACAGTAAATTCGAAAAGCGCGCGCTTATGAAGCTCTGTGATATGAAGCCCGAATACAAATACATCTCCGACGGCGGATTAAATGAAGAATTAAAGACTCTTTACCGCGAAAGCGGAATAAAGATAATCACAGAAAACTAATACCAAAAAAGCACACGGCGGTCACATGACCGCCGCGTTTTTTCTTATTATTGAAAAGCGTCAAAGCAATGCGCGCTTGCTTTCCACTCTTTCCTTTTCTACTTTTATTTCTCCGCCGTCAAAGGTAAAGTGCCAGTCGAGCTGCGTTTCATCGGGGTCGCACTGCGGATATATCTTCATATCGGGGCATACGTCGTGAAACCAGTCGTATGCGCCGCCGCTTCCGACTATCTTCGGATTATCTATCCAATGGTAATAGTGATGCGTAAACAGTATGTGCGATGCTCCGCCCATCGCCGCCGCGAACGCTCTGTTACCCGCGTTGCTGTATCCGTGGTGAGGAACTTGAACCATGTCACACACGAGCTTATCCTTACAGTATGCGATAGCCGTGTCAACCGCCTCGGAATAGAGATCTCCGGGAAAGGCTATCTTTATGTCCTTTGCTCCGTCCTGCTTTATCGTAAACATATAAACGGAACTTCCGATATTTCCGTCCAAAGATCTGGAATCGATAACTCTTCCGTCCTCCGTTACGGTACAATTCTGATCGTGAGTAAACAATGTCTGTACCTCAACGCAGCCTATCTGCATTTTCTGTCCGCAACGTACGGTATGAATATTCGGCTTTTTGTCATAATGCTTTTCAAAAATGAAATTTATAACATCTATACCATCTTTATGCTCGTCTTTTTTATAGTGCATAAATGCCCAAAATTCATAATGATTGCAGATAAAATTCTTTATCTCTATCTCTTTTCCGTAGAGAATGCTCAAACGCTCGAAATTGCGCATATGATCCCAATGAAAATGCGTAATGAACCATGCCGCAATAACTATCTTTCCGTCTTTTCTCTGATTGTTTTCCTTGAGATAGTTAAAAAGATGATCTGTAGACGCGCAAACGTCAGTACAGTTAGCACCGCCGTCAAGAACGATATAGCTTCCGTCCGTAAGCGTAAATACAAACGACATTCCGCAGGCGTGCTTTGATTTTACGTTAAAGGAATTGTGGTAGTCAAGTCCCGTAAAATTCGCTCTGAAATCAAAGCCTATCTGTGTCATCTTAGGCTTACATACAGCCTCCTTGGGTAACGGATAATAAGGAATTTCCGTATACGGCTCTTCTATCATGCGAACCTCGTTGGCAAACGGCATATACTGCACTGTTACCGCGTGTCCGTCCTTCTCATATCCGCAAAAGGTATTTCCGTTCATTTCTTCATTATAATATTCTGAATAACCCGCTTCGCGAAGAGCTTTTACGTTCTGCTCAAAGAAACCCTTGTTAGCGTTTCTGTAAAGTCTTTGGGTACTGTGATTCTGTCCGTGAAAAACTTCGCAACCGCTTTTAAACTCAAATCTGTTCATTTTTTACACCTCCGATAGAGTTTTTGTTATAAAAAATTATAGCTTAATTTTTTATTTAAGTAAATACATTATTATTTCAAAAAATGATATTTTCGATTTAACGCAAAATTCTTTTGAGACAGACTTTTTTATTTATGATTTGAAATTATCTTCTCACCGTCAAACAGTATAATACCGCGCGCAGTTCCCATACAATTACCTTTAAGCAGATACTCCTTGAAATTTCTTTTCAAGGTAGTGTCGGCTTCAACATTTTTGAGGACCTCATAGGAATAATGAACGCCGAACATTCTGAAAAAGTCGCTGTTTCTTGGGTTGGCTTTGTGTTCTACTATATCGAAAAGCTCGTAAAACTTCTTTAGATTCGAGCCCTCAGGGAACAACAGCTCCGCGTGGGTCGGATAAAGAAGCCAAGAGCTGCAATACACGGGCAAAATGCCGTCGCGCAACTCGTCCTTGAAAAACTCATATGCTCTCTTCAGCGAATCCATTACATCATCGGTACGCAGAGGTCCGCATGCGGGTATGTGACATGAATAAACCGTATCGTCCTTGTGAAGTATTCCCTTGTAATCCTCGAGCGGAAAGGGTCTGCGGTGGTATTGCAAACGTCCGAGCGCGAAAAGATCTCTTGTGAAAAATCTGTGATACCAGTAGAATACGAAAGTACCCCATACACCGTAGACCTGACGGCACTCGCGCAATTTATACTCAAGGTCGCGCATGGTGTCGACAAAAAGCTCTTCGCTGTACCCCTCTTGCTTGTATATCAAGTTCAAAGGCTCAAGTCCTCGCAAAAGAAATATCATATCGAGCGTAAATCTATGTACTCCGCTTTCTTCGGATACACGACAAAGTATATTCTCTACACTCGCGGTGTCGCCGTCAAAATAAAGCTTCAAAGCTTCATCAAGCAGTTCCACAGCACCCGAAATCGATTTGATACGCTCAAAATTTTCATCAAAACAGTCCGACGCTTCCTTTGAAAATCCGAACTTTTCTTCATATAAGGTTATCATTTTTATCCTCCGAACTATAATTGATAGATTAAATTATAGCACACCTTTTTATCTTTGTCAATGCGGATAAAAAAATATCAGGTCTTTACCTTTTCCCATTTTCCTTTTTTCAAAACAGATATACCGTCAAAATAAAGCTTCAAAGCTTCATCAAGCAAGCTTTGAAGCGTCCGAAAAAGACTTGATACGCTTAAAATTTTCTTCATAAAATTATAATTAAAAGTATTATTTACTTTTATATTTATGCGGAGTTTCTCCGAATTTACGTTTAAAAACAGTAATAAACCGAGAACAATCAGAAAATCCCGCATTAAAGCAAGCATCTGTTACGGATGCACCGCACAACAAAAGCTGTCTTGCATATGCAAGCTTTTTATCTTCAAGAAAGGCGCGGGGAGATATTTGCATATATTTTCGGAAACGGCGATTCAAGGTCGCTTGACTTATATAATGCCGTTTTAAAATATCGTTTACTCCGCTTATCTCGGCAAAATTCTCACTTATATCATCAACTATCCTTTGTAACTCTATTGGTAAAATAGATGGGGGCGGTGGTGTTTGCTTCTCTCTTCTTTCCGAGATCAAGATCAATAACCGCAACAAATTTACGGTATCCTCAAATCTATCGTCACTTGACGGAACATTATTCATTTTAAAAAGTAAATTTGATATATCCTCGCCAAGATCTCCGCATGATATAAAATTCTTTTTTAAATTTTTTTCGATAAATTTCTTAACAGCGGAATTCTCGTCCGCCTTTATCCAAACGCAAAAATGCTCGTGTAGTGTGGGTCTGTTGTATACGCAAAAATGGACCTCGCCTCCACGCGTAAAAATAACGTCACCTTTCTTTATAGGATATAGCTTGTTGTTCACAAAAAATGAAACGTCTCCCGAAACGTTAAAGTATATCTCGTAACAATCGTGGATATGCGATCCGTCAATTCTCGGATCATTAGGATCGATATAATCCTTTCTGTATCTGATATAATATTTGGTTTCTCCCAAAGAAACTGCCAAACGGTCAAGTACAAGCTGTTGCTTCATCTTTCTCCTCTCGATGATTGAAAATTCATATTTTTTGAGCAAATTTAAATATAAATATGAATATTTTTATGGTATCATTATAACCGAAATAAAATCAAAAGTCAATACAAAAGGAGATCTTTATGAAATATTTTTTCAAAAACGAACGTTCCGACGATTTCTATTATTCTATCGTAAAGGATACGTCAAAGCTTCCATTTGAATTTTGCTACGGTAAAAATCATTTTTCGGGATTCTCAGAAAACTTTTTCAGCACTAAAAGCAAAAACATAACAAAAAGCGGAGAAAAAGAAACTGTCGAATGGCGTTTTTTATACTCCGAGGAGCTTGAAGCTACTCTAAAGCTTACGCACTATTTTGATTACGGCGTTACGGAATGGACGGTAGGCTTTGAAAATAACGGGGAGCGCGACAGCGAAGTCATATCTAATACAAAAACAACGATTGAGTTTGAAGGAGAACGCCCCGTCCTAAAAGGAATAATGGGAGACCACGTAAACGCTTATTCCCCCTATACCCATGAACTATCACTTATGCCCGTAAGCTTCTCCTCCGATAGCGGACGAGCTACTCATGTAAATTTTCCTTATTTTAATCTCGAATATGGAAGCGGCGGTTGTATGCTTGCGATCGGTTGGGCAGGTACTTGGTCTGCATCGTTCGATTTTGACGGAGAGCGCACAAGATGCTCGCTTCGCTCGGTAAATAATCTGAATACAAAGCTTCATGCGGGAGAAAAAATACGTTCCGCGCTATTCGTTATCGCGCCATACACTATCCGTGACGAACATTTTGCCACAAACTTCTGGAGACGGTGGTTTGTCGAGCACAACATGCCCAAGGATGACGGCAATGGCAGCGCGATAACTCCTTTCTCTACCGCTTGTCTTGCGTCCGATACGGGAAAGCCTAACTATGACGGAAGTATTTCAGAAGACTATACAACGTGGCGTCCCTCTCTCGAAAAGATGATCACGGAAGACGTAAAGGTCGACTTCCGTTGGTTTGACGCCGGTTGGTATCCCTTTCCCGACGGAACGAGCGCAGAATGGGATTGGTGGAATTCCATCGGTACTTGGGAGCTTGATCCATTAAAATGGCCCGATAAGACCTTCCTTGAATCGACCGATTTTGCAAGAGAAAATGGCATGAAAACGCTTATGTGGTTTGAACCCGAACGAATAACCCACGTTGACGATCTCGTAAAACATCACGGATACAAGCGCGAGTGGGCAATAAGATCCGATCTTCCAACACATCGCAATATACCCGATCATTACAAGATCGCGAACAATATCGGCAATCCGGAATGTTTTGAATGGACTTTAAACAGAATATGCAAAACGCTGCGTGAAAACAAGGTCGAGATGTACCGTGAGGATAATAATTTCAATCCGGGACTTATATGGCCCTCGCTTGACGAAGCAGAGGGTGAGGACAGACGAGGCATTTCAGAATGCAAATTTATCGATGCGCATTACAGATTGTGGGATAGGATAATAGAATGCACAAGCTCTTACGGAGGCTGCGCTTTTGTCGATTCATGCGCCTCGGGCGGAGGCAGAAACGACCTCGAATCTCTGCGCAGAGGTATTCCCCTGCTTCGAAGCGACAGCGACCGCACGTCGACCTCTCTTCGCCTTTCAATGACCTCCTCGTTCAACAAGTGGATACCGTGTTGCGGCGCGAACACAAAGGAAAAGGTCGGTCAGCTTGACGCAACCGGCATAAGCGACGCATACGTTTGGCGCGCATCATATCTTCCTGTTTTAAACGTCGATTCTCAATACGTTCAAGATCCCGATATGGATTTTGACATGCTTCGATTTGGTCTTAACGAATGGAAGAGTATAAATCGATATCTTATTAAGGATTTTTACGTTCTCACTCCTTGGCACTATCGCGATGATACTACAGGCATGAGTGCTTTTTGCTATCACGACGATACGGATGATACGGGAATACTCCTTGCATTCAGACAAGAAAATTGCGAAATGAATGAATTGACCGTTCGTCTTCCTTTTGCAGAGGCAGAAAAAACATACGTCTTGACCGATGAGGATACAAAGGAAATTATTATCAAGAAAGGCTCAGATGCTATCAAAAACGGCTTAGTTATTTCGTTTGATAAACCTCGCACCGCAAAGCTTTTGAGAATTGAGGTAAAATAATGAACAATTACGCTATACTATCCATATCTATGGCTGCCGCCCTTGCGGGAAGTCTTTTCAGAAAAGTTTTTTCAAATCAGGGATGCGAAACGATGCTTTCGAGGCATATTTTCAACGCGGGGGTTTCGCTCGTATCCGCTATCGTTCTTTTGGCTTGGAGCGGGGCTAATATTTCCGCATCTGTTTTTACCTTAATACTCAGCGTAATTTTCGGTCTTGTTGTTGCCATTCAGCATGTCGCAAATCTTCAAGCGATCGAAACAGGTCCTTTGTCCTATACGTCGGTGATCATTTCTCTGTCAACGCTTATTCCGACGCTATCGGGAGCAATAATATGGAAAGAATCAATAACACCTATACAGATAGTCGGTATAGCTTTGCTTATAGGTTGTCTTGTGCTTTCGGTGAATAAAGACACGGGTGGCAAAAAAGCTTCTGCTCGATGGTTGATACTTTGCGGAATCGCATTTGTTTTCAACGGATTTATCGGAGTTATGCAAAAATGGCATCAAAGCTCCTCACATTCAAACGAACTTAACGCATTTTTGGTCATTGCTTTTGCAACCTCTCTTATATATTCTTTGATAAGCGCTTTCATTTTGATCGTTTCTAAACGCTCAAAAAAGGAAATCCCCACAAACTCAACGGAAAGATACACGTTCACTCCGTCTCTTATCTTTATGATACTTGTCTGCGGTGCGGGATCTGCAATAAATCACAAGCTAAATCTCTATCTTTCAGGCGTTTTACCCAGTGCCGTTTTCTTCCCGATAGTAAACGGCGGAGGCCTTGTTCTCGTTACCGTATGCGCGATAATATTTTTCAAGGAACGCTTAACTGCAAAGCAATGGTGCGGACTTGTATTGGGGATCGCTTCGGTAATACTTTTGTGCGATCCGTTTTAATCGAAAAACGTCACGTTACTTTTCGGATCCTTTCCCACTTTCCTTTTTTCAAAACAGATATCCCGTCGAAAGAAAGCAGAACACTTTCCGCTTTCTTTACACGTTTGTCACGCAAAAAGCCCAAATTTCGCAAAACAACATTTTTGGGAACGAGCGTTTCCCTTTCAGTATCAAATATTTGTCCGTCCGTAAAGCTGTCAAGTATCTCTCCGTTCCGTGAAAGAGCAACGTCAAGCCTTTGAGAAAAATACTCTGTGTCAAGCGTTACCGTTCCCATGAGTTGATATCTGAACGGCGCAAATCTAAAACGTTTTCGCTCGTCGGTATCGTTTTCGTAAGCTTCATTTGCCATCGGCAAAAGAGTGCTTTTGACAAACTCATACGCGTTTTCCGCGCATTTTTGATAAAAAGACGCTATCTCACTTTTTTCGTCGGGATATTCGAGACATATACGGCAACGAAGTACCTCAACGCCTTCATATGTAAAGCGTTCATTTTTTTCTATCTTAACAGTTTTCATAAAAATACTCTCCGTAAACGTTATTATATAAATAATACGCATACGGAGAGTTTTTATTACATTTTAGTTTACAGTTCCTTTGTCAAGAGTAAATGTCCGTTTCACGATACCGCAAAGCGCGGAATGTTCCGCAAGCTCGGGGTCGGTCGCGAGAAGCGCTCTTGCTTCGTCAAAAGCCGCGCTCAAAAGTCCCGTGTCCTCGCAAAGCTCGGCAAGCTTGAATTTAACTCCGCCGCTCTGTCTCACTCCACCGTCTGCCGTTCCTCGAAGAAAGTCACCGGGACCTCGCATAGCAAGGTCTCGCTCCGCTATATCGTAGCCGTCGTACGAGTTTTTCATTATCTTAAGTCTCTCGTTCGCTTTTCCCTCTTTTTTGGCAAAATCCGAAACGAGCACACAGTAAGATCTACGCGAGCCTCGTCCGACACGACCTCTCAATTGGTGAAGCTGTGAAAGACCGAATCTGTCGGCGTTTTCCACTATCATAAGAGATGCGTTCGGAACGTTCACTCCTACCTCGATAACCGTAGTGGAAACGAGTATCTGTACCTCTCCGTTTGCAAAGGACTGCATTATCGCGTCCTTGTCCTTACTTTTCATCTTTCCGTGCAAAAATGCGACATTCAGGTCGGGAAAGGTTTTTGCAAGCTCGTCCGAAAACTCAACAGCAGATTTTAGCGGTGTTCCCTTTTCGCGTATCTCTCCGTTGTCGTCGATATCTCCGAGCGAAAGGTCGGTCTCTTCGTCCTCTATCTCCTCAACAGCGGGACAAACGACATATACCTGTCCGCCCTCGTCGGTCTGCTTTCGGATAAAACCGTTAAGTCTTTCACGATAGCTCTCGTCAACTACAAATGTATCTACCCTTTGGCGTCCCGCGGGCATTTCGTCGATTCTTGATACGTCAAGGTCGCCGTATACAGAAAGCGCGAGAGAGCGAGGGATCGGGGTCGCGCTCATAACAAGAGTATGCGTCATTTCACCTTTAGAGGCAAGCATTGCTCGTTGTCCTACACCGAAACGGTGCTGTTCGTCTGCCACAACAAGTCCGAGATCAAAAAATTCAACGCCATCGCTGATCAACGCCTGCGTACCTATAACAACGTCGGTCCTCCTTTGCGGGTCTGACTCGCAAAGAGATGAATGTACTCTGCGTTTCTCCGCCGCGCCAAGTGCTCCGACAAGAAGAGAAACACGTATTCCAAGCGCGTCGAACCAATTCTTAAGGTCTGCGTAATGCTGACGCGCGAGTATCTCTGTTGGAGTCATGAGAGCCGCCTGCTTTCCGCTCTGTACCGCAATAAGTATAGCTGCCGCAGCGCATACAGTCTTTCCGCAGCCAACGTCACCAACTACCATTCGGCTCATGGCGTACGGTCGGCTCATGTCATATGATATCTCTTTTATCGTTCGCTTTTGCGCGCCCGTCAGCTCATAAGGCAAGAGCTTTAAAAGCGGTGTAATATCGTTATTTTCGCATGGATACGCGGGTGGAGGTGCGCTTTTCCCGCCAGCAAGTCCAAGTCCGAGCGCAAAAGTGAAAAATTCATCAAAGATAAGTCTTTTCTTGGCCGCCGCGAGTGACGAGAAGTTATCGGGGGAATGTATATTTTTTATTGCGAATGAATGCGTACAAAGTGAGTGTCTGTGTCTTATCTCCGACGGAAGCGGATCGTCTTCGTTATCGGCATAAGTAGCCACGATAAGAGCCGATCTCATATCCTTTGCTATCTGCTTTTGAGATATTCCCTCGGTCAGAGGATATACGGGCACGAGAGGAGGAAGTGAGGCTTCCTCTGTCCACGCTTCATACGCCGGAGACGTCATTGAATAACGTTTACCTACTCTTTCAACCTTTCCGTAAAAACGGAAGGACGAGCCTATCGGAAAGCTATTCTTCAAAAAATCCTGATTAAAAAACGTGATATCGCACACTCCGCTATCGTCATATGCGCGAAATTTGAGAAGCGACATTCGATTTTTCAAGCGTACGCTTTTAGGCTCGGTAGCGACGGTAAGTATATGAGCGCTCTTTCCCATACCGTCTGCTTCAGAGAGAAGAATAACGTCTCCTCTGTTTTCATATCCTCTCGGATAATGCTCAAGCAGATCTCCGACCGTATGCACGCCCATTCGAGCATACGCCTTTGCCTTTACCTCTCCCACACCGTATAGCTTTTTTATATCGGCATTCGTATTCAATTTCTGTCTCACCTCGCTCTGTTTTTTATTTTTACAACATTATTATAACATTCTATCAGAGGCTATGTCAAGTAAAAAAACCGCGTAATACGAATCAAAAAAGCGCAAAATCTTCATTTTTTACAAAAATATTCTCGCTTATATCATTTTTTATATTGACAACGGCAAAATTTTGAGGTATAATATTGTGTAGCATAAATTTATATCGGAGGTTACCCTGATGAAAAAAATATTGTCGCTTGCTCTTGCAAGTTTGATGCTCGTAAGCTTTGCTGCTTGCTCAAAGAAAGATGAAACAAACGTTGGAAATCAGAATGATGAAGTCTACGTTGCTGCTGAAGAATTGGTATACAACAACCTTACTTACGGAATCAACAGTGAAAACGGACTTTTTGAGATTACCGGTCTCGTTCGTTCCAACACCGATCTTGTAGATATCGAAGTACCTGCCGAGATCGAAGGACGTGACGTCGTAGGTATAGCTGACAACGCTTTCCATAACACAGGTGCTTACATCAAATCTGTAAAGCTTCCCGAAACTATTACATATATCGGCGACCATGCTTTTTACGGTTGCAAGTATATTACTTCTATCACGCTTCCCAAGTCTGTTAAAGAGATCGGCGTAGGCGCGTTTGAGGATTGTTCCGCTCTTGAGACGGTTGTATTGTCCGAAAATCTCGTTACTATCGGTGACGGTGCTTTCAAAGACTGTGTTGCTATAAAGGATATCTCTATTCCCGCTAAGGTTGAATCTATCGGTTTCGCTGCTTTCTGGAACTGCGATGCTCTTACTGAGATAGCTATTCCCGAATCCGTTACTTCTATCGGAGATGCTGCATTCTACGATTGTGATGCGCTCGTAAAAGCTACCGCTGCCGGTAAGGTTACCGAGGATAATATAGGTAAGATCGTATTCAACTCTTGCGCAGACGGCTTTACACTTACCGCTCCCGCTGATTCCGCTATTGCAAAGTACGGTATCGCAAACGGATACGCTGTGGTTGCTCCCGCTCCCGCACCTGCTGCTTAAAATTTTAAACATTTGAATAAAAAAGACTTCGAATCAAATGATTCGAAGTCTTTTTTACGTTAATTCAAATTCCATTTCATCATTATCGGGAACTTTGAGTTCAAGCAAAGACCAATCCTCTATTATTGGAGAGATTCTTATCGATATTGTATTATTTTTCTCAACAGTCTCAAAAAGCACTCGCTTTCGCTCAACCATTCCCTTAAAAGCAATCATTCCTCTGTCGTAAAGCGGGGCTTGCTCATCAAATGAAAAATCGACGCTGACAAATAACCTTTTTCCCTCCTCACTAATGCTTACCAACACTGACTCGTCCCGAGAATACTCTCGCGCGAGCATAAGCATTATAGTAACAAAAGCCGAAAAGAGCCCAAGATCAAAATTTTCGGTTTCTCTTACGTCTCCTAACGATACTATTCTAGTGTTTACACCAACATGCTCCGCTATGCTTGATATACGCAAACGCAAAAATTCATCGAAATTCCTATCGTCACTCTCACCGCGTAAAGCAAAACAAAAGTAAAGCCCCAAAAGCCAATCCCTAAGCAGTTTTGCGTCTTCTCGCATTCGTTTACTTGCGCGGTCAAACTCTGCAAGCTCTCCCAATACCAAAACGTCTCCAAGGAATCCATTTTCGAGAGCAAACGCCACCGCTCTTTGTGATACGTTGGGAACGGCAAGGAGGTACATTCCCGATGATGCCGTAAAGCTTGGCAAAACGAAAGCAATATTTTCTTTATCGCTAAAAAGTATAGGACGTAATTCATAAGAAAACAGAGCTTTATTAAGTTCATCTTCAAACTCATGCACTATATCAAGCAGATAATTTGCATCAGAACTCTTTTTGGTATTGCAAACGAATGATACGACATTTCCACCACTTGAGATATCAACTACCGCCAAGATATCCGTCATATCTCTTCGTCCTCGTTGTCCTCATAAGATCTCATTCCCTGCATTTTCCCAATAACTTTAAAACCGTCTATCTCTCCGCGCTGTATCGCACCGAAGATGCGGTATCTCAAACCCTTATTTTCACGCTCAAGCTTTGAGAGCAGTTGTTTCATTTCCTCACGCTCTGTATTTTTATCCGCGGGGCACGGAGAACTTACGACAGGAAGCTCTGCTTTTGAAGCAAAATATCTTACGTCCTTTTCGGGCATATATATCATCGGGCGGATAAGCGTTATATCCATGCGTGACAGATAGGTTACGGGCTGAAAACAACCGAGACGCCCTTCAAAAAACAAATTGAGCATAAACGTCTCTACAACGTCATCAAAATGGTGACCGAGAGCTACCTTATTGCAGCCAAGCTCCTTTGCCGCGCTATGAAGCGCTCCGCGTCTCATTTTTGCGCAAAGAGAACAGGGATTCTTCTCTTTTCTGACGTCAAATATTATCTTTGATATCTGTGTTGGTATCACGTGATATTCAACGTTGAGTTCTTTGCAAAGTGACTCTACACATGATAGATCCATTCCCTCAAAGCCCATATCTATCGTGATAGCGCAAAGTTCAAATGGCACGGGGTAAAACCTGCGAAGCTCCGAAAGCGCGCAAAGAAGTGTCAGAGAATCCTTTCCCGCCGATACGCCTACGGCGATACGGTCGTTTGGCTTTATCATTTCATAATCGTCCACGGCTCTTCGCGTATAGCTGAGCACTCTTTTTATATGTTCCATTCTATCTCCATACCCTCGTAAATTTTCTTTGCCTGTTTGCTCGGCTCGCGCTTGCCGTCTTCAAACAGAAAGATAGGCGCGCTTACTCTCATTCCTGCCGCCCCTCGCTTTATAGCCTCTATAAGCACCATAGATGGCTCTGAGCGCTTGTCCGCGTGAACAAAGGTCATTCTTTTGAGCTCAAGGTGATTTTCATGCATAGCACACATAAGCTCCGATAACCTATCGGGACGGAACACACAGTAAAATTTACCTCCGTGCTTCAAAAGTCTGTCCGCTGCCGCACAAAAATCAAATATTCCGCCGCAGACCTCGTGCCTTGCAATATATTTATGATCGGAAATATTGCGCTTACCGCTGTCTGTCCGCATGTACGGCGGATTGGTAAAGACAACGTCTATCTCGTATCCGAGCTTATTTGCGCTTATATTGCGAACATCGTCCTGATGAACAGTCATCTTGTCATCAAGTCGATTTATCGTCACGTTTCTTTTTGCGAGCGACGCAAAATCCTCTTGCACCTCAAAGGCATCTATATGCGCAAATCTGTTACGTGCGGCACAAAGCAAGGATATTATTCCCGTACCCGTTCCAAGCTCTGCCGCTCTCTGTTTTGCGCCGCCCCTCATAAATGCGGCAAGCAGATACGCATCTGTCCCAAACGTAAGTCCGTCCTTTTTCTGTATCAGCCTTATATCCTCGTTGACCTCGTCAAGACGCTCATCTTCAAAAAGCTCGATAGCCACGCTTCTTTCCCTCCTTCTAGTATAATAGCAAAGGGCTGTTGCAAAAAGCAACAGCCCTGATTCCAAAAACTTGGATAGTCCGAGCTTATTCAGCAGCGGGAGCGGCAACAGGGCAAGCCTCTGCGCAAGCGCCACACTCAATGCACTCGTCTGCATTGATCTCATATTTGCAATCGCCCTCTTTGATAGCACTTACAGGGCAAGCCTCTGCGCATGCGCCACAAGCGATGCACTCATCAGAAATCTTGTATGCCATGATAAAACCTCCGTTAAAAAAATTGTTCGTTCGCCTATGTAGGTATAGTCGATATCTTCGACATATATAATTGTATCATATAAATTCAAAATTTCAAGAGCAAATCGAAAATTTTTTCAAATTTTTTATTATTTTTTTGAAAAAATATAGAAAAAAACAAAAAAATTCAAAATCAGTGATTTTTTGACCGTTTTTTTACACACTAAAAAAATTCTTTTTAGTAGTTACTAAATAAGAAATTTTAAAAGTTTTTTAAAAAACTATTGACAAAACGTGATTTTTATATTATCATATAAGTGTAAACCATAATTTCAGGAGGTACTATTATGACCACAGCTTTTATCGTCGCCGCTATCGTAGGCGGACTTCTACTTATCGTTTTCTTTGCGGGCTATCTGAAAGCTCCGCCAGATACCGCATATATCGTAACGGGTCTTGGCAAAAAGCGCATACTTATCGGACGCGCGGGCTGGCGGCTTCCCTTTTTTGAGAGAGTCGATAAGCTTTCGCTTCGCGTAATGCAGGTCGACATAAAGACCTCCGATGCTGTTCCCACAAACGAATTTATCAACGTAACAGTAGACGGCGTTGCGAACATCAAGGTCTCGTCCGATCCCGTTCTTCTCCAGCGCGCTGCCGAGGCTCTTTTAGGTAAAAGGCAGGATGAGCTCGTTTGCCTTGTCACTCAAGTTCTTGAGGGTAATATGCGTGAGATAGTCGGCTCGGTAGGACTTAAAGAGATGGTTCAAGACCGTCAGGGTGTCGCAAAGAAGATCACCGAAAACGTCGTTCCGGATATGGAAAAGCTCGGTATCGAGGTAGTAAACTTCAATATCCAGAATTTCAAGGACGATGCGGGAACTATTGAGAACATGGGTATCGACAACGTTGAGCAGATCCGCAAGAACGCACAGATCGCAAAGGCTAACGCACAGCGTGATATCGCTATCGCTACGGCAAACGCGCAGGAAGAGGCTAACGCTATCAAGGTCGAGGCTGAAAAGAAGATAGCCGAGCAGAACGCAGACCTCTCCGTGCAACAGGCAGAAATGCAGATAAAGGCAGATACCAAGAAAGCGGAAGCAGATGCCGCATATTCTATACAGCAAGAAAATCAGCGTAAGACCATCGAGGTAACGAAGGTCAACGCGGACATCGCTCGCCGTGAAAAAGAGGCAGAGCTTGCCGAAAAGAATATTCTTATCAAGGAAAAGCAGCTTGACGCGGAGATCCGCAAGCAAGCGGACGCTATGAAGTATCAAGCAGAACAGCAGGCTGAGGCTGAACTTATCAAGCGTCAAAAAGAGGCTGAAGCTAAGAAATACGAGGCTGAGGCTGAAATGGTCAAGAGACAGCGTGAGGCTGATGCGGAAAAATATCTTGCTCTCCAGCAGGCAGAGGCTCGCAAGGCAGAAGCAGAGGCTCAACGCTTTGCTATGGAGCAAGAGGCTGAGGGTATTCGCGCCAAGGGTCTTGCTGAGGCAGAGGCTATTGAGAAAAAGGCAGAGGCTCAAAAGAAGATGGGCGAGGCTTCGGTACTTGAAATGTACCTTGAGGCTCTTCCCGAAGTCGTCAAAAATGCGGCTGCTCCTCTTGCCTGCACCGATAAGATCGTTATGTACGGCGATGGAAACTCCACAAAGCTCGTTAAGGACGTCATGCTTAGCGCAAATCAGGTCGTTGACGGCATGAAAGAGTCAACGGGCATAGACATTGGTGCTATGCTTGCGGGATTTGTAGGAGGTAAGGCGGCTGCTAACCAGAACGACAACGCGTAAATTTTTCAACAGTTGGAGAATTTTCTCCAACTGTTTTTTTGTTTTTAATTGACATTTACTCTATGATGTTGTATAATATAGGCATATGAATTTTATTTTGGGAGTCTTGACATGAACTTTGCAAAGCTTGATAAATTTATGGACGAAATGACCTCGCGCGG